>CATZMG010000032.1 GCA_958421655.1 uncultured Collinsella sp.
GGAACGTCCTCGGACATGCAAAGAGGCTCCGCATCGCGCTTCGCGCTGCGGAGCCTCTTTGCGTCCTGCGGAATGTTCCGGAGAGAAACCCCCATCCCGCCCCCGGATTCCCTGCGTTTACGGCCTTGAGGTCGGCGGGCGGAGAAGGACGTGGTTGATAGGGATACGTGTCCCCTTCGCTGTTTCGCGCTTTGCGCGAAAGGCGCGTTACTTTGGGATGGGTGGGGAACGTGGTTGTTACGGCAACTGATCACCACCATAAATTACCCTTGGCATACTTGCGCGAAAACCTGCCCGTGCTACACTTGCAATTGCTGTTTCAGGGCGGGGTGAAATTCCCCACTGGCGGTAAATCGGGCGGTGTCAAAGGGACGCCGTGGCGCAGGCGAGATGCCTGCGACCGAGCCGATGAGTCCGCGACCCGTGCGTGCGTTGGTTCGCATGCCGGCTGAACTGGTGAGATCCCAGTACCAACGGTTAGAGTCCGGATGAAAGAGGCAGGTGATCTTATGTCTGAACAGTCGCAGCATATCCATTTTGAGAACACGAATAGGTGGAGCACCAAACAGCTCGTTACCATGGCGTTGATGTGCGCCTTGGGAGCACTGTTTATGTATGTGCAGCTGCCCATCCTTCCCTCGGCGCCGTTTTTGACGTATGACCCGTCGCTGGTGCCGGCGATGGTGTGTGGATTTGCGTATGGCCCTGGTGCCGGCACCGCTGTTGCCGCTATGGCGATCGTTATCCATGCGCTCACCACGGGTGACTGGGTCGGCGCGCTTATGAACTTGGTTGCCACGCTGGGCTATATTCTGCCTGCGGCTATCGTCTATCAGAAGATGCACACCTACAAGGGTGCCGTGATTGGCCTGGCGCTCGGCGTCATTGCCGCTACGGCGCTGTCCATGGTCGCGAACCTGACCATCGGCGTTTGGTTCTGGTATGGCTCGGTCGATGTGATTCTGCCGCTCATGCTTCCCGCCGTCTTGCCGTTTAACCTCATCAAGACCGTGCTCAACTCGGTGTTGACGCTGGTGGTGTACAAGGCGGTCTCTAATCTCATCACGCCCAAGAAGGACCAGGTCAAAGGCCGCGCATGATTGAGTGTCGGGGCGTTTCCTTTAGCTATGACGGTGCTGTACCGGCGCTCGATGGCATCGATCTGAACATCGAGGATGGCGAGTTTTTCTGCATCCTCGGCGGAAACGGGTCGGGCAAGTCTACGTTTGCCAAGCATTTGAACGCGCTGCTGCAGCCCGATGCGGGAACGGTGTGCGTCAACGGCATGGACGCGTCCGATCCCGAGCTGGTCTACGATATCCGCTCGACTGCGGGCATGGTGTTCCAGAATCCCGACGACCAGCTTGTGGCGACGCTTGTCGAGGACGATGTTGCGTTTGGTCCCGAGAACTTAGGGGTCGAATCGGCCCAGATCGCGCAGCGCGTGCGCGAGGCGCTGAAGGCCGTGGGTCTGGTGGGCTTTGAGCGCCACGAGACCCACGCTCTCTCGGGCGGACAAAAGCAGCGCGTGGCGCTTGCCGGCGTGCTCGCCATGGAGCCGCGTGTGCTCATTTTGGACGAGGCGTCCTCGATGCTCGATCCGTGCGGGCGCAAGGGCCTTATGAAGGCCTGTCACGCGCTGCACGAACGCGGCATGACCATCGTGATGATTACGCACTTTATGGAAGAGGCCGCCGAGGCCGATCGTGTCGCGGTATTTCGGGCGGGGCACGTTGCCATGCTCGGTACGCCCGAGGAGATCTTGACGCGGGCGGACGAACTTGCACAGCTCAACTTGGATATGCCGGAGTCGTGCCGTTTGGGCATGGCACTTCGTGAGAAGGGTATGCCCATTTGCGCGAAGGTGCGCGAGGCGGATATGGTCGCCGATATAGCGCAGGCTTATGCCGAGCGGAGTAGGACAGGAATCGCCGGGCGGCCTTTCGCATCCAATCCTCGTATTCCCGACAACGTCTCCTCTGCAATCGATGGCGCAGACGCGCTGGAGTCCGTCATCGAGATTTCGCACCTTTCGTACAGCTATTCGCTGAGCGCCCGCGAGCGTCGCCGTTGGCACAAGCACTCAGCCGCCGAGGGCACATCGAACAAGCAGGCCCTCTGGGGCAATGACCCTAGCAGTCCCTGGGCGTTGCGCAATGTATCGCTAACGGTGCGTCGCGGCGAGTTCCTGGGCCTTGCGGGCCATACCGGTTCGGGTAAGTCGACGCTGGTTCAGCATCTCAACGGTCTGATTCGTCCCCAGGAGGGTTCCGTTTACGCATTGGGGCTCGACCTGGCAAACAAGAAAGATGCCGCCGCGGTTAAGGCCAAGGTCGGCGTGGTGTTTCAGTATCCCGAGCGCCAGTTATTTGCCGAGACCGTGGCGCAGGACGTGGCGTTTGGCCCGCGCAACCTTGGTCTGCCGCAAGACGAGGTTGCGCGCCGTGTCGCATCATCGCTTACGCGCGTGGGCCTCGACCTTGTCGCGATAGGCGATAAGAGCCCCTTTGAGCTTTCGGGCGGCCAGCAGCGCCGCGTGGCGTTTGCCGGCGTGCTTGCTATGGAGCCCGAGGTCCTAGTACTCGATGAGCCCATGGCGGGGCTCGATCCGGCTGCGCGCAGGGATTTCCTTGAGCTTATCGATCGACTTCACCGCGATGGCCTGACCGTTGTCATGGTTTCGCATAGTATGGATGACCTGGCCAATTGCTGCGACCGTATTGTCGTGATGAACGAGGGCGCGGTGTTTGCCGAGGGCACGCCCGCTCAGGTTTTTGCGCATGCCGATGAGCTTAAATCAATCGGCTTGGGCGTTCCCGCCGCCCAGCGTATGGCGCTGGCGCTTACGGAGGCGGGCGTGCCGCTGCGCTTTGACGGCCTCTATACGGTTGAGTCGCTGACAGACGAGTTGGTGGACCTGCTAATCGGTTGCTCGGGCGGTCCTTCTAACGTCGCGGACATTGCTAAATCCAAGACGGTCGCGCGAGAGGAGGGCTGCTGATGGAGGCGTTTTCGTTTGGCAGTTACTATCCCGGCGATAGTGCAATCCACCGCTTGGACCCGCGAACCAAGTTGCTCTTGGGCTTTGTGTTTCTGATCACGACGCTCACGGTCAGTGGCTTCCGCGGACTGGCCCCGGTCGCAATTTTCGTTGTGCTGATCTATGCCGTGTCTCGGGTGCCGTTGCGCCGGGTCCTATCATCGATGGCGCCGCTGCTGGCAATCGTCGTCGTGGTCGCGGTGCTCAACTTGTTTACCGATCAGAGTGGGCGCATTCTGTGGCAGCTCGGCTTTTTGCAGATAAGCGAGGGCTCACTGCGTTCTGCGGCGTTTATGGCGTGCCGCCTGACCCTGATGATGGCCGGCATGAGCGCCATTACGCTCACCACCCCCACGCTCGACCTCACCGCGGGCTTTGAGCGTCTGCTCGCACCGTTTGCGCGCGTGGGGCTTCCGGCGCATGAGCTCGGCATGATCATGGGTATCGCGTTGCGCTTTATGCCGCAGTTCGCTACCGAGATGAAGCAGACGGCCGATGCGCAGGCGAGCCGCGGTGCGCGCGTGACGGGAGGCCCGCTCGGCGGCGTGCGTATGCTCGGCAGTGTGGCCATTCCGCTGTTCACGGGCGTGTTCCGTCATGCCGAAACGCTTTCGGCCGCCATGGATGCGCGTTGCTATCACGGCGAACAGGGACGCACGCGTCTGCATGCACTTACGTTTGGCCGCGGCGATGCATTGGCGGCGGTGGTGACGGCGTTGCTGCTCATCTGCGTCATCGTCATCAACCTTCAACTTGTTTAGGCGCGATTCGAGCGCAGGAAAGGGGTCCCTATGACCGACAACGACCGCACAGCTCAGCTTGAGCGCGCCTGTTCGTATCTCAGGCGCATTCCGGCGTGGTATCTGGCCACGACCGATGCAAGCGACGGGCATCAGCCTCGCGTGAGGCCGTTTTCGTTTGCCATGGTCGATGACGGTAAGCTGTGGTTTTGCACATCGCGCGACAAGGATGTGTGGGCGGAGCTGAGTGCGAATCCCAAGTTTGAGCTCTCGGGCTGGAAGCCGGGGGAATGTTGGATCGTATTGACCGGCGAAGCCGCACTTGAGGACGACGCAGTTGCGAGCGACAAGGTGCGTCAAGCGGGTTTTAAGCACATGGTGGGCATTGGCGAGGAACACGAGAGTGCCAACGACGGCCGCCTTGCTTTCTTTTCGGTCCGCAATATTGTCGCGCGCTTCTGTGATATCGACGGCAGCGAGGAGCGCCTGGAGCTCTAGCTCGCACAAACCAGGTTCCCAAACTAGCTAGTACAGGAGGACACATGGACGGATTGAATACGGTGTTGGAGTATCTGACGTCGGTGCCGGCATGGTATTTGGCGACGAGCGTTGACGGACAGCCTCATGTGCGTCCGTTTTCGTTTGCGCAGATCCAGGATGGCAAGCTGTGGTTTGTAACAGCGCGCACCAAAGATGTGTGGCAAGAGCTGCTGCAAAACCAGCGCTTTGAGGCCACGAGTTGGTGGCCGGGCCATGGCTGGCTCATCTTGCGCGGGCGTGCCGGCTTGGATGACCGGGCTTCGAGCGAAATGCGCGAAGCCGGGTGGAAGCATCTAGAGCACCTGGGCGAGCACTATGAGGGGCCTAACGACCCCACGCTCGTCTTCTTTAGCGTCGAGGATCCCGAGGCTTTTATCTGCAATCACGACGAATGGGTGCCGGTCGAGCTCTAGCCGGCTGGCTCATCCTAACAACTTGGTTTTCGCATGGGCGGGCCCCGTATTGCCCGGTGCCGTTAGGAGCGCCGGTCAATACGGGGCCCGCTCCATTTGTCAATTCCTTCAAGCGAATGTGTCGGGAATGTTTCAATGCATGAATATGCAAGCCATTTACGTGTTCATGCATCTTTTGGTGCTAAAGTTTCAACCCACTTCATAACGACCACTGCGAAATGCGCATCGGTGCATAAATCGCAGACAAGGAGTCTGATATGTCATTGAAGGTTGGAATCGTCGGCGCGGCTGGATATGCCGGAGCCGAGCTCATTCGCCTCGTGCTCGGCCATCCCGAGTTTGAACTTGTTGCCATTACGTCCAACGCCGATGCCGGCCAGCCGCTGTCCGCGGTGTATCCGAGCTTTGCTGGCGTGAGCGATCTGGTTTTCACCACGCATGACGCCCCCGAGCTTAAGAGCTGCGATGCGGTTTTTCTTGCCGTGCCGCACACGGCTGCCATGGCACAGGTGCCCGCGCTGCTTGCATCGGGCGTCTCCTGCTTTGATCTTTCGGCCGACTACCGCCTGAACGACGCGTCCGTCTTTGAGACGTGGTATGCCGCCGAGCATACGAGCCCCGAGCTGCTCAAGACCCGTGCCTTTGGCCTGCCCGAGCTATTCTGCCGGGACTTGGAGACCGCCGCATCCGACCATGCCGACGGCAAACCCGTGCTGGTCGCCTGCGCCGGCTGCTATCCCACCGCAACGAGTCTTGCTGCTGCTCCTGCCGTGCGCGCCGGTTGGGTTGCCCAGAGTGGCCCCGTGATCGTTGACGCTATCAGCGGTGTAACGGGTGCCGGCAAGTCCTGCAACGCTCGTACACATTTTTGCAGCGCGGACGAGAACCTGGAAGCCTATGGCGTGGGTAAACATCGCCACACGCCCGAGATTGAGCAAATCCTTGGCCTGACCGATCGCGTCGTCTTTACCCCGCACCTGGCACCGCTCAAGCGTGGTCTGCTCTCCACGGTGACGCTGCCGCTCACGCCGCAGGCCATCGACTCCCTGGCTCTTGAGGATGTCGTCGACTATTACAAGCAGTTCTACGCTGGACGCACCTTTGTGCGCGTGCTCGATGCCGGCCAGCAGCCCAAGACGGCTTCGGTCGTCGGCACCAACGCCGCCCAGATTGGCCTCGCGCTCAACAAGCGCGCGGGCGTGCTGGTGGCGACGGGCGCCATCGACAATCTGTGCAAGGGCGCTGCGGGCCAAGCGGTCCAGTGTGCCAATATCGTCTTTGGCTTTGACGAGCGACGAGGCTTGCCCACAGTGGCGTGCCCGGTGTAGCACATTCGATTGTTAACGATTTGGTAGTCGGGCATCGAGTGGGGCGCCACTCTTAAGCTGGTCTCATGATCACGACTGGCATGGCGCACCAACCGATGTCCGTTTTTTGTTTGACATAAGGAGTCATAAAGACGATGAATACCGAGCTGTTTGATATCAAGATTCGCGCCGTCGAGGGTGGCGTTACGGCTGCGGCTGGTTTTAAGGCTGCAGGCATCCATGCGGGATTCCGGAAGAATCCCGAGCGCTTGGACTATGCGCTCGTCGTGCCCGATAAACCCTGTCCCGGTGCCGGCGTGTTTACTACCAATCGCTTTTGCGCGGCGCCCGTGCAAGTGAGCCGTGCCAACCTGGGCGGTGCCGACAAGGGTTACGGTATCATCGCCGGCGTTTCGGTCAACTCTGGCAATGCCAACGCCGCCACGGGTGAGACCGGCCTTGCATGCGCGCGCGAGACGTGCAGCATCGCATCGCAGGTCATCGGCTGCGAGCCCCGGCAGATTCTGGTTGCCTCCACGGGCGTGATTGGCCAGATTCTGCCGATCGACACGTTTGAGACCGCCATTCCTGCTGCCTACGAGGCGCTCTCCGCCCACGGTGGCGCCGATGCCGCTCGCGCCATCATGACGACTGACACGCACTCCAAGGAGTACGCCGTGTCCTATGTCAGCGAGGCTGCGGGTCATGCGGGCAATGTCTATACGGTAGGCGGAATGTGCAAGGGCTCGGGCATGATCATGCCCAATATGGCCACCATGATCGCGGTCATTACTACCGATGCCCCCGTCGAGCCTGCGGCACTTCATGCCCTGCTGCTCTCGACCGTCAAGCAGACCTTTAACAAGGTAACGGTCGATTCCGACACCTCGACCAACGACACCTGCATCATGCTTGCCTCCGGCGCCGCTGCCGCAGATGCCGAGCCTATCGTCGAGGGCTCCGATGCCTTCGACGAGTTGGCATTTGCCGTGCACGAGGTGTGCGAGAGCCTGGCGCGCAATATCGCCGCCGATGGCGAGGGCGCATCCAAGCTTGTTACGGTCAACGTTACCGGCGCCGTGAACGACGAGGAGGCCGATATCGTCGCTCGCGCCGTTGCCAACTCGCCGCTCGTTAAGACCTGCATCGCCGGCCACGACTGCAACTGGGGCCGCGTCGCCATGGCACTCGGCAAGTGCGGCGTGAAGTTTAATCAGGAAGACGTTTCCATCGACATGATGGGCATGCCTGTCTGTCGCGATGGTCTGACTGTTCCCTTTGACGAGGACGAGGCTCTACGACGTTTCGAGGCGCCCGAGATCGTGATCTCGGCCGACTTGGGCGCAGGCGACGCGGCAACGACCGTGTGGACCTGCGACCTCACGCATGAGTACATCTCCATCAACGGCGACTACCGTTCCTAGATTCCGGGCACGCTGCGCATCTTGCCGCGATTGCGGACAGCGGAGCGCGGCGCGATAACGATACGAAAGACGAGGCAGATTATGAAATTCGCACGCGATTGTCGTTCGAGCGAATCCAACGAAGCAACCGCGCAGCTGCTGTTCGAAGCGCTGCCGTGGATTAAGAACCTGACCGGCAAGACGGTTGTTATCAAATATGGCGGAGCCGCCATGGTTGATGAGCAGCTGCGCCGCGACGTGATGAGCGACATCGTTTTGCTCAAGATCATCGGTATGCGCCCCGTCATCGTGCATGGCGGCGGCAAGGCTATCAACGAGGCGCTGAGCCATTACGATATTCCCGTCGAGTTTAAGAACGGCCAGCGCGTGACCACGCCGGCGACTATGGATATCGTGCGCGAGGTGCTGGGCGGCAAGGTTAACCAGGAGCTGGTTGCTGCCATCAACCACCACGGCAACCTGGCCGTGGGCGTGTCGGGCAGCGATGCCGGCACGCTCATCGCCGAGCCGCTCGACCCCGAGCTCGGTCGCGTGGGCAAAGTGACGCACGTCAACACCGACTATATCGAGCGCTTACTCGATAGCGAGTACATCCCCGTCATCGCTACCGTCGCGGCGGGGGAGGACGGCGGTTTCTTCAACATCAACGCCGACACCGCCGCCGGTGCCGTTGCCGCGGCGCTCCACGCGCATAAGGCGATCTTTTTGACCGATGTCGATGGCCTGTACAAGGACTTTAGCGACAAGGACTCGCTTATCTCCAACCTAACGCTCGACGAGGTCAACGAAATGCTCTACGGCGGCGAGGTCGATAAGGGCATGATTCCTAAGCTGCGTGCGGCCGTCGATGCGCTTACCGGCGGCGTATTTCGTGCCCACATCATTAACGGTACCACGCCGCATTCGCTGCTCCTGGAGCTGCTGACCGATGCCGGCGTCGGCACCGTGATCCATTCCACCGAGACGGCTTACGAGTTCGATACGCATCCGCATCCGCTTTCGACGTTTGCTGCGCGTCTGACCGAAAACCTTGACGAGGTCGAGAAGCTTCAGACGGTCTAGCTGACCCGCAGCCGCCCCATTCCTGCACCCATAGCCCCGCGCCGTCTGGCGCCCAACGAAAGGCATCCCATGTCACTTGCAGCTCAGCAATCGCTTGAATCCCATTACGTTATGCATACCTTTGGCCGCTCTCCGGTCGAGTTTGTCGAGGGTCACGGCATGAAGCTCACCGGCGACGATGGCCGTGAGTACCTCGACTTTCTTGCCGGCATCGGCGTGTGCAGCCTAGGTCATGGCGACCCGGCTGTGCTCTCGGCGCTCGAGGCACAGACCAAAAAGCTCATGCATGTCTCCAATTACTTCTACATTGAGCAGCGCGGACAGGTCGCGGCGCTGCTGTCCAAGTTTGCTAACGACGACGTAGATGGTGCGCGCGTGCTTGCCGATGCCATTGTCGCCGGCGATGAGACCACGGCAGCTGCTCTTGGTGCCCCGGCTGCGGATGAGCAGGTTTGGGAGACCTTCTTTGCCAACTCTGGCGCCGAGGCCAACGAGGGCTCGATGAAGCTCGCGCGCCTGTACGCCAAGCGTGCCGGTAATGGCGGCAACACCATCGTGTGCATGCGCGGCGGCTTCCACGGCCGTACGCTCGAGACCATTGCCGCTACCATGCAGGATTGGCTGCAGGACAGCTTCCGCCCGCTGCCGGGTGGCTTTGTGGCCTGCACGCCCAACGATGTGGACGAGCTGCGTGCGATCTTTAAGCAGCTGGGGAGCGAGATTTGTGCCGTGATGCTCGAGCCGATCCAGGGTGAGAGTGGCGTGCACCCCATGACCGAGGAGTTTATGGCGGCAGCGCGCGACCTGGCACACGAAGTGGGCGCCGTGCTTATCGCCGACGAGGTCCAGTGCGGCATCTTCCGCTCCGGCAAGCCGTTTGCATTCCAAACCTATGGCGTGGAGCCCGACATCATGAGCCTTGCCAAGGGCATTGCCGATGGCGTGCCCATGGGTGCCGTCGTGGCAAAGAAGGAGATTGCCGACGTGTTTAAGCCGGGCGACCACGGCTCGACCTTTGGCGGTAGCTGCTTGGCCGTCGCGGCGTGCGCCGCGACGCTCTCCGCGCTTGTGCGCGGCGATTATGCCGACCATGCTGCCAAGGTGGGTGCCTATATGGAGGCAAAGCTCGCCAAGCTGCCGCACGTGACCGAGGTACGTGGTCGCGGCTTGATGCTCGGCTGTGATTTGGATGATGCCGCGGGCGACGCGCATGATGTTGTTGCCCGCGCGCTGGCCGCCGGTGCCGTGATCAACGCTACGGGTGCGCATACGCTGCGTTTCCTGCCGCCACTCGTCTGCGAGGAAGCCGACGTGGACAGTCTGATCGAGATCCTGTCGGGTGTTTTGGGCTAACGCGGCGCAATAACTCAATTTGGACCGGGTTCCGGACTGCGGACGTGCCCTATGCGGCATGATTCAGCGGTCTGGAGCCCGTTTTGCCTTAGATTTGCTAAGGCAGGGAGACCTGCTGGTCAAAAAACATCAAATATGAGTACTGTTACCGATTTGGTAGCAGCAATTTTGGACTAATAAGGCCAGATAGCAAGTCGAAATGGCGATGAAAGCACGATTTTGATCCAACTGTTAGTACTTATAATGGACATATGTTGCGTAACTTAAGCAAATACTATCTTTTTATATGTTGCAAACAAAGTAGCAGTACTCATTTTTGCCATTTTTTGACCACGGCCTTTGCGATAGATGTGCTGGCGGGTTCGAATCCCATGCGCTGGGCATGAAAAAGGAAAGGCCTCCATCGCTGGAGGCCTATCAAATCAGTGGTGGGCGATGAGGGATGTCCGCGTGCGGCTCCGCCGCCCGCATCCGCTTCGTCGCTTCGCTCCTCGCGTGCTGCGCTGGAAAACGCTTCGCGTTTCCTCAGCTCCGCACCCTTGCGGGTTCGAATCCCATGAAATGGGCCCAAACAAAAACGGTCCCCTTTCGAGGACCGTTTCCAATTCAATGGTGGGCGATGAGGGATTCGAACCCCCAGCCTTGTGCGTGTAAAGCACCTGCGCTAACCGTTGCGCCAATCGCCCGCGCGGAGAGAGTATAGCAAAACAATCGCCTCATTCACCTCATATCCATTAAAGGTAACTGGCGCGTGTCACAGCGGAGCTGATTCAGTTGAGATTGCCTGAACATTCCGCCCCTCTTTACGCCCTCGGGTATACTCAAAAGCTACTGATTCGATTTGATGCCCAGCAACAGCAGAGGGGATAGTATATGTGCGGTTTTGTCGGTTTTGTCGGTGGGACGGATAACCAATCCGAGGTGCTCACCAAGATGATGGACCGCATCGTCCATCGCGGTCCCGACATGGGCGGTCAGTTTATCGACGGCCGCGTTGCCCTCGGCTTCCGCCGCTTGTCGATCCTCGACCTGACCGAGGCCGGCGCTCAGCCCATGGCCAATGAGGACGGCAGCGTCGTCATTGTCTTCAACGGTGAGATCTACAACTTCCAAGAACTCCGTTCCGAGCTCGAAGCCAAGGGCTACAAGTTCCATTGCGGCGCCGACACCGAGAGCCTCCTGCACGGCTACGAGGAGTGGGGCGAGGCCGTCCTCGATCGCCTGCGCGGTATGTACGCCTTCGTCATCTGGGACAAAAAGAAGAACAAGCTTTTTGGCGCCCGCGACATCTTTGGCATCAAGCCGCTCTACTACTATCCCATGGCCGATGCGGGCGACGGCGCTCCGGGCGTGCTCTTTGGTTCCGAGATCAAGAGCTTCCTGGACTACCCGCACTTCCACAAGGCGGTCAACAAAAAGGCCCTGCGTCCGTACATGACGCTGCAGTATTCGGCAACCGAGGAGACCTTCTTCGAGGGTGTCTACAAGCTGCCGCCGGCGCACTACTTTACCGTCGATATCCCGACCGGCAAGATGAACATCGAGCGCTACTGGGATTGCGATTACTCTGCCGTCGAGAAGCCGTTCGAGGAGTACGTCGATGAGCTGGACGAGGTCGTGCACGAGAGCGTCGAGGCCCATCGCATCGCCGACGTCAAGGTCGCGTCGTTCCTCTCCGGCGGCGTCGACTCTAGCTACATCGCCGCTTGCCTCATGCCCGACAAGACCTTCTCGGTGGGCTTTGACTACAAGAACTTCAACGAGACCAACTACGCCAAGGAGCTTTCCGATAAGCTCGGCGTCGAGAACGTTCGCAAGATGATTACCGCCGACGAGTTCTTCGGTGCGCTCGAGGACATCCAGTATCACATGGACGAGCCGCAGTCCAACCTGTCTTCCGTGCCGCTGTGGTTCTTGGCCGAGATGGCCCGCAAGGACGTCACCGTCGTGCTTTCGGGCGAAGGTGCCGACGAACTCTTTGGCGGCTACGCCTACTACGAGGATACGGTCCCGGTGCGCAAGTACAAAAAGATGGTGCCGCTGCCCGTCCGTCGCGCGCTCGGTAACCTGGCGCTGCATATGCCGTACTTCAAGGGACATAACTTCCTGGTCAAGGGTGCCGAGATCCCCGAGAAGTCGTTCCTGGGACAGGCTCTGGTATGGCCGGAGCGCGAGGTCGACGGCGTGCTCAAGCCCGAGTACAACACCGGCGACGGCGCCTTCGAGCTCGCTGCACCCATCTACGCACGCGTGAAGGGTCAGCCCGAACTGGTCAAGAAGCAGTACCTGGACATGAACATGTGGCTCCCGGGCGACATTCTGCTCAAGGCCGACAAGATGTGCATGGCACACTCACTGGAGCTGCGCGTGCCCTTCCTGGACCGCAAAGTCATGGAGTTCGCCGAGCACATTCCCGACCGCTACCGCATCAACGAGAACGGCAACAAACAGGTACTCCGCCACGCTGCCAACAAGTCGCTGCCCGATGAGTGGGCCACCCGTCCCAAGGTGGGCTTCCCGGTGCCGATTGTCTACTGGCTGCGCGAGCAAAAGTGGTACGACTATGTCAAGGAGTACTTCACCGCGCCGTGGGCAAGCGAGTTCTTCAATACCGACGAACTCATGCACCTGCTCGATCTGCACTTTGCGGGCAAGGGCGATTTCCAGCGCAAGATCTATACGCCGCTCGTGTTCTTGGTGTGGTACAAGCGCTTCTTTATCGACGAGGACCAGCCCGCTGTTCAGGCTGCCTAGCCTCGGCTGACGAACGCCTGCGCGTAACGGCTCCTCCGGGAGCCGTTTTTGCGTGGGTGCGTTTCAGTTACTATAAAACCGTCCCTGCCAAATGGCTGAGAAAGGTGAAAGATGCACCATTCGGATTCCGCGACCGTGACCACGGTCGATACGCTTGCCAAGCTTCTCGATGTGTGCGGCGAGCTGCGCGCATCAGAGCAGGTTGACGAGCGTGCCGTGACCGGCTGCTCGTTTGATTCGCGCGCGGTCTCGGCAGGTGACGTGTTCTTCTGCAAAGGTGCTGCCTTTAAGCCCGCGTTTTTGAGCATGGCGCTCGATGCGGGCGCCGTCGCATTTGTGTGCGAGGAGTCACTGGTCGAGTCTCTGGAGCCGCTGGCGCAGGAGAGCGGTGCTGCGATGCTGGTTGTTGATAGCGTTCGCACGGCCATGGCCCTGTTGCCGCCGGAGGTCTACGACCGTCCCGACCACGACGTCAAGATCGTGGGTATCACCGGTACCAAGGGAAAGACCACGGCCGCTTTTATGCTCCAGTCGATTATCAAAGCGGCGGGCGAGTCCTGCGGCATGATCGGCTCGGTGAGTACCGACGATGGCATCGAGTGCTACGAGAGCACCAATACTACGCCCGAGGCCCCCGAGGTCTGGCGCCATATCGCCAACTGCCGCACGTCCGGTCGCCAGTCCATGGTCATGGAGGTTTCGAGCCAGGCGCTCAAGTACCAACGCGTCGAGAATCTGCCGTTTGACGTGGCGTGCTTCCTCAACATCGGCCGCGACCACATCTCGCCGATCGAACACCCCACGTTTGAGGATTATTTTGAGAGCAAACTCAGGATCTTTGACCAGGCAAAGACCGCCGTGGTGAATCTGGGCACCGAAGAGGTCGACCGTGTGCTGGAGGCAGCGTCGACGGCCGAGCGCTTGGTGACTGTTGGCGTCGAGCATCCCGAGGCAAGCCTGTGGGCGAGCGACGTACGCATGGTCGGCTTTAGCATCGAGTTCAACTTGCATGGCCTGTGTGCCGACGAGTCCGAGGCGGGGGAGAAGGTCCTGCTGGGTATCGCGGGAGACTTTAACGTGGAGAACGCGCTGGTCGCTATCGCCGCTGCGCGCGAGATCGGCATCGGTATCGATGCCATCAAGAAGGGCCTCTCCAAACTGCGTGTGCCGGGCCGTATGGAGGTCGTGGAGTCGAAGGACGGCCGCGTGATCTGCGTCGTCGACTATGCGCACAACCAGCTTTCGTTCCGTTCGCTTTTCTCGTCGGTCAAGCGCGCGTTTCCCGCCAGCCCGGTCATCGCAGTGTTTGGCGCTGCCGGCGGCAAGGCGCAGGAGCGCCGCGAGCAGCTTCCGCGCGAGGCCGCACCATATTCCGACCTGATGATTTTTGCCAATGAGGACCCGGCTCACGAGGACCCGATGAAGGTCTGTCGCGAGCTTGCCGAACATGTTCCCGACGATACGCCGAACAAGATCATCCTCGATCGCGAAGCCGCTGTGCATGCGGCGTTCAAGGCGGCGCGCGAGGAGTACATCAACCCCGATGCTCCCACCATTGTCTTGCTGCTGGCAAAGGGTGACGAGGAACTCATGCACGTGGGCGACGAGTTCGTGCCCATCGAGAGCGACCTTTCGCTGGCCAATCGCCTGATCGATGTTACCCAGTTTGACTAATGAACCATGATGGCGGCGGCGCTCTGAGTGCGCTGTCGCCATAAGCGTGTTCCCTCAATCAAAACATGCCGTCCAAGTCCAAACCCTTCTATGTAAACGGAGTAACCATGTCCCACAACACCCTGCCGACCGTTGCCGAGCTTTCGGGCGAGATGCGCGAGCGCTTGGCTAAGGTCAAGTACGTCTTTACCGACCTGGATGCCACGATGCTCGCGCCCGGCTCGTGTGTGCTGCGCGACAACGACGGCAACCCCTCGACCAAACTCGTCGAGGCCGTCGTGGCGCTCGCTCGCGCTGGTATTCAGGTGGTTCCCACCTCGGGCCGCAACCGTACCATGATCCACGAGGACGCGCGCGTGCTCGGCCTCAACTCCTACATTGGTGAGATGGGCGGCCTGGTTATGTACGACCTCAAAGCCAACGATTGGGAGTATCTGACCGGTGACATGCCTTACGACCCCGCCTGCGGCCTTACTCCGCACCAGGTAATCGAGCAGACCGGCGTGTGCGAGAAGATCCTCGCCCGCTGGCCGCACAAGATCGAGTACCACAACGACATGTCTACCGGCTACAAGTACCGTGAGGTCACCGTCGGCATGCGCGGCGATGTGCCCGACGATGAGGTTCAGGCCATCCTTGACGAGGCCGGCTGCGGTCTGATCTGGGCTTGCAACGGCCATCTGACTCACCTGTCCAAGCCGACGACGCTCGAGCTTAATCGCGTCGAGGACGGCCGCGCCTTCAACATCAATCCGGCGGGTCTCAACAAGGGCGTTGCCATTGCGCGCTTCTGCGAGCACCTGGGGATCGAGCGCGAGGAGACGCTCGCGCTCGGCGATTCCGAGTCCGACTTCTACATGGCCGATCACGTGGGCACGTTCTGCCTGGTCGAGAATGGCCTGACGAGCGCCGGCGCGCCCGAGTTCCTGGCTGCTTGCGAGAACGCTTTCGTTACGCGCGGCAAAATTGTCGACGGTTGGGCGGCGACGGCAGAGCTGCTGGTCGCGGCGCGTTCGTAGCGCGGCGTCGCTGCACTTGGACATGTCTTTTCGAGAGAGACTGGTGAGGTAATGTCCGATATCGAGAATCCGGCAGGCGACACGCGCCCGATTGGCGTGTTCGATTCTGGTTTGGGCGGTCTGACGGTTGCGCGCGCGATTGCGACGGCGCTGCCGCACGAGTCCGTCTACTACTTTGGCGACACCAAGCGCTGTCCCTACGGCACGCGCACCGAGGATGAGGTGCGCTCGTTTGCGTTGCAGGCGGGTCGTTGGCTTTCGAAGCACGACGTCAAGATTATGGTCATCGCCTGCAACACGGCGACCGCTGCGGCCTTGCGTCTGGCCCAGCAGGTGCTCGACGTTCCCGTGATCGGCGTGATTGCGCCGGGTGCCCGTGCGGCAATCAACAGCACGCGTACGCGTCGCGTGGGCGTGCTCGCCACCAACCTCACCATTCGCTCGGGCGCCTACACGCGCGCCATTCAAGATCTAGATGCCGGCGTCGATGTATACGGCTGTCCTGCCTCGAGCTTTGTCGAGGTTGTCGAACACGAGCTCGCCTCGGGTGCACATCTGCAGGAACAGTGGCTTGAGAACGAGGACGTCTTCGATACGCCTGCCGTGCGTGCGCTGGTGGGTGCCACGGTTGAGCCGCTGCGCGACCACGGTATCGATACCGTGGTGCTCGGCTGTACGCATTTTCCGCTGTTGGTGGGACCTATCCGCCATGCGCTGGGGCCTGGGGTGCGCGTCGTGAGTTCCGCCGAGGAGACCACGCGCGAGCTGACCGATATCCTCACGCGCCGCGAGCAGCTGGCGGGCGACGCCGCCGAGCCGCAGCATCGTTTTGCCACGACGGCCGATAACATTGCCGAGTTTGCGGTGGCGGGCAGCTTTATCTTTGGTCAGCCGCTCAAGAGCATTGAGCATATCGATATCGATGAGCTGAAATAGATGTAAGGCAGCCGCCAAAGCCTTCGCCACATCATTTGCCGAAAGGATATTTCTATGGAGTACATGCAGGTCAACCGCGCCAACGGCCGCGCCGCCAACGAGTTGCGCCCCGTTAAGCTCACCCGTGGCGTCATGAAGCACGCGCACGGCTCGTGTTTGGCCGAGTTCGGCGACACGCACGTGCTGTGCGCCGCCACTATCGAGGAGGGCGTGCCGGGCTGGCGAAAGGGAGCTAAGGCCGGTTGGGTGACCGCGGAATACGCCATGCTGCCGGCGTCGACCGGCAAGCGCTGCAAGCGCGAGCACGCCAACCGCAAGGGTCGCTCCATGGAGATCGAGCGCCTCATTGGCCGCAGCCTGCGTACCGTCGTCAACATGAAGGCGCTCGGCGAGTACACCGTCACCGTTGACTGCGATGTGATTCAGGCCGATGGCGGCACGCGTACAGCGAGCATCACCGGCGCCTGGGTGGCGCTGCACGACGCCCTCGCCATGTGGGTCGAGGCGGGCAAGATCGAGCGCATCCCGCTTATCGGCCAGGTGGCTGCCATCTCCATGGGCGTTGTCGACGGCAATACGCTGCTCGACCTCGATTATTCCGAGGACAGCCATGCCGAGGTCGACATGAACCTCGTCGCCACCGACACTGGTGAGATGATCGAGCTCCAGGGCACTGGCGAGCAGGCGCCCTTCGACCGCAAACGCCTCAACGCCCTGCTCGACCTGGGCGACAAGGGTATCGCCGAGCTCATCGAGCTCCAGCGCCAAGCCCTCGCCTAACCTACCAAAAAGGGACAGGTTTATTTTGGTAGGTTTTATCTGGGAAAACGTCGAAGTATAAGACTGCCGTTGATTGAGAGGGGAGAGAGGCCGAGGTCCTCGTCGTCCTCAACACGGCATTGCTATAGAGACAAGGAGGCCAGCTATGGCACTTGAGAAGATTGACATCGACACCCTCGACCCGGCGGCGACCATCGTCGTGGCAACCGGCAACGCCCATAAGCTCACCGAGATCGAGGCCATTTTGGGCAAGGTCATGCCCGAGGTACGCTTTGTGGCGCTCGGTCAGCTGGGCGATTTTGAGGACCCCGAGGAAAACGGCACGACGTTTTTGGAGAACGCCATCATCAAGGCGCAGGCTGCGGTCGAGGAGACGGGGCTCATGGCCATTGCCGACGATTCGGGCTTGGTCGTTGATGCCCTGGACGGCGAGCCGGGCGTGTATAGCGCGCGCTATGCGGGCGTGCATGGCGACGATGCCGCCAACAACGCCAAGCTGCTCGTTAACCTGGAAGGCGTGGCCGACGAGGATCGCACCGCGCGCTTTATGAGCGTCGTTGCACTCATCGACACGGACGGTTTGGTCACCTATGGTGAGGGCGCCTGCGAGGGCGTTATCGCGCACGAGGGCCGCGGCGATCACGGCTTTGGCTATGACCCGCTGTTCCTGCCGGTCGACACGCCGGGTAAGACCATGGCCGAGCTGACGGCGGACGAGAAGAACGCCATCAGCCATCGATTCCATGCGCTCGAGCACCTATCCGCCAAGCTGACGGGCGAGGAGTAGGCCGTGCGCGCGGTGGTGCAGCGCGTGCTCAATGCCGGCGTGACGGTCGACGGCGAGTGCGTGGGCAAAATTGGGCGCGGCTATCTGGTGCTGCTGGGTGTGGGCCATGGCGATACGCGTGCCGAGGCCGACAAGCTGTGGGGCAAGCTCCGCGGGCTGCGCATCAACGAGGACGAGAACGGCAAGACCAACTTGGCACTTGCCGATGTCGACGGCGAGGTACTCGTGGTGTCGCAGTTCACGCTGTTTGCCGACTGCCGCCACGGCCGCCGTCCGTCGTTTACGGATGCCGGCGCCCCCGATGTCGCCAACGAGCTCTACGAGTACTTCTTGACGCTTGTGCGCGAGGACGTTGAGCATGTGGCGCACGGTATCTTTGGCGCCGACATGAAAGTCGACTTGGTCAACGACGGCCCATTCACCATCGTCCTCGATACCGACAACCTTTAGGTTACGCGGTTTTACCAAACCGCGTAACAACTGGTCATGCGAGATTGTCGTCTGGTACGTATTTGGGACGGGGCTGATTTAGCTACTTGCGTATGGCGGCAGCAGGGTGCTATAGTATTAGAGTTTTGTCTATCTTAGGGGTATTATCCCCTTTTTGAATTGCACCTTCTGGAGGCCCTGTTCATGGAAGAGATGGAAGTCAATCACGTCGACGACATCCACGAGAAGCTGACCGATATGGTGGGCGATCGCGTCAAGGTGAAGGCCAACATGGGCCGCACCCGCGTTGTCGAGCGCATGGGCACCATCAAGAGCGTCCACCCCGCCGTCTTTATCGTCGAGGTCGACGAGCGTCGCGGTCGCAAGTCGCGTCAGTCCTACCAGTATATCGATGTCCTCACCGGTCAGGTCGAGCTGTTCGACCCCGAGAGCGGCGAGCATATCTTTACCCCGCTCGGCAATCAGCTCGAGGAGCATTAACGGTGACCGATCGGTCCCTGACTCTTTCCGCGCCGGCAAAGATTAACCTCTACCTGGGGGTTCATGCCGAGCGCGATGACCGCGGCTACCACAGGGTCGATTCCCTGATGGCGGCCGTCGGTCTTTCCGATACCGTGACGGTCACGCCGGCGCAGGCGCTGACCGTCCAGACGGTTCCGGCATCAGATTTTCCCATGCAAAAGAATACGGCGTATCGGGCTGCGGTTGCTATGGCCGAGCATTATGGTCGCGAGGCAAACATCTGCGTGACGATTGAGAAGCGCATCCCATTGTGCGCCGGCTTGGGCGGCCCCTCGACGGATGCGGCCGCGGTCATTGTCGCCTTGGCGGAGCTCTGGGGCATTGATCGCACCGACCCAGCGCTCGACGATATTGCGCGAGGCATTGGTGCTGACGTCCCGTTCTTTTTGCACGCGAGTCCTGCGTTCTACGTAGGTGGGGGAGACGTGCTGGCAACTGAGTACCCCGCGCTGCCCGCGACGCCCGTCGTGCTGGTCAAGCCGCGCGAGGCAAGTGTTTCGACAATTGAAGCCTATCGACGTTTTGACGAGGCCTCGGTGCCTGCGGACAAGCCCGGCGCGATAGCTTCTGCCTTGCGTGCTGGTGATGCCGAGACGGCATATGCACTCATCCATAACAACCTTGGTGTCATTTCCGCACAGATGGAGTCGCAGATTCAAACGGTTCTCGATTGGCTGCGTAAACAGGACGGAACCGTTGCTGTAGATGTGTGCGGATCGGGTGCCTGCTCGTTTGCCATTTGCGACACCGCTGCCACGGCCGAAAGGCTTGCCGATGCTGCCCAGCAAAATTGCTGGTGGGCCTGCGCGACTGAGCTTATTCCCAACACGGTTCAAATCGACGCGCCAAAGAAATAAAAATTTCTCTAGCACGCGGCGAAAAACTTTGTTACTATAGTCGAGCTAACGGGTTGTGGCTCAGTTTGGTAGAGCACTGCGTTCGGGACGCAGGGGTCGCTGGTTCAAATCCAGTCAACCCGACCAGAGCATGAGGAGGGACCGCTTCTTGCGGTCCCTTTTTTTAGCTAGTGTTGTGATACCGCGATACCCGCGGTATACTCATTCGAGCTTGTCTCGCTGTATTGTGGAGGTCTACATGTTTGGACTGAGGGCTCCTGAGCTCATCATTATTCTCGTCGTTGTCCTGATTATCTTCGGGCCCAAGAACCTGCCGAAGCTCGGCAAGTCCCTCGGCTCTACCGTCAAGAATATCCGTGAGGGTATGGAGGGCGACGATAAGGCCGAGACCAAGCAGGCCGAGGAGGTCGTGGTCGAGCAGTCCGAGGAGGACAAGGAGATCGCTGAGCTCGAGGCCAAGCTCGCTGCTGCCAAGAAGAAGCAGGCAGAGGACAGCGACGCGGACGCAGAGTAGTCCCATCCCTTTGGGGTGAGCACCTGACCGGCTTGCCCGCAGGCTAGCCGGTCTTTTTCGTTTTGTTGACAGTTGATTGTTTGATCAGAGTTGGGGAGATATCCGTATGGACGCAAGCCAGATCGTACTGACCGCTGAGGGCCGCCAGAAGCTCGTCGAGGAGCTCGCTTGGCGTGAGGGCGATTACGCCAAGGAGATCGTCGAGGACATCAAGGAAGCCCGCGCGTTCGGCGACCTTTCGGAGAACTCCGAGTACGACGCCGCTAAGGACAAGCAGGCCCAGAACGCCGCTCGTATTGCCGAGATCCAGGCCATCCTCGCCAACGCTCAGGTTGCTGCCACCACGGGCGACCTGACCGTCTCCATCGGTTCCACCGTTTCGCTGATTGATCCCAACGGCGAGGTCATGGAAGTCACGCTCGTCGGTACCACCGAGACCAACTCGCTCGAGCACAAGATTTCCAACGAGTCTCCGGTCGGTCACGCCATCATTGGTCACGGCGAGGGCGACTCCGTCGAGGTCGTTACGCCTTCCGGCAAGACTCGCGTCTACACCATCGCCAAGATCGCACGCTAGACCACGGTCCCGCGTAAAGGTATGTTTTCGCTCCCTGGGACCGAATCCTGGGGAGCGTTTTAGTTTGAGGAGCTAACTTATGGCAGAGAACCAGAACGCCGCCGATCAGGCATCGACGCTCAACGACGAGCGCGCCACCCGCCTGGCCAAGCGCGCCGCCCTGTTCGAGGCGGGCCAGAACCCCTATCCCGAGCACTCTGAGCTTGAGGACTACGTCGCCGATATCGAGGCTAAGTACGCCGAGCTTGCCGATGGCGAGGACACCGAGGACGTCGTGAAGATCGCTGGCCGTGTGGTCGCCAAGCGCGGTCAGGGCAAGATCATGTTCATCGTCGTGCGCGATGCGACTGCCGAGATTCAGCTGTTCTGCCGCATCAACGACATGGACGAGGCTGCCTGGAGTACGCTCAAGGCCCTCGACCTGGGCGACATCCTGGGCGTGACCGGCGTGGTTGTGCGCACCCAGCGTGGCCAGCTTTCCGTTGCCCCTAAGAGCGCGACCCTGCTTGCCAAGGCCGTTCGTCCGCTGCCCGAGAAGTTCCACGGTCTTTCCGACAAGGAGACCCGCTATCGCCAGCGCTATGTCGACCTGATCGCCAACGACGACGTTCGCGAGACCTTCCGTAAGCGTTCGCAGATTCTCTCCACCTTCCGTCGCTTTATGGAGTCCGACGGCTACATGGAGGTCGAGACCCCCATCCTGCAGACCATCCAAGGCGGCGCTACTGCCAAGCCGTTCATTACCCACTTCAACGCGCTCGATCAGGAGTGCTACCTGCGTATTGCCACCGAGCTGCACCTCAAGCGCTGCATCGTCGGTGGTTTTGAGCGCGTGTTCGAGATCGGCCGCATCTTCCGTAACGAGGGCATGGACCTTACCCACAACCCCGAGTTCACCACGATGGAGGCTTACCGTGCCTTCTCCGACCTCGAGGGCATGAAGGCGCTCGCTCAAGGTGTCATCAAGGCTGCCAACAAGGCCATCGGCAACCCCGAGGTCATCGAGTACCAGGGCCAGACCATCGACCTTTCTGGTGAGTGGGCCAGCCGTCCCATGACCGACATCGTCTCCGACGTGCTCGGCAAGCAGGTCACCATCGACACGCCGGTCGAGGAGCTTGCTGCCGCCGCGCGCGAGAAGGGCCTGGAGATCAAGCCCGAGTGGACCGCCGGCAAGATTATCGCCGAGATCTACGATGAGCTGGGCGAGGACACCATCGTCAACCCGACCTTCGTGTGCGATTACCCCATCGAGGTCAGCCCGCTTGCCAAGCGCTTTGAGGACGACCCGCGCCTGACGCATCGCTTTGAGCTGGTTATTGCCGGCCACGAGTACGCCAACGCATTCTCCGAGCTCAACGACCCGGTCGACCAGGCCGAGCGCTTTGCCGCCCAGATGGCCGAGAAGGCCGGCGGCGACGATGAGGCCATGGAGTATGACGAGGACTACGTGCGCGCCCTCGAGTACGGTATGCCTCCCGCGGGCGGTATTGGCATTGGTATCGACCGCGTGGTCATGCTGCTTACCAACCAGGCTTCTATCCGCGACGTGCTGCTGTTCCCGCACATGAAGCCCGAGAAGGGTTTCCAGTCCGGTGCCGCTGCCGCCAAGGCTGCAGAGGCCGGCAACGCCGCGAGCCCGTTCGTTAAGTCGCTTAAGCCCACGCTCGATTACTCCAAGATCGCCGTTGAGCCGCTGTTTGAGGAGTTCGTCGACTTTGATACCTTCTCCAAGAGCGACTTCCGCGCTGTGAAGGTCAAGGCATGCGAGGCCGTCAAGAAGTCCAAGAAGCTGCTGAACTTTACGCTCGACGACGGCACCGGCACCGACCGCACCATCCTCTCCGGCATCCATGGATACTATGAGCCCGAGGACCTGGTCGGTAAGACCCTGCTCGCCATCACCAACCTGCCTCCGCGCAAGATGATGGGCATTCCCAGCTGCGGCATGCTCATCAGTGCCATCCACGAGGAGGAGGGCGAGGAGCGCCTCAACCTGATCCAGCTCGACGCCTCCATCCCCGCCGGCGCAAAGATGTACTAGGGGGTTACGGCGTTTTGCCAAACGCCGTAACCACTCGACGCTGCGCGGGCCGCATTTGGACAATCTGACGTTCAACTTCAAGGGCGCGACCTAGGTGGTTACGCGGGTTTACCAACCCGCGTAACCAGTTGACGCTGCGCGCCGCCCAGGTCGACAATTTGTCATTCAAAAGGCAAGGCATGACCAGAAGGTCTATGCCTTGCCTTTTTCATGCCAACTTGTTCGACCTGGACGGCGCTCGCTGGCGTTGCCAATACATCGACGTTGTCGGAGTAGTCATTGGACTAGTCGTTGGGGACGTTCTTAAACGACTAGTCATTCAAGAACGTCCCCAATGACTACTCAATGGCTATTGCGCGCATGGCTCGCATGACAGCCGTCTCTTTTATGTTTCCTTTAGCCGTCGCTGTTTAGGATGGGGGTTAGTCGATAGGAAGGGAGCACCGGGATGGACGATGCGAGCGAGCGCGCGATTGAAGAGGACATGCTCGATCAGTTCAACTACTTTGATGATGAGGACGAGGAGCTGATCGACCGCCGCGAGCCAGCGCCGCTTGATTCCTTTGATCTGGTCGATGAAGAGACTGATGAGGTTGAGGACGAATCAACGGAGTCCCCACAGTCTTCGCGCCTTAACTCGCTGCTTTCGA
>CATZMG010000033.1 GCA_958421655.1 uncultured Collinsella sp.
TCTCCACGTGCTGGTAGGGGCCGTAGTTGTTGGAGCAGTTGGAGATCGTGGTGCGAAGCCCGTAGGTGCGGGTCCAGGCGCGCACGAGCATGTCGGAGCTGGCCTTGGTCGAGCTGTACGGCGAGGACGGGTGGTAAGGCGTCTCCTCGGTGAACTTGGCGGGGTCGTCGAGCGCCAGGTCGCCGTAGACCTCGTCGGTGGAGACGTGGTGGTATCGGATTCCGTATTTGCGCACGGCCTCCAGCAGGCGGAAGGTGCCCTCCACGTTGGTGCGCAGGAAGGGCTCCGGGTCGGCGATGGAGTTGTCGTTGTGGCTCTCGGCGGCGTAGTGCACGATCGCGTCGTGGCCGGGGACCAGCCTGTCCAGAAGCTCGGCGTCGCAGATGTCGCCCACGACGAGCTCCACGCGGTCGGAGGGCAGCCCGGCGATGTTATCGGGGTTGCCGGCGTAGGTCAGCTTATCCAGGACGGTGACGTGCACCTCGGGGTGGTTGTTCACGACGTAGTGGACGAAGTTGCTGCCGATGAAGCCGCAGCCGCCCGTGACGATGATGTTCCTGGGCTCGAAGAGCTCTTCAGACATGTTTCTATCTCCCATTGAATCGGATTAGTACTCGCGCGGGCTGTTGACGATCTCGCCGGCGGCGACCTTCTTCAGGTGCCGGCCGTAGACCGACTTGCCGTAGGCCTTGGCGGCCTCCTCCAGCTCCGAGGTCGTGATCCAGCCGTTCTCCCAGGCGATCTCCTCGGGCACGGACACGGGCAGGTCCTGGGAGTGCTCCACGGCGCGGACGAACTCCGCGGCCTCGTGGAGGCTCTCCATGGTGCCGGTGTCCAGCCACGCGTACCCGCGGCCCAGGGTGACCACGGACAGCGTCCCCTCCTCCAGGTACATCTGGTTGAGCGTGGTGATCTCCAGCTCGCCGCGCGCGGACGGCTCCACCTTATGTGCCTTGGCGGCCACGTCGCCCGGGTAGAAGTACAGGCCGGTGACGGCGTAGGAGCTCTTGGGGCGCTCGGGCTTCTCCTCGATGGAGACGGCCCTCCCCTCGCCGTCGAACTCCACGACGCCGAAGCGCTCGGGGTCGTCCACGTGGTAGCCGAAGACCGTGGCGCGGCCCGACTCGGCGTTCTGGACGGCGCGCGTCAGGTGGCGCGACAGGCCGTTGCCGTAGAAGATGTTGTCGCCCAGCACCAGGGCGCACGGCTCGCCGTTAATGAACTCCTCGCCGATGGTGAAGGCCTGGGCCAGGCCGTCCGGCGAGGGCTGCTCGGCGTATGAGAGGTTCACGCCGTAGCGCGAGCCGTCCCCGAGCAGGCGCTCGAAGTTGGGGAGGTCGGTCGGAGTGGAGATGACAAGGATGTCCCGGATGCCCGCCAGCATGAGGGTGCTGAGCGGGTAGTAGATCATGGGCTTGTCGTAGACCGGCAGCAGCTGCTTGGAGGTCACGAGCGTGAGCGGGTACAGGCGGGTGCCAGACCCGCCGGCGAGGATGATGCCTTTCATATTAAAATCCAATCCATTTTGATGTAGCTATCGCTGCTTCTTCAGTTTGGTCAAACATGAAGCAACGCTTTTCAGCGCAGAATGATTAAGCAAGAGATAGCCAACGTAGACTAATGCATATAGAATCGCCGCAGTTCCACCAGATAAAAGCTCAGTGAACAAGACAAAAGCGGCTGTAAGCAGGATCTCCTGAAACGGCCTAGTTGAACCAGGGGCGCTAAGCTGTTCGTTCAGATAGAGCTCGGACCACAACGACCTGCCAATAATGCAGATAACGGCGCCACACAGGACGGCGTCGAGTGAGTTAAGGACAAGAACACCGAATATCGAAAAAACAGCGCTACAAATAACAGTGACGATATTCAACTTCAGGAGCAGCTGTTCTTTACGAAGTACCTTGAAATAGGTAGTACAGCAAAGGCTCATCTTCGTATTGAAGACGCATATCGGAAGTAAGAGCGCAAAATATCTAAGGCTCTCGGCATATTGAGGAAGCCACGCCCCCAAAAACCAAACCATAGGGAAATAGAACAAAAAGATTGCAGGAAAAATGAGTTCGATGGCATTTCTTATGCCAATGTAAAAACGAACTCTCTCCTCATCAGAACCTGTCCTAAGAGCAGGAAATAAGACCATGCTCGCCTGCGAGACAAAAGTGATAAAGAAATTGACAAGAGAGAGGGAGAACGAAATTTTTGCAAAGGCGACGATACCCCAAACATGATCGATAAGAAACCTAGATACCCCGAGGATCAGTGTGTCGGCGATGTTCGCAATCATCAGCTTTACGCCGACGATGATACTGCGGATACCGTCCTTAAGCGAGTTGCCAAAAGACACTGATTTAGCACATAGGATATCCCTGCCCATCCAAGAGCAATATATGAGCGCAATAATCTTCGAAACGAGATACGCGTAGACATAGGGATGGTAGTCCGAAACCTTAAATCCAATTAAAACAAGGAGCGGAGCCAGAAACACCAGCCTGTCTAGCATTGTAGAAAACGAAAATAGCTTAGTTTCGTTCATAGCCTGAAAGACAAAGCCCAAATAACTTGTCAGGTTATAGACGACGGTGTAAAGCGCAAAAGACGCGATAACAAATACTCGATTTGCGTCATCGACAAGAGGCAGCGAAACAAAAGTGATGCCGAGGCAAATCACTGCCTGGAAACAAGCACCGAAGATATACTGGGATTTTATTGAGCTCTTATCGATTTCATCACGAGAGAGACCCCCGTTAATCAAGTAGACACCATCATTCAGGCCAAGGTGAAAAAAGCCGGAATAGGTCGTATAAAACATGAACAGCTGCCAGTATCCATAGTCAGCAACACCAACGATTTTCGGCACGAGCAGCGACATGACAACACTGACCGATAGAGAAATAAACTGTGCAGCAAACGCAATCATAGTGTTGCGTGCAATAGACGAATAATTCATTCAACCTCGTTTGTTTAAACTAACATCCTTGATTTATTCAGAAATCAAAAAAGGGCCTGACTCGCACAAATCTGAATACCGAGCACTCGTTCTACCCAGAACGAGTCCACAGGAAGCAAACAAGATGACCGTTGGCACCCACCAACCAAGCTCACAATAAAATATGAGCTCCGCACAGCATATACAGGAAACGGTAAATAGTACTTGATCGAGTTCGCAACCCGACCTGAACGAACCGATGCCAGCGGAAATTATCAAGAATACAAAGCTACAAATTCCAAGAAAACCATATTCATACAGCATTGCAAGGAAACCATTATCCACCGTTGAAAAACCGCTAATTTCAACCGTCGTGTCCAGCATAGTCATGCGACTACTGCCAAAACCATTTCCAGTAAGCCAAAACAGCGGCCTGCTTAAAAAGCTATGAATAATATAGGCAATGGCTCCGGAACGCTGGCTATATGAAACATCAGTTTCAAGCTCACCAAATCGAGAAGCCACAAAGTTAAACAGTCCAAACTTGTAGAGAATGAAAACGAGTAGCAATACAGTTGGAATTAAAAGGGCAATTAAATTCCATTTAGAATACTCGGGGTTCTTTAGGCGAAAGATCAGGTACACCGATGCTAAAGCAATGAAAATAATCCACGCGCTACGACTCTTTGTCAGAAGCAGAGCGACCAAAAGAACTACAGAGTATAAGAGACGTTTCATCCTGCCCGTCTCCAATTTATAGTTGATTACAACAGCAATAACTATCATTTGGCCAAATACGATTGCATGACCGAAAAAACTACGCAGTCGATACAAGGATGGATTATCAATCGTTACAGTTTGCAGAAAAGAAAAGGAACCATTTGTAACTAGTCGTTGACCTAAAACAATTTCAAGGACAAAGCTAAATAGGCAGGCGAACACCATAACGTTGCGAAGCATAAGCAATGCAGACTCAACCCAGTCATCGTTCTTTACTTTACCGTAAATATAACCAAGAAGGATGCAAAAGAAATACGAGCAGACCGTAAGGAGGGATTCATTAATGCTTCGGGACGTAAACGCAATGGCAGAAAAGAAAACCATCGCGCCCATAACGACAATGGGAATAGCGTTATTTAAAAACACTTTGTAGAGGCGCCCAGAAAGAACTTCTTTGAAAACGAGCAATCCTAGAACAGAAAAAAATAGTCCTTTAACGGGAGAAATGACACTTAAGATTGCGGCAAAAATCAAAATAGTGAATTCATTAGTAAATAGCTCAAGCATTCTAAACACCTACTTACTGTCACAGGAACTGATTAAGGCCTTAAAATCACCAAGCAGGGAACGATTTGACAGTTCATACTTACGGTATTTTAGAATGGTGCCTAAATCACTAATTTTTAGGCCACCTACGAGCAAGTGCAAACGGGCATTTAAAACAGAACCGTAATGCTCTATATGCGCAGAAGATATACGATAATCGCCAGGATTACTACTGCAGTATTCTTCTAAAACCTTAGAAAATCTCAAGCACATCCCTATCTCAGCAACACGAGATTTCTTGTCAATATGTCGCATCTCAGTTGCATTAGAGTCATGCCTACGGAACCGAATCAAGGGCTGATTTAGAAGTCTGAGGGTCCCCTTCAGTAATGAGAAGCGCCATAACATACCATCATGCGCAAAATCATCCTGCCAATATGGCATGATTTCCCTTATAAAACTCGATTTAACGGCATACGAACATCCGGGGCGCCGTACCGACATAAACTTGCTATCGAAAACCGGAGTCTCCAAATCGTCCAGAGGTTTGGAATCATCGACGGCACCATAGACTGTTACTTTTTTACCGCCGCTCTCATAAAACGGCTCGACGGCGCAGCTGAGAACCTCAATCGAGGGGTCCTTCTCGAGGATTGAGGACATCACAGCGATTTTATCGGGTTCCCAGATATCATCCTGGTCGCACGGGAAGACGATGCCCTCATCTATAGATGCAAGGTCGAGAAGCCGCTTGAAGCTCATGCGCCAGCCGAAATTAGAGCTGTTCTTGTTGATGGTCCAATTATCGAGCCCATGCTTCTCAATATATTCGCCAATGAGATCGAATGACCCGTCTGTTGAGCAATCATCCGCAATCAGCACTCGGTCCGGAGACACTGTCTGAAGTCTTAAGCTATCTAGCTGCTCAGTAAGATATCGCGTGCCGTTGTAAACTGACATCACAACCGTAACCATTAAAAACCTTCATCCAATTAAAGCTTAGCCATTAGCTGATCGTAAATACCGATAAGACGTTCTACATACGCGGTCTTTTCGAGGCAGCTGAAGTCCGCTTTCTCAACCGCCCCCCTGTAACGCGAGTAAACATCGGGATCGAGCATATTGACCATTGCGTCAGATAGCGACTCGGAACTGCCCGCGCTGAAAATTTCGCCGAGGCCTTTCGACCTCACAAAGGAGGCCGCATCGCCGACATCCGAAACGATACACGGCAGGCCGGCAGCAATCATTGCTTCATAGGCGACGAGCCCAAACGTCTCTCGACAAACCGAAGGTATAACGATCGCACGTGAGCGTCCCATAACGGAAAGCACTTCATCATGGGACAGCGCACCCATGAATTTGATATCCGGATAGCTGTCCGACAGCCTCTTCAGTTCGGTACCGTCACCGATGACGATAGCGTCCACACCGGCCCTACTGGCGGCTTTGCAAAATAAATCGCAGCCCTTTTCAGGGCTCAGGCGACCAACGAATAGGTAAGCCTCGCAATCTGCATCAAACCCATGCTGGAATTTGTCCGCATCGACGTAATTTAAACAGTCGAATCGCTCGGCATCCCATGTTAGATAGGGCTCAATCAACCGACGACTGGAATCTGAAACGAAGGCGACAGCCGGGCGCAGCGCTCTCAAAACATAGCCCTGCACGGAAAAGCGAACGGATCGATACAGTTTTTGGATATATGAGCGCTTGTCACAGTTGTGCAGAAGGCACTTCGGAGAACCGGGGGCAATTCCGCAGTTGCAATGATTCACATAATCGTAGAGTCCACCGTTGGAACAAACGAGGAAGTACTCATGGGCTGTGATCAGGCACTTGAACCCCCGTCGCCCTATGGCCGTGAATATCGAGGGAGAAAGGGAGTGCGTCCAAGAGTGAACGTGGACGACCGTCGTCTTCGGATCGAGCTGCTTCAGTAGATCATCCAGCGCCGTTTCCGAGCGCCTGTTCCAGATACCCTGGACAGCGCCGGAGACGCCCCCGTTCAGGACGTCGTTCTGCCCGCAATTGACACAAACAACGCCCGATTCGATTAAGGAGGGATCGGGGTCACCCAACGCTGAAAAGAAATAGCTGTTGACACCTATCCTCGCCAGAGCAGCTGCTGTTTCGATTGCGATTTTTGAAGCTCCGCCCCCGATATGGGGACGGTCGCAAATCGTTATCACTGTGGTGAAGTTACTCATGCACGGTCCTAGGTTTGATAGATCGGACAAACCGCTTTACACGCAGGCGCATCGACGGGGGGAGCAGCATTTTCAGACGGTCGAAAAGGGTCGCATTCGGCGCCAGGACGGAATCAAAGACTTGTAATCCTGTAGCCTCGAATTGCTCGATAACGGCATCGCGCCTCTCCTCAAGATCCGAGCGCTTATTAGGATCTTCATGCAGCAGCACATCATCCGGAGCAAGGCCGTTGTTAGAGTAGGCGACGCAATCGCTTATTTCATCGATCAATTTTGCCCCGCGCTCGGTCTTCACGATAACGGCCGAAACACCCTTCTCGGGATGTCCGCAGTCTTGGACAGACTCAGAACGCCAGGAATCACCGAGGATGATGTCGGCAGAACTGTCGCTCCCTCTGAAAGGACAGCCGTAGCAAGACGATCTGCTGATCAGGCCTTTGATGTAGGAACCATAAAAGGGATCGAATGCAGCGGGCCTCTTTATAATCCTGCCGTCGGATAACTCGATTTTTATGTTATGGCCCCATCCGAATTTCGATTTATCTCTAAAAGTCAGTGCGGTGACATCGGACTTCTCCCGAAGCTCGAGCCAGTCAACATAGGAACGAAACATGGAAGAGCTTGGTACACCGTGGCAAACAACGCTGACGGTTGTCAGCCCATCCATCGGTTTACCCAAATAGAGTCGCAGCGCGGAAACCTGACAAGGAGTACCGCTGAAGAGGACTCGCTTGCCGGATTTGAGATCGCTGAGCACTTCGGGATACGATTCGCTAGCATCGCTCTGGACATATTTGGACTTTTGCAGGAGCGCGATTTCGGCAAGCTCGGATATACCGATATGCCTGACGTGATCGACGCCATCCCAGGCGGCGCCGTAAACGCGCCCGCCGTCCGATAGTATACGTTTCGCAAGAAGGGAGAAGACGCCGCCGGACGAACTCTGCGCGAGCTCGTCCGGGTCATCGCTCTGCAAGACAGCGGCGCGAATGGCCTCCGAGTCCGCGTCGACTTGGTTTTCCGCCGGACAGGTACGCAGGCAAAGACCGCAGGAGGTGCATCTCGCTGTGTCCACCACGGGATATTCGAAACCGTCGGGCGAGGTACGCATAGTAATAGCGGAAAAAGGGCATTTGGCCGCGCAAGCTCCGCAACCAAAGCAGGCCCGGTGAGAAACTGTGTCGATGTTCTTGCTCAAGCTAACTTCCCCCTATTGCTCAAGAGCATCCAAAAGCCATTTTTTCGAAAACGTGATGAGCGACTCCACGTCGGACAGTCGCTTCTCATAGCCCTCGATTTCCGTAGCGTTCATGTGACTGTCATAGCCATCTAGCAGACGATCCTCGGTATTCGAGAGCCTCGAGAGGCTCTCGACTCGAGAGTTTTGAGAGCGCTTGTCGGTCTCCTCAAATCTCTTGAAGCAGTAATAGTCTTTGCGGAAAATTTGAGAAAACAGCGTACCGTGCAGCGAATCGGTTAACACGAACCGCGCGCTCGCCAGATAAGCGAGCCATTCATCGGGGCCAAGCCCGTAACGCGGATTGAGCTGCTCGTCGACAGCATTTTTACCTGAACCGACAAGCGTCACGACCTCGCAGCCGAGCTCTTTTGAAATCGAATCGACAGCTTTCCTGTAAAACGGCCTATTCCCAAGGAAATAGCAGACGATTTTCCCGGGCTCAGGACATTTACCGTTGATGAGCGGGGCCCAGTCCTCTTTCGACAGGAGCAGGACAGGGTCCACAACCTGTGAAGGGCGCTCGAGACCGAGGGATTCGACAAAATCCGCGCCCGCATCTTCACGAACAGACACAGAGCTGAACGTTTTAATCAGATCGGTAATGATCTTTTTCTTCCTCTGCGTGGTGCTCGTGACACCGAAGCTGGGTGCATACGCGATTCTCTTATCGCTGTCGCTTAGAAAAGAGAGATAGAAATTCCTATTCAAAAGATAAGGGGACCAGATTTGATCAGATCCGCAGACGTATGCATCGTATTTTCCCCGTAAATCGACCAGTCCGTCTGTATCGACAATCCGATCAGTGGTCTCGATGTTCTGGCTCAAAAAGCGATTGAATACGTCAGCCGTCGAGGATCCGAAGTCATCATGTTCCTTCTTGCGATTGAATAGCTCGCGTGCTTTGCCAGCAAATAAATCGAAGGAGTTCCGGTTGATCGCCCAGTTCAGTAGCTTTTCTTTAACGCAGGGAAGATAGTCGGCGTCGACAACGTCATGCCCTTCTGCCTTCAAAAACTGCTGTAGGGCATAAGCCTGAAGCAACGTACCGAAATTTTGATTATGGAGCCACGTTAAAATACAAATATTCATTAATTCACCGTTTCAAATAACTTCAGGTAGTACTCTTCGAGCTTGGGCGCTGCCCTAAAGATGTCATAAGATTCAAGCCCCAGAGATGCTTGGGGATCGGAACGATTAACGACATCTGTGCGTGTGGTAAGGATCGCATTGGACCAGCCCTCAATGCCCGCACTCAACGGAACGAAGCTGCACCGACCGGATAGCGCGACCTCGTTGGGGACCCTCTCAGAGCAGATGCACGGGAGACCGGAGACCTGGGCCTCAATCGCGACCATTCCGAGGCCCTCGTATAGACTAGGGAGAACGAATAAATCAAGCGCCTGATAGACGTCCTGTACATTGGAAATCTGACCGAGAAAACGCACCGCTGAAGCAATTCCCAGCGAGCGCGCCTTTTCCTCCGCCTGCGGTCTCAACTTTCCATCGCCGCAGATAACAAGGATGGAATCAGGATTCTGAGCATAAACCGCCTTGAAAACATCAAGCAAAAACAGCTGATTCTTCTGGGGGATGAACCTACCGATATTCCCCAATACCAGCGTATCGTCCTGCGCTCCAAGCCCAGCACGTTGCTCATCCCTAATCGATCGATTGAAAGAAAAACTGCTCAAATCGATAGCATTATTAAAGACGGTAAAATGGGATGAGCCGAACAGCCATTTACCGGCATACTCAGTACAGGCCGCCAAATCAGTTGGATACCTTGTCGAAAACAGTTTCAAAAAGCCTTTAAGGGCATTTATTGCAAACTCGCCTTTGCCGCTCGTCGAGTGGCTGTGGGCGATACGCACGGGTACCCCTGCCTTCTTCGCGGCGCGAAGCGGAAAGACGGAAAGCGCGTTGATATGGCTGTGCACTATCTTCCAGCCCTCTTGCGTAAAGAGGCTTTGAAGCTCTCGCTGATATTCAATCGCATGCTGGTAGGGCGGAATCTCAAAGATTCGACCACCAAGCGATTCGATCTCTTCACGTGGCACGAGCGTCGAATCTGAATCGACAAGAAAATCGAACTGGACTTTACTTCGGTCAATATGGCGATAATAGTTCATGACAACGGCCTCGACGCCGCCGCCAACCATCTTGCCAACAACCTGGGCTACCCTAATCGGTTCAGTCATCTAGCAAGCACCGCCACCGGTAAAGACCTCAACGACTGTGAGGAGAACAATCTTTAAATCGGTGACCACGCCGCGTTTGGCGATGTACTCCAGGTCGCATCGGACCATGCCGTCGAAGTCGGTGTCGTTGCGATCGGTCACCTGCCACCAGCCGGTGATCCCGGGCTTGACGGCCAGGCGCTGCAGGTCGTACTCGGTGTACTCGGCCACCTCGTTGGGCAGTGGCGGGCGCGGGCCCACCACGGACATCTGTCCCAGGAACACGTTGACGAACTGTGGGAACTCGTCGATGGAGTGCTTGCGGATGAACCTGCCGATCTTGGTGACGCGGGGGTCTTCCCTCATCTTGAACATGGCGCCGGCGATCTCGTTCTGCTCCTTGAGCTCGGCGAGGCGCTCGTCGGCGTCTTTGTACATGGAGCGGAACTTCCACATGCGGAAGGTGGAAAGGCTGCCGTCGGGGCGGGTCTGGCCCACGCGGATCTGGCTGTAGAACGGGTTGCCCTCGCTCTCCAGGCGGATGGCCGCGGCGAGCACCAAGCTCGGAACGGCGATGACGGCCAGCACGCAGCCGCTGAACACGATGTCGAACGCGCGCTTAATGGCCCGGTAGACCAGGCGCGAACGATCCCAGTTCATAATGGATTGCATGGCCCTGTAGCGACAGCCGCCCTCACGCCGGTCCATAGCCTGGGCAATCAGCGTCGCCCCCGCAGGCGCATTACTCTCTGTTACTTCTTTTTCAGCCACAACAAAACACAGGTTCCCGTCCCTAGGAACCCCCCCCATCTATGGACTCAAAATTTGAATTAACTGCTGCGAAACGTCCCCTTACGTTTTGCTGGGTACGTCTAACGGCAGCAGCTCCCTAAAAGTGGAGTCGCCTTCGCCCACGTCTACCAGGCACCAGCGCTTATGACGGTCGATCTTCTTTACACGGGCCTCTTGCCCCACCAAGGGTCCCTGCTCTATATGCAGCACGCCGTCTTCTATACGGGCGACGCTGTTACGCACCACGCCGTTGTCATCGAGCACGCTGCGGTACCAGTCCTGCGCGTCGTCCGGCATGGGCGCATAGGCCCGCTCCCTACTGCCGGCAATGCGGCAGCCAAAACTCAACTGGGCCAGGGCCCTATCGAGCACGGCGGCATCGCGCGTGGCAACGAAGAAGTACTCCTTGTACATGGGTTTGGTTTGGAGCGACCAGGCGCCGTCCCGCTTAAACCAGAACTCCTTTTGCATTACAAAAGCGTCCTGCATCAGCTCGTGCGGGATAATACGGCGGACCTTTTCGCAAATCTCGCGCTCTTTACCATGGGGAGTGTGGACCAGATACCAGCGGACACGGCCATGCTGGCTGTTGGTAGTAGCGCCACTAAAGGCGCCGGGCAGCTGCTCTTGGCGCCTCATCGTCTGTTCCATCTCTCGCCCCCTTTTCTTGTCTCCGCGACACACGCGGATGCAGGGCGTTAAGAACAGGCTTCTCGCTCGCAGCTAGGCGCAGTCGCAAAAGTACAGGTTTTTGTATCTTTCGACACAGGACATTATACGAGTAAACTGCTCGCGTTTTCCCAGATTGCATAAAATGCGCCGCGAATGGGTGCATCTCCATACGCCTCTACAAAAACCTGTACCTTTTTGCACAACAAAAAAAGCCGCTCCAACCAGCGGCTTTTCTTCTATAGACAACAAAAAAGGCGACCGTCCGCGAGGACGATCGCCTTTGTTAATTCTTGTGTTGTTTGTGCTAGGAGCGAGTCTTGATCTCCTCGGTCACCTTGGCCACAAACTCGTCAACGCTCATCTGAACGGTCTCGTTGGAACGATCGCGGACGGAGATGTTGCCGGCCTCGACCTCCTTCTCGCCCAGGATGAGCATGTAGGGCACGCGGTCGATGCTGCGGGCCTCGCGGATCTTGTAGCCAATCTTCTCGTCGCGGTCGTCGCAGACCACGCGAATGCCGGCCTCCTCCAGCTTGGCGCACACCTCGTGGGCGTAGTCGCGGCTCTTCTCGGAGACGGGAAGCGCCTTGACCTGCACGGGAGCCAGCCAAGTGGGGAACTTGCCCGCAAAGTGCTCAATCAGAATACCAATGAAGCGCTCGATGGAGCCAAAGCACACGCGATGCAGCATGATGGGGCGCTTCTTGGTGCCGTCGGCGTCCACGTACTCCAGGTCGAAGTTGAGCGGCATCTGGAAGTCGAGCTGCACGGTGCCGCACTGCCAGGTACGGCCGAGCGAATCCTCCAGGTGGAAGTCGATCTTGGGGCCGTAGAAGGCGCCGTCGCCCTCGTTGACCTCGTAGTCCATGCCCAGCTGCTCCAGAGCGGCGCGCAGGCCCTCCTCGGCGCGCGCCCAATCCTCGTCCGAGCCCATGGAGTCCTCGGGGCGGGTGGAAAGCTCAACGTGGTACTTAAAGCCAAACTTCTGATACACGGAGTCGATAAGGTTAACCACGCCCACGATCTCGTCGGTCAGCTGGTCGGGACGCACAAACAGGTGGGCGTCGTCCTGGTTAAAGCAGCGCACGCGGAACAGCCCGTGCAGGGCGCCGCGCAGCTCGTGGCGGTGCACCAGGCCAATCTCGCCGGCGCGGATGGGCAGCTCGCGATAGGAGTGCGGCTTGGAAGCGTACACCAGCACGCCGCCCGGGCAGTTCATGGGCTTAATGCAGTACTCTTCGTCGTCGATGACGGTGGAGTACATGTTGTCCTTGTAGTGATCCCAGTGGCCCGAGGTCTTCCACAACTGCTTGTTCATGATGAGCGGCGTGGAGATCTCCACGTAGCCGGCCTTGTGGTGGATCTCGCGCCAGTAGTCCAGCAGCGTGTTCTTAAGGATCATGCCATTGGGCAGGAAGAACGGGAAGCCGGGGGCCTCGTCGCGCATCATAAAGAGGTCCATCTCGCGGCCGATCTTGCGGTGGTCGCGCTTCTTGGCCTCCTCCAGCATGTGCATGTGCTCGTCGAGCTCTTCCTTGGTGGCAAAGGCGACGCCGTTGATGCGGGTGAGCATCTTGTTGTCCTTGTCGCCCTTCCAATAGGCGCCCGAGACGCCGGTGAGCTTAAAGGCCTTGAGCGCCTTGGTGTAGCAGATGTGGGGGCCGACGCACATGTCGATGTAGTCGCCCTGCTGGTAGAAGGTGATGCGGGCGTCGTCGTCCAGGTCGCCGATGTGCTCGACCTTGTACTTCTCGCCGCGCTCCTCCATAAGGGCGATGGCCTCGGCGCGGGACTTCTCGTACACGGAGAACTTGAGGTTCTCCTTGACGATCTTCTTCATCTCGGCCTCGATCGCGGGGAAGTCGTCCTCGCTGATCTTGACGCCCTCGGGCAGGTCGACGTCGTAGTAAAAACCGTTGTCGGTCGCGGGGCCGTAGGCAAAGTCGGCCTCGGGGTACAGGCGCTTGATGGCCTGCGCCATGATGTGCGCGGCGGAGTGGCGGATGACGTGCGTGACCTCGTCCTGCGGGAGCTCGGCCACCGAACCGTCATTGTAGAGTGCCTTCATGGGTATGTTTTCTCCTCTCGGATGCCTGATGCAAGTGCGTGCGATGCGCTCGGCGTTTTTGACTTGCATCATTATAGGCAGGTTGCCTTGGTATACAAGCGCCCGCCGCACCTTAATGGCACGGCGGGCGATTTTCTACGCATGCTTCATCGTGTGAGGGCGGGGTGCGCGTGCTTGCGGCGCGCGTGCGGCTTGCGTGTGGCGCGCTGTGCCCGCGGCTTACGGCCGGCCCGGCGATGGATGCGTTACTGGATGCGAGTTCGGCAGTAGGGGCAGACCTTCCAGTGCGCGTCGAGCGGGCGATGGCAGCTGGGGCACACGTTGCGAACCTGGGTATCGCACACCGGGCAGACAACAAAGTCCTTCTCGATGGGGGCACCGCACTGCGGGCAGGTGCCGTACTGGGCAAGCTGGCGCTCGCGCAGGGCCATGTCCAGCTCCTGCTCCTCGCGGTCGGCCGCGTAGGAGTGCGGGCGCAGGACCAGGTAGGCGATGAGGCCCACGAACGGGATCAGGGCGATGATGCCCCATGCCACGTAGGCGCTGGCGCCGCGGCGGCGAGCGTCGATGAACACATAGACGACCGACAGCACGTACAGGGCGATGATAAAGCCAACAAAGGCATAGATGACGCCCATAAGCTGCGGCGACATGAGCTCAGAGATGTACTTGGACATTGAGGTGTACCTTTCGGAATATTTACAGTCCGGTCAAGTTTACCACGGGGTTTGTTTATATGGGACCACGGCTGGGTACGGGGCTGGCGCGGACACAAACATCTCAATCTGTAACAGGTGGGAGCGGAATCCGGGTCTAGATGTTACAGATCGAGACACAGGGGTCCCTCCCCGATCTCAATCTCGATCTGTAACATCTTGACTCCAAAATCAGTCCTTACTGTTACAGATCAAGATGAACGGCGAGCCCTCCGTTTAATATCTCAATCTGTAACAACGACTCGGCAAAAACAGGTCCAACCGTAACAGATTTAGACATTCGAAACCGACTGATAGGTTCATCTAAATCTGTAACATCTAGACCCCAAAACGGTCCCTAGATGTTACAGATCGAGACAGAAGATCTCTCCCTGACTTTAAATCTCGATCTGTAACACATAGGACCGATTTCCCCCTCTTCCTGTTACAGATCGAGACAAACGGAGGGGCCGTCTGGCAAACGTCTCGATCTGTAACATCTGGAACCCAACTCTTCTGCTTACTGTTACAGAACGAGACAAACCCCTGACACCAGGGGCGGCAGACGAGGCCACTGATGTCCTGAGTCTCCCCCTCGCCTGCCGTTGGCGGATGTTGCGGGGCTGTTCGCCGCATTGCCGCCGCACTGGGGGTGTGCAGACCGTAGGATAGTCCTATTGACAGCCTGTCAACTCGTCTGGGAGGCACTGTGACAGAAACGTTTGATATCGCGATTGTGGGCGCGGGCATCACGGGATGCGCCATCGCGCGGCAACTCGCGCGGTTTGACCTGTCCATTTGCGTGGTCGAGGCGGCCAACGACATCGCGCTGGGGGCTTCGAAGGCCAACGGCGGCCTGGTGCACGCCGGCTACGATCCGTCGCCGGCCACCGTAAAGGCACAGGTTAACGCCCGCGGCTGCGAGCTGTATGGCACCTGGGCCCAGGAGCTAGGCTTTTTGTTCCGCCGCACCGGGTCAATGGTGCTGGGCTTTAACGACGAGGACCGTGCGCAACTGGAAAAGCTGCGCAGCAACGGCCTAGCCAACGGCGTGCCCGAGCTGTCGATTATCGATCCCGAGCGAATCCACGAGCTGGAACCGCGTGCGAGTGCCAAGGCGACGTGCGCGCTGTGGTGTCCCTCGACCGGTTTTGTCGATCCGTTTGAAGTGGCCATTGCCGCGCTGGAGAACGCCGTCGCCAACGGGGTGACATTTATGCGGTCTGCGCCAGTGGAGGCAATTGAAGTTGCCGACACGGACGACGGAGCCGCACGCTTTAAGCTGGTGACGCCTGCCAACGATGTGCGCTGCCGCTATCTAATCAACACCGCGGGCAACGGCGCCGCGGACATCTCGCATATGGCCGGCGCCGAGGAATTCCAGATGGTCTGGCGCCAGGGCAACATTGTGGTGCTGGACAAAGAGCCGCGCGCGCTGATGCCGCTCTACCCCGTGCCCACACCCGTTTCCAAAGGCGTTATCGTCACGGGCACCGTGCACGGCAACACCGCGATCACCGCGACCGCAGCCGTGCGCGAGCCGGGCGACACGCAGACCTATGCAAGCGATGTGAACGCGCTGCTGGCGGGAGCGCGCAAGCTGGTTCCCGATCTGGACACGCGCCGCGTGGTGCGCGCGTTTGCCGGCGGGCGTCCGGTCATCAAGGGAACAAACGACTTCTTTATTGGGCAGTCCGCCGTGGTGCCGGGGCTATTCCAGGCGGCGGGCATACAATCGCCAGGCGTGGCGAGCGCACCGGCCATTGCCGAACGCATGGAGCAGATCTTGCGCGATGCCGGTGTTGCCCTGCACGAGCGGGCCGACTGGGACCCGATTCGCCGCGCGCCGGACGACTTCGACCGTGCGCCGCTTGCGCGCAAGGAGGAGCTCATTGAGTCCGACCCTGCATGGGGGCAGATCGTCTGCCGCTGCGAGACGGTGCCCGAGGCCGAGATTGTTGCCGCAATTCGACGCCGCCCGGGTGCGGTTTCGGTCGAGGGCGTCAAACGCCGCTGCCGCGCGGGCATGGGCCGCTGCCAGAGCGGCTTTTGCCAGAGCCGCGTGGTGGCGATTCTGGCCCGCGAGCTGGGCTGCGACCCCAGCGTGGTGCTGTTGGAGGACTCTGGCTCGTGGCTCGTTGAGGGGCCTTTGAAGGGGGTGCGCTAGGATGGCGGAATTCAAATCGAGCCCGATTGATAGCGATGCCGTTGATGCGGTCCCAACACAGGCGTTCGACGTGGTCGTTATCGGCGGCGGACCGGCCGGCATGGCGGCCGCACTTGCCGCACATAAGGCCGACGCGCGCGTGTCTATCGTGGAGCGCGAGCAACACTTGGGCGGCATCCTGCGCCAGTGCATTCACCCCGGCTTTGGGCTGTCCCACTTTAAGCAGGAGCTCACCGGCCCCGAGTATGCACAGCGCCTTATCGACCAGGTGCGCGCGACCAACATTGCGCTGTTCTTGGGCAGCATGGTGCTTGAGATTGATTCGGGCGAGTCCACGGAAAACGCCGCGGACCACACCGTCACGCTCATGAGCCCCACCGGCATGTTGCAGCTCACCGGGCGCGCGGTCGTCCTTGCCATGGGTTGCCGCGAGCGCACCCGCAGCGAGATCAAGATTCCCGGCAGCCGACCCGCTGGCGTGTTTACGGCCGGCCTGGCGCAGCGATACATCAATATCGAGAACCTCAAACCCGGCTCGCGTGCCGTCATTTTGGGCTCGGGCGACATCGGACTCATCATGGCGCGCCGCTGCACGCTCGAGGGGATTTCGGTCGAGGGCGTGTACGAACTCATGCCCTACGCCAACGGCCTGCGCCGCAATGTGAAAAACTGCCTGGACGACTTTGGCATTCCACTGCATCTGTCTACCACGGTCACGCGCGTGGTCGGTCGCGACCGCGTGGAGGCGGTCGAAGTGAGCAAGGTCGACGAGCACCTGACGCCTATTCCGGGGACCGAGCGCGTTGTTCCGTGCGATACGCTGCTGCTTTCGGTGGGCCTGATTCCCGAGAACGAGCTTTCGGTTGCCGCGGGCGTTGAGCTTGACCCGCGCACGCGCGGCGCCGTGGTGGACCAGAGTCTGCAGACGGGCGTGCCGGGCATCTTTGCCTGCGGCAACGTTCTTCACGTGCACGACCTTGCCGACAACGTGACGACCGAGTCCGAGCGTGCCGGTGCGGCAGCGGCGGCGTGGGCGTTGGGCGGCGACGCAGGGGCAAACGCTGCGGGCACGGGTTGCCAGCTCACGGTCTCCCCCGCCGGTATCGCGGGCTACGCGCTGCCGGAACGCATTACGGCTGTGGCGCTAACCAAACTCAACTTCCGTGTACGCCGACCGGTCGATGCTGCCCGCGTGCGCATTCTTGCAGGCGACGAGGAAATGTTTACAGGCAAGGTCCGCGCGTTTAAGCCGAGCGTCATGGAAAGCTTCCCGCTACCGGCAAAGGTGATTCAACGCGCACTCGACCTAGGCGCCAGCGAGATTGTCCTGTCCGTCGACCCCGTTGAGGAGGCGTAAGGCCATGAGCACAAACACGATCGAGACACTGCGTTTCAACTGCACCACCTGCCCATCCGAGTGCCTCCTGACTGTAGAGGTGGAGCGCGACGCAGACGGCGCCGTGGTAGAGGTGCGATCCGTGACCGGCAACAGCTGCCTGCGCGGCGATACGTTCGCGCACCAGGAACTCACCTGCCCCATGCGCGTGCTAACCACTACCGTGGCCGTATCCGGCGGTGACGAGGCGCTGCTGCCCGTGCGCACGGCCAATGCCATCCCGCTCGAACTCCATGCCAAAGCCATGGACCTCATCCGCGGCCTGGTAATCGAAGCCCCCATCCGAATGAGCGATGTAGTCCTCCCCAACCTCCTAGACACCGGTACCGACCTTATCGCCAGCATGGACATCGACCCTGTCTAGGTAGCTCATTTGGGATGGAGCTCTTTAGCTACCCCGCCATCCACCTCGCCCCTACTCAATTGCGGTGAAATAGTTCCTGGTTTCCGCCAAAACCCCGGCATCCAGGAACTATTCCACCGCAACTATCCTTGGAATTGGTATTTAGCTTGTGCCTACTTTAGTGCCATTTTAAAACTATGCCGGATTACGGGGCTGATTCGGAAACCCCCATCCATACCGGCAATTTTCGATTTTTGATAAGCCGTCTACCTGCGGTTTTAATTTCGCGATTATTCCCATGGTCAAGTAACACAGGTCCAGCCCCGTAATCCGCCATACTTTTGAAACCAGCCCATTTGGGACGGACCTCTTATGACTACTTATGCCCGAACGTTCGCTAGGCTGGCCATGCCAAGAAGTGTCCCGAAGTGCCGGCATAAAAGAAACGTCCCTATCTGCCGGGCATGGGATACCATGGTGGCACCCTAGCGAAAGGATGTTTCATGGCACATGTCGATGACCAGCGTGTGGCGCGCGTGCTCGATGCGCTCGAGGCTCAGCACCCCGGCGCGCAGCTGCTTGTAAACGACCCGTGGTCGATCTACTATCTGACCGGCTTTTATGCCGATATGTTCGAGCGTTTTTGTGGCGTGCTGCTCGCGCGCGACAGCGAGCCCGTGATCTTGGTCAACGCGCTACATCAGCTGCCCGAGTATGACAATGCCCGCGTCGCGTATCACAACGACACCGACGTCGTGACCGACGCCATCGCACGCGAGGTCAATCCCGCCAAGCCCCTCGGCATCGATACCGTTATGCGCTCCGGCTTTTTGATGCCCCTTATGGATCGTCACGCCGCGAGCGAGTTCTTCCTGGGCGACTTTGCCGTCACCGCCGCACGCACCCACAAGGATGAGGCCGAGCAGGAGCTCATGCGCGCGTCCTCGGCCGCTAACGACGCCGTGATGACCGACGCTATCAAGCTCGTTCACGAGGGCGTGACGGAGCGCGAAATTGCCGACCAGATGCTCGGTCTGTACCGCAAGCACGACTGCGAGGGCTTTAGCTTTCCGCCCATCGTGAGCTTTGGCGCCAACGCCGGAGACCCGCATCACGAGCCCGACGACACCGTACTCAAGTGCGGCGACGTGGTGTTGTTCGACATAGGCGGACGTCGCCGCAACTACTGCTCGGACATGACGCGCACGTTCTTTTGGGGCGAGCCGGACGAGGAGACAGCGCGCATCTACGACATCGTGCGTCGCGCCAACGAGGCCGCCGAGGCGCTCATCGCACCGGGCGTGCGCATGTGCGACCTGGACCGCGCCGCGCGCGACGTGATTGAGGACGCTGGCTATGGCAAGTACTTCACGCATCGCCTGGGCCACTCAATCGGTCTGCAGGACCACGAGCCAGGCGACGTTTCCCTTGTCAACGAGCAGGTCGTAGAGCCGGGCATGACCTTCTCCATCGAGCCGGGCATCTACCTCCCCGGCCGCACCGGCGTCCGCATCGAAGACCTTGCCCTGGTCACCGAGTCCGGCGTCGAGATCCTCAACGCCTACCCCCACGACCCAGTACACCTAGGCTAGCCCCTTCCCAATAGCCCCTCAATAAGTTGCGGTGGAATAGTTCCTGGATGGGCTGCTAGAACCCAAAAACAGGGACTATTTCACCGCAACTGATGAGGGGGATGGGTTAACGGAGCAAACCAGCTACTTCGCCGGCTAGGGTGATGGTGCCGGCTGCTACGAAGGGCTCGCCCGCGGCTTCGAAAGCTTCGAGGGCCTCGGACACGCTGGAGTACACGCCCGCAAGCTTGTCTGCATCCACCAGGGCAGCGAGTTCCTCTGCCGGCAAGGCGCGATCAGAATCGGTCTGCGTCACAACCACGCGCGGGAAGGCCGGAATCAGCACATCGACGATACCCGCCACGTCCTTGTCGGCCAGCGCGGCACATAGCAGCGTGGGGCGATTCTCTACGCACGGATCGATCTCGTCCAGCGCGCTCACAAAGTTCTCGCAGCTCTGGGGGTTATGGCAGGCGTCAATCAGCTTGAGCGGATCGGTTCCCAGCACATCAAAGCGACCCGGCGTGGGGCAGCCCATAAGCGAAGCGTCGAGCGCATCGTGGTCGAGTTCGCGGCCCAGATACCCCTCGCACAGCATAATCGCGCACGCGGCATTCTGCGGCTGATACGCCGGCTTGACCATGCTCGACGTATAGATCGCGCGCGGCGTGGTGCAGCTAAACTCCACCGTATCGCCCACATGCGTCGGCACCTTGGTCGTGGCGTGGCTCACCACGAACGGCATGATGCCGCACTCACGGCAACGGGCATCCATCACGCGCTGAACGCTCGCCTCATGCGTGCCCTCGCCCAGCACAACCAAGCGCCCGGGCTTGATGACCGCAGCCTTCTCCCCCGCAATGGCCTCGAGCGTGTCGCCCAGGATGCGCGTGTGATCGAGGCCGATACCCGTAATGGCAACGGCGACAGGATCGGTCGCACTCGTGGCGTCCCAACGGCCGCCCATGCCAACCTCGAGCACGGCAACGTCCACCGCAGCCTCGGCAAACACCACCAGCGCGGCAGCCGTCAGCAGGTCAAACGGCGTGATGGTATAGGCGTGCTCCCCCGCCGCCACACGACGAGCATTCACGCGATGCCCCGCCTCGACGGCGGCAGAAACGCCACGGGCAAACGCCTCATCGCTCACAACGCGCCCATCGACCTCCATGCGCTCGGGATAGCGCACCAACTGCGGCGACGTATACAGCGCGGTCTTTAACCCCTCACCGCGAAGGATGGCAGCCGAAAAACGCGTGGTCGAAGTCTTGCCATTGGTACCGGCAACCTGAATGCAATCGAAATACTCATCCGGACGCCCCAGCTCATCAAGCATATCGACAACCGTCTCGAGCAAAGGACCAGCATCCCCAGAAATCCGTCCCGCATCAGCAGCCAACCCCACAGCCTCATCAAACGAAAGCAAATCAAACGAAAAAGGAACGACATACGACCCAGAACGCTTAGCCATAACCCAAAGTCCCCTCAACATAAAAAGAGGCCCGTAACAAACAACGAGCCCCTCCCATTCAAAATATCAGCCAAACACCGCTGCAGCAGAATCAAGGCCACAACCAAATGGCCCTACCAGGCAGCGGACGCCCCCGTAACCGCCATGGGAGCGGTTTGGGGCTTTGCTCGATACAAGTTCCGCACGAGCCGAAGGCCACTTAATGTGGCCTTCGTGCGAGCAGGACTGTCCGCAGTAGCGAGCAATGCCCCAAACCGCGTCCCCCAGTAACGCTTACGAGAAGTCAGCAACCTGAGCAGTCAGCGCCGCCAGAATCTCCTTGAGCTCAGCTGCACGGTCCCTCTTCTTCTGGACCACCGCGGGCGCGGCCTTAGCCACAAAGCCCTCGTTGGCGAGCGTCTTCTCGCAGCCGGCGAGCTCCTTCTGGGCCGCGGCGATCTCCTTCTCCAGGCGCGCCTTCTCGGCCGAAAGATCAACCTTGCCCTCGAGCACCACAAAGACCTCGACGCCGCTGTCGACCACGGCGATGCTCGCGGCCGGCTTCTCAACGTCGGTGCCCATAACCAGCGAAGACGTGTTGGCCAGCGGCTCAATCGTGGAGCGCAGGCTCTCGAGCTTCTCGATGTCCTCGGCACCAGCGCGCACGACAACGTCGAGCTCGGCCTTGGGGCTCAAGCGGTAGCGCGAACGCGTGGCGCGGGCAGCGGAAACGACGGTGCGGCACAGCTCAAACGCGCGCTCGGCGTCCTCGTCAACATACTTAGCGTAGTCGGCGGGCTCCGGCCACTTGGCGATCATGAGCGCCTCGGCGCGGTCCACGTTGCCCTCGGCGTCCAGGTCGAGCACGCTCGCCGGCATGTTGTCCCAGATCTCCTCGGTGACAAACGGCATGAGTGGGTGCATCAGGCGAATGGAGGTATCGAGCACAAAAATCAGGTTGCGCTGTGCCTGCAGACGGCCCTCGCCCTTCAGGCGGGCCTTGGTGACCTCGACGTACCAGTCACAGACCTCGTTCCAGAAGAACTGCTGCACGCCGCGGGCCATGTCGCCAAAGGTGTAGTTCTCGATACCCTCGGTGACCATCTTTACGGCCTTGGCCAGGCGGCTGAACATCCAGGCGTCGGCCGGCGTCTCCACGACGGGCTCGCCGGGCGTGTAGCCCTCCATGTTCATAAGCAGGAAGCGGCTGGCGTTCCAGATCTTGGTCACAAACGACTTGGCCTGCTCGGTGCGCGGGCTGTCGATGAGCTTCTTGGTCTTCTTGTCGATGTTCGCGTCGAACTTGACGTCCTGGTTGTTGGTGCAGAGCGTCAGCAGGTTGTAGCGCATGGCGTCGGCACCGTACATGCCGATGAGGTCCATGGGGTCAACGCCGTTGCCCTTGGACTTGGACATGCGGCTGCCGTCCTTGGCAAGGATCGTCGGGTAGATGACGACATCCTTAAACGGCACCTCGTCCAGGAAGTACAGCGAGCTCATGACCATGCGGGCGACCCACAGCGCGATGATGTCGCGCGCGGTGACGAGCGCCGTCGTGGGGTGATGGCCCTCGAGCAGCTCCGGCTTTTGCGGCCAGCCCTGCGTGGCGAAGGTCCAAAGCTGCGAGCTGAACCAGGTGTCCAGCACGTTCTCGTCCTGATGCACGTGATGGCCACCGCACTTGGGGCACACGTCGGTGTCCTCGGTAAGGGCGTCCTCCCAACCGCAGTCCTCGCAGTAGAACACGGGGATGCGGTGACCCCACCACAGCTGGCGGCTGATGCACCAGTCCTTGAGGTTTTCCATCCAGGTAGTGTAGGTCTGCGTCCAGCGCGCGGGGTGGAAGGTGACCTTTCCGGAGTTGACGGCGTCGAGCGCCGGCCCCTTGAGCTTGTCGACGGCGACGAACCACTGCT
>CATZMG010000034.1 GCA_958421655.1 uncultured Collinsella sp.
CCGTGCGCTTGAACTGAGAAGGGGGAGGCCTCGCGGCCTCCCCCTTTTTTGCGTTTGCGGGCTTTTGTCTCACATAGTAGCTGTGTTTTATAACCCTTGTTTGTCGCATCTTCTGCGAACGGGCTACAATAACTTAGTCTGTGCGATATGGAGGTGAACATGGCTGAAGCTGGTATCGGCGTTGATATCGTCGAGATTTCCCGCATGAAATCAATTCTTGAAAAGACGCCGTCGTTTGCTCGGCGTGTGTTTACCGAAGAAGAGCGTGCGTATTGCGATGCATCATCGCGTCCCGCTGCTCACTATGCGAGCCGCTTTGCTTCGCGCGAGGCGGTACTTAAAGCTCTCGGCACGGGTTTTAGTCAAGGCGTGGGTCGCAAGGATGTTTCGGTTACGCGTGATAAACTCGGCAAACCGAAGGCGCTGCTTTCTGGCCGTGCTCTCGAGATCGCTCAAGAACTGGGTGTTGTTGAGGTCGCTCTTTCCATTACGCTTACAGGAGACTTGGCCGTTGCGAATGCCATCGCGATTACCGAAGATGCTCGGCCTAAGTCAAAAGAGGAAAAGGTGAGCACCAAGAAACGCGTAGCGCAGACATTTAAAGAGGCTCGCTCTGTTTTAGATGAGCTTGAGCAGCTGCAGAATTCAGCATTGACGGAGCACCTGGGTGATGCTTCGCAAGATACGCTAGGAGCATAGATGAAACCGGTTTTGAGTACCGAAGAAGTCGTTCGTCTCGAGGATATCATCGAACGCGAAGGGACTTCGAAGGCCGAGCTTATGGAGCTAGCGGGTGAGTTTGCCGCCAACGAGGTCTTGAAGCTCAATCCCGATCGGGTTCTCGTTCTGGTCGGTTTTGGTAATAATGGCGGCGACGGTTGGGTTGCCGCCGATATCCTGAGCCATAAGGGTGTGGACGTGGATATCGTTTCTCCGGTTGAGCCGGATGAGATTCCTGCTGCTCTGGCACGTCATGTTGCTCGTCGTACTGCCGGCCGCGATGTGCACGTTTGCGTCGGCCCCTCGCGTGATGAACTCGAGGTTTTGATCGATAAGGCCGATGTTGTTGTCGATGCCATTTTTGGTACCGGTTTTCACGGGAATCTGCGTGCGCCGTTCTCCATCTGGATTCCTACGGTCAATGAATGCGCCGACTGTGTCGTATCCATTGATGTCCCCTCGGGCCTGAATGCCGAGACGGGCGTTGTTGATGACGACTGCATTCGTGCCGAGCATACGGTGACGATGATTGCGCCCAAGATTGGTTTGTATAGCGCCGATGGCCCTGAGTATGCTGGCGATTTGATCTGCGGCAATCTTTACGACCGTCTTGACGAGGTCATCGATGATGTCGACCACGCCGCCGAGATTGTCGAGCCCGGTGACTTAGTTGATTACTTTGCTCCACTACCTACGAATATCGATAAGTATTCCCGTGGCTCTGTGCTTATTGTCGCCGGATCTGCGCAATATCCTGGTGCTGCCATTATGGCGGCCAAGTCTGCAGCTCGCGCGGGTGCTGGTTACGTGGCAGTTGCGGCTCCTGACGCCTGCGCCAATCTTATTCGCATGGCACTTCCTTCGATTCCCGTCTTTGCTATTCCGTCTGATTCCCGCGGCTCCTTTGGCGCCGCTGCGCGCATGACGGTGTGCGAGATTGCAAAGAAGTACAGCTGCGTACTGTGCGGTCCTGGTATGACGACATCTGCCGGCGCTATGCAGGTGGTTTCGGGCTTGCTCGAGCTTGATGTGCCGCTTATTTTGGACGCCGATGCACTCAACTGCCTTGCTAAGATTGCCATTGACGGTATTGATAGTAACCCCGAGATGTATCGTCGCGAGCAGCCGTTGGTTATGACGCCGCACTATCGTGAGCTTTCGCGTCTGGTTGCCGGAGACGAGGTGAACGACCTTGGTACCGCGATTGCAGCCGCGCAGAAGGTTGTCTGGGCTGCAGGCTCCGACAACCTGGTGGTCATTGCCAAGGGGCCGACGACGGCTATCTGTGGCGTTGAGCGTGTACTGCTGCCGCTCTCGGGTCCGGCTTCTCTGGCAACTGCCGGTTCGGGTGATGTTCTCGCGGGTATTTTGGCCGGCACGCTTGCCACCATGCGCGACGAGATGGATCGTTGGGAGTTGCTGTATTCGTACGCCGTCGCACTTCACAGCTACGCCGGTTTTGCCGCGGCGACGGAGTATGGTGAGAAGAGCGTTATCGCGACCGATCTTATCGACTTGATCGGTCCTGCCATGGAGCTGGCGGCAAAGGATGCGCTCGAAGATCTGGGAATCATGGACGAAGGGTCGGATGACTAATCATGAATAAAGCCGATTTGACGCGCTGGTCCTGGGTCGAGATCGACCGTGGGGCGCTCCGTCGCAACACGAGGGCCTATAAGAACTTGCTGAATCCACGTCAGCGCCTGTGCTGCGTGGTCAAGGCCGATGCTTATGGTCATGGAGCTGTTGAGTGCGCCAAGATCATGTATTCGGCCGGTGCCGACATGTTTGCCGTGGCGACGGTTAACGAGGGCGTTGAGCTCCGACAGGGCGGGATTACGAAGCCCATCCTCATCCTAAGCGAGCCGCCTATCGAGGCCATTCCGACGTTGCTCGAGTTTGATATCATGCCTTCGGTCTATACGTCTGACTTTGCTCTTGCGTATGGCGAATGTGCCGTCGCGGCGGGCAAGGTGGGCAAGTATCATCTCGCCATCGAGACGGGCATGAACCGCATTGGCGTACATTACACGCAGGTGCTCGACTTTGTCCGCGGTATTAATTTCCATCGCGGTATTCAGTGCGACGGCGTATTTACGCACTTCGCCACGGCCGATGAACCTTCGGGCTGGGACTACAAGCTGCAGTGTCAGCGCTTTACCGAGGCCGTTCAGGCCATTAAGGATGCGGGTTTTGAGTGCGGTATCGTGCACTGCGCCAACACGCCGTCCTCGATGCTCGACCCCTCGATGCATTTTGATATGATCCGCGCCGGCGTTGGCTTGTATGGCATGCAGCCGTGCGAGCTGAGTGGCCGCGTGATGCAGCTTGATCCCGTTATGAGCGTCCATGCGCGTGTGACGCGCGTGGCACACCCTGCGATGGGTGAGGGCGTGGGCTACGGTTTTACCTACCGCGTACCGCGTACGCGCGTTCAGATCTGCACGCTGCCGATCGGTTATGCCGACGGCCTATCGCGTACGCTTTCCAATCGTATGGATGTGCTGTATCGCGGCGAGCGCGTGCATCAGGTTGGCAATATCTGCATGGACCAGTTTATGGTCGCCATTCAGTCCAACCCGGCACACGAGATTCCCGAGGCCGAGTATGGTGACGAGATGATTATTGTCGGCCGCGATGGCGATGCCGAGATCACTATGGACGAGATGGCCCGACTGCGCGGAACGATTAACTACGAGGTCGCCTGCGGCTTTGGCATGCGCCTCGACAAGGTCTACGTGTAGGAGCCGCTATGGGCGTCATGCACATCCCGGGCCATACCCATCAGGCGCCGCGTGAGGTCGCACTCGAGGAGATCGAGGCCGTTCTGGGCGATTGTCACCTCTGCCAGCTCTACCAGTCGCGTCACAATATCGTGTTTGGCGTGGGAAATCCCCGCGCTCGCGTGATGTTTATTGGCGAGGCACCGGGCCGCAATGAGGATTTGCAGGGCGAACCCTTTGTGGGGGCGGCAGGCGAGGACCTCAACGGCATTTTGTCCCTGGCGGGTCTTAAACGCGAAGACGTCTACATTGCCAATGTGCTTAAGTGCCGCCCGCCGGGAAACCGCAATCCGCGCCCCGAGGAAGTGCTGGCTTGCTCGCCGTTTTTGCGTGAGCAGATTCGTAGCATCTGGCCCGATATCATCGTGACGCTCGGCAACCCCGCGACGCACTTTGTGCTTAAGACCGAGATTGGCATTACTAAGCTGCGCGGTAGGTTCCACCAGATGGGGCATTTTGTAGTAATGCCCACGTTCCATCCGGCAGCAGCGCTGCGCAATCCGGCGTGGCAGGAGCTGTTGGAGGAAGACTTTAAGATGCTGGGCGACTATCTGGAGCGACATCCCGCACCAGAGGACGCCTCGGAATAATAAGGAGCATATATGTCCCTGGAGCGCCTGGGGGTAGGTACTTACAAAACGACTTGCGCTGCCGATACGGAGTACTTTGGCGAGCTAATTGCACCGTGCCTTGAGGACGGCGATGTGCTCATCCTGACCGGCGGCCTGGGAGTGGGCAAAACTCACTTTACCAAGGGCGTCTCGCGCGGGCTGGGCGATGAGCATATGGTTACGAGCCCTACGTTTGCGCTCATGGCCGTTCACGATCAAGGTCGTATTCCGCTGTTTCACTTTGATCTATACCGCCTGGAGCATGCCTACGAGCTCGAGGATACGGGCATTTTCGATGTGCTGGGCTATGAGGGTGCTTGCCTGCTGGAATGGGGCGAACAATTCCAGGACGAGCTGACGGATGAGTATCTTTCGGTGACGCTCAAGCGTGATGAGGGCGACAGCGATGTGCGAACGATAACGCTTGAGGCGCACGGTGACCGCGCAATGGAGCTTTCCCATTTGATTGATAAGGCTGTACAAGATGAGCTTGCATAACGACAACGCGCTGGTGGTGGCGCTCGATACCTCGACCGACATGCTTGCCTGCGCGGCAAGCTGGATTGATGGGCAGACGGGCGAGACGAAGCTCGTGAGTGGCGACCACATGTGTCGCCGTCACGCAAACGTTGAGCTCGTGAATACCGTTGATGGCGTGCTGGCTCAAGCCGGTCTGGATCGCAGCGATGTTGGTTGCTACGTGGTCGGCCGCGGCCCGGGGTCGTTTACGGGTGTGCGCATCGGCATCTCCACTGCCAAGGGCCTCGCGCGCGGTGCCAATGTTCCGCTGCTGGGCGTGTCGACGCTCGACGCTTGCGCTTGGACGGCGTGGAAGGCTGGCGTGCGCGGCAAGCTTGGTATCTTGGCCGATGCTATGCGCGGTGAGGTATATCCGGCGCTGTATATGCTGGTCGATGAGGGTCTCGAGCGTCAATTTGAGCGCGAACACGTGGTCAAGGCCGCCGTGGCGCTCGATGAGTGGCGCCAAGCAGCGGACTGGGACCAGGTTCAGCTGACCGGTGACGGTCTCGTGCGCTATGGCAAGCTGCTGGGTGAGGACGAGACCGCCCGCTGCGTGGAGCGCGACCTGTGGTGGCCTTCGGGCGAGGGCTTGCTGCTCGCGCACGCTGCGGGTGACGGCGATCCGGCCCGCGTCTTGCCGATTTACACGCGCCTTTCGGATGCCGAGGAAAACGAGCGCAAGCGTCTTGGTCTTGCCGAGAGTGCGCAGAGCGAAATTACGGGTGTTGCCGATGAGCTCGCCGGTCGTCATCTGCAGTTCCGTCCCATGGGCGCGGCGGATGCCGAGGGCGCGAGCACGCTGGAGGCTGCCTGCTTTGAAGGTGCCGGACACGAGGCGTGGACGCCGGGCATGTTCCTGTCCGAACTGGGCGAGGACGTCGCTGTGCCGCGTAGTTGGTGGGTGGCACACGACGACGGCAAGCTGCTGGGCATTGCCGGCGGTATGGTCGTGGACGGTGATGTGCAGATTCTGGATGTCGCCGTCGACCCGGCACATCGCCGTGAGGGTATTGCCCGCAAGCTGCTGTCGCACGTGAGCTATGATGCCCAGATGCTCGGCTGCACCACGGCTTCGCTCGAGGTCGAGGACGGCAACGAGGGAGCGATCGCGCTTTATAACGCTCTGGGCTTTACCGAGGCAGGACGGCGCCGCGGCTACTATGGTGCCGGCAAGGATGCCATCGTCATGACGGCTCCGCTGCCCCTGGTGCTTCCGGTCGACAATGCTTCGCCCGAGCCGACGGCGGCAGAGCAGCGCGTATGGCCGCTGCCTGTGCCTGGGCGCTCCGAGGGGGAGCGTGCCGAAATTGAGCGCCGCCGCCTAGTGCTCGCTATCGAGAGTTCCTGCGACGAGACGGCCGTGGCGATTATCGATGCGGATGGCAATATGTTGGCCAACCAGGTGTCGACACAGATTGATTTTCATGCCCGCTTTGGCGGCGTGGTGCCCGAGATCGCCTCGCGCAAACACGTTGAGGTGATTGTGAGTGTCGTGGATGCGGCGCTCGAGGATGCCGCAGCATCGCTTGGTCTTGAGGGTGGAGCCATTGCCCCCAGCGAGCTTGCCGCCGTGGGCGTGACACAGGGTCCGGGCCTGGTGGGCGCCCTCGTGGTGGGCGTTGCCTTTGCCAAAGGCTTTGCCTACGCTGCCGGTAAGCCGCTCATATGCGTCAACCATCTGGAGGGGCACCTGTTTGCCAACCTGCTGGCGCAACCCGACCTCAAACCGCCGTTTATCTTCACGCTTGTCTCGGGTGGGCACACCATGCTCGTGCACGTGAAGGCGTGGGGCGACTACGAGGTGCTCGGTGAGACGCTCGACGACGCCGTGGGCGAGGCCTTCGACAAGGTGGCCAAGGCGTTGGGCCTGGGCTATCCCGGTGGCCCCATCATTTCCAAGCTGGCCGAGACAGGCAATCCCCGCGCGATTGATTTCCCCCGTGCGCTCAACAGCAGGGGAGACTATCGCTTCTCGCTTTCGGGCCTTAAAACCGCTGTGACGCTCTACATTGAACAGGAGACCAAGGCCGGGCGCACGATTCACCTGCCCGATCTGGCGGCTTCGTTTGAGGCAGCTGTCTTTGACGTGCAGTACAAGAAGGCCAAAAACGCATTGCACGCTACCGGATGCAAGGAATACTGCATCGGTGGCGGCGTCTCGGCCAACCCGCATCTGCGCGAGATGATGATCAAGAAGCTTGGGCGTCAGGGGATTCGCGTAACGGTGCCGCCCTTGTCTGCCTGTACCGATAACGCAGCCATGATTGCGGAGGTCGCTCGCCGTAAATTCGACCGAGGTGAAATCTCGCCGTTCGACGTCGACGCCGATCCAAACATGACGCTGTAGCTGGTACGGCGCGGTCCCCGGACGGAGGGGCCGGATATAAGGTTTCCTGCTCTACAGTCCTGCGCAAGACGAAGGCCACATTAAGTGGCCTTCTTTGCGTGCGGAACTCGCGATAAACCTTATATCCGGCCCCTCCGCCCGGCTCCCGCGGCCCTCAGGGGCATCTCTCATGCAAAAACTTTTGTCGGGTAAAGTCCGAGGTCAGTGGCGTTTTATACCGAGAAATTCAAAAAAAGTTGAAAATTCATTACATATTTGCGTTGACTTTAGGTAACTAAAGTTTCATACTCCTTTTCAACCACTGGGGGATGTGAACACGCACGGATCGTTCACATCATGATTGAAGAGGATTTCTTAGACATGTTCACGCATCAGCTAAACATTATCAGCGTAGTAATTATCTGATGCGGGTTAGCACATACAGCTAGCCCGTACGATAACGGGCGGCTGATGAAGATGAGGGCCGTCGAGCGCAACCGACGGCCCTCATTTTTTATGTCTAGGAAGTTCTTTTTAGAGGAGGAAATGTAATGAACGGAGTTTTGCTCATGGTTGTGGCCGCGGCGGTGCTCGCCTGCGGCTATCTGGGCTACGGCCGCTGGCTGGCCAACAAGTGGGGCGTTGACAAAGAGGCCCTCACGCCGGCCAAGCGCATGAAGGACGGCAACAGCTTCTCGCCCGTCTCCGCCTTCACCGCGTTTTCGCACCAGTTCAGCTCGATCTGCGGTGCTGGCCCTGTCACGGGTACGATCGTCGCCATGGCCTTTGGCTGGCTGCCCGTCGTGCTCTGGGTCCTCGTCGGCGGCATCTTCTTTGGCGCCGTCCACGACTTTGGTGCCCTGTACGCTTCGATGAAGAACAACGGCAAGTCGCTCGCTCAGCTCATCGAGAAGTACATAGGCAAGACCGGCCGTCGCCTGTTCCTGCTGTTCTGCTGGCTGTTCTGCATCATCGTCATCGCCGCCTTCACTGACATGGTCTGCAAGACGTTCATGTTCACCCCGGTCGTTGACGCTTCTGGTGCTGCTACCGGTGCCATCGACTTCACCAAGTCCTATGCCGCCGGCTGCGCTGGTACCATTTCCATCCTGTTCACCTTCGTCGCTATCGCCTTTGGTTGGGCCCAGAAGAAGTTCAACCTCACCGGCGCTGCCGAGTTCGTCACTGGCGTTGTCCTCATGGTTCTCATGTTCGCCGTCGGCATGCAGTTCCCGGTCTACCTGGATAAGTTCCAGTGGTTCGCCGTCGTCATGGTCTACCTGGTCTTCGCTGGCGCTATGCCCATCCAGATGCTCAAGACCCCGCGTGACTACCTCACTTCCATCATGATGATCGTCATGATCGTCTGCGCTGTCCTTGGCATCGTCGTCCTGGGCGTCAACGGTCAGGCCACTATCACCGCTCCGGTCTTCACCGGCTTCTCCACTGCCTCAGGCATGATGTTCCCGGTCCTGTTCGTCTCCGTCGCTTGCGGTGCTCTCTCCGGTTTCCACAGCCTCGTTTCTTCCGGCACCTCTTCTAAGCAGGTCGAGAAGGAGCAGGACGCCGTCAAGGTCGGTTACGGCGCCATGATCGTCGAGTCCTTCGTCGGCATCCTTGCCATCATCGTCGCCGGCATCATGTTCTCCGACATGAACACCGCCGGTACCGGCGCCCTCAACGCCGGTGTCGCTTCCACCCCGTTCCAGATCTTCGCCGCTGGCATCTCCCGCGGTATGCAGGCCTTCGGTGTTGACGGCACGCTCGCTACCGTCTTTATGACCATGAACGTCTCCGCTCTGGCCCTGACCTCGCTCGACGCCGTCGCCCGCATCGCCCGCACTTCGTTCTCCGAGTTCTTTGCCCAGACCAACGATGCCCTGGCCATCGAGTCCAAGGCCGGCTACATGAAGGTCCTCGGCAACCCCTGGTTCGCCACGGTCGTTACCCTGCTTCCCGGTCTCGCCCTCGCTTTTGGTGGCTATGCCAACATCTGGCCGCTCTTTGGTGCTTCCAACCAGCTGCTCGGCGGCATGACCATGATCACCCTCGCCGTGTTCTGCAAGTGCACCGGCCGCAAGGGCTGGATGCTCTATGTGCCCGTCGCCTTCCTGCTCTGCTGCACCTTCACCTCGCTGGTCCAGAGCGCCATGGGCTGCATGGCCGCTGTCCAGGCTTACGGCTTCTTCGGCACCATCCCGGCTACCGCCACCACGGCCGCCGTCTCCGTCGCCGCCACCAAGGGCCTGCAGCTTGTCTTCGCCGTCCTGCTGATGGTCCTGGGCCTCATCGTCGCCGTCAACTGCCTCAAGGAGCTCTTCGGCAAGGAGGCCGGTTCCATGCCCGACGAGGAGCCCGAGTGGTCCGAGATGGGCAAGGCCGAGTACGGCCGCGCCGCTGCCGCTGAGGCTCCTGCCGACGCCGAGGCCGCCAAGGCTTAGTCGACCTGACGAGTTGAACGTCACATCTATATGACTCGGAAAGACCGGGGCCGCGACTTCGCGGGCTCGGTCCTTTTTTCATGCAAAAGCGGGTGACGCTCGAGTGTTCTCGCAGATGTTTTGCGTGGATAAGGGCGCGCGTTGTACCATATAGACGTATATGTGTACATATGAAAGGGGCCCCGTGGCCAAGACGGTATATTCCGATAACCAAAATAATGTCGATGCCCTGGCTGAACGTCTGAGCAGCCAGACGTCGCTTTCTGCCGAGCGTGCCAAGCTGGTTGCCTACGACCTGCTCTGCCGCAAGGCGCTCAAGATTAAGTCGAGTGCGCTGGCGCAGATTTTCCGCTCCGTCGATAAGGAATGTGACACCAAGGCGATGCGCGATGAGCTTATCGCGGCAAATATCGTGACAAAGATCGAGGGTAGCGGTATTAACGGGCGCCCGGCGTTCTATACCATCAATGCCGAGATCCGCGATGTCCAGGAGCAGCCTGCCGAGTCCGTCGAAGATTTTGTCGTCGAGGATTCCGCTGACGTGCCTGCTGTGGAAGAAGTTGCTCCGCGTGAGCATGTCGATACCGATGAGTTGCTCGATGAGAACGTCGTGCGTGCCTTTACGGCCAAGGCAGGACGCGGCGGTTTTGGCGGGGGTGGCAAGCGCGATGCGCAGCGCCGCGCGCAGCAGGAGCGCTTCCGTCGCGCCGTTGCTCAAAAGGGTGAGACGGATGCCGAGGCCGTCGAGGAAAAGTCCGTCGGGATGCAGGAGCCGATTCGCACTCAAGAGCATGCTGAGATCCAGGAGCCCAAGCGTCGCCGCGGTGCCCACTTTAAGGCCGAGCAGCGAGGTATTGCATGCGAGATCCAGGATTCCGTCGAGGCTGCTGACGCGTCCGATGAACCGGTCAAGAAGGCTCCGGGTTCATGCCGTCCCGGCCGCGGTTTTGCGGGACGCGCGTATCCCGTAAAGCATCAGGAGAAGGGCGAGTCGGTTTCGACCACCCAGGACGAGAAGGCCGTTGAGCCGGCGGCTCGCGAGCAGAAGCCTGTTGAGCCGCAGCTTGAGGTTGATGCCGAGGCCAAGGGCCAGCAGCCTACTGATGAGCAGGCGGAGCAGGGCGCGTCGAGCAAGCCTCGCCGCCGTCGCCATCGTGGGGGCCGCAGTTCCCATGCCGAGACTGCGGCCGAGAAGACCACGCCGCAGAACGAGGATGCGAAGGCCGAGGTTTCTTCGGGGCAGCCTAAGCGCCAGCCGGCGAAGGAGAGCAAGTCCGTTCGTCCGCAGAAGCAAGCGTCTATGCCGAAGCGCGAGCGCAATTCCCAAGGCGATTCTAAGCGCAAGTCTCAGAGGAAGCCGGAGTCTGCCGCAGCAGATACTGCTGCCCAGCAGCCCAAGTCGGCCGTTCACGGCGAGGCCTCGGCGTTTGCCCTTGCCTGCGTTTTAGGCAGGCAGCTGCTCAAAGTTGTCCCTACGCCCACGGCGCTCTCTAAGATTAAGGAGCAGCAGACACAGATCGTAAAGGTCGAGGGCAAGGACGGCAAAAAGGCTCCGCAGCGCACTCAGCACAACGAGATGTCCAACCGCAAGATTGCCGAGGAAATCGCAATCATCCAGGCTTGGATCGAGCAGAACCGAGGTGCCGATACGCCGGTTGCCTCGCGCCGCCAGCGTGCCTACCAGATCTTTAACGACGAGAAGGCTTTTGACGGCAAGCACGGTGAGCGCTTGATCAGGCGTATGACCGAAAAGGGCATCAGCATGCAGGCGATCAAGGTCGCCCCCAATCGCCCCGTGCACTTTACGGGCTTCTTTACGCTGGGCGCCGACAAGCCGTTCATTATGGTCGAGAACCTGGACACCTACGACGAGATCGTCAAGCTGCTGCGTGGCCGCAAGCACGCCAAGCTCTTTGGCATCAAGGTGGGCGGCGTGATTTTTGGCGGCGGATGCAAGGCGAGCGTCTCGCATGCCCTGGACGATTATCTGGCTGAGATTGGCTATCGCTTTAACTACGTCTACTACGTAGGCGATATCGATCGCGAGGGCGCGCGCATTGTCGAGCAGGCTCGCAATGCCAATGTGGTTGAGATTCGCCTGCATGCCGGCATGTACCGTGCCATGCTCGCCGAGCATAAGCGTCGCGTGAAGGCCGGCGGCGAGTGCGAGCCCGCGGCTGCCAACCAGGGCGTGCCGCAGAACCTGGCGGCGACGATCAAGGATCTGCCCATGGTCACGCGCGTGCAGTTCCGCAACGTGCTGCGCGAGGGCGGGCGCATTCCGCAGGAGATTCTGATGACCGCAGACTATCGGGATGGCGACTCGGGAAGCTTCGACCGCATGCTCAACAACTAGGGCGTTCGGCCCCGGGAGAGCGGGGACACCGGCTTAGGTTTCCTGCTCTACAGTCCTGCTCACGACGGAGGCCACATTAAGTGGCCTCCTGTTCGTGCGGAACTTGCGATAAACCTAAGCCGGTGTCCCCGCTCTCCCGGGGCCTGCGGCTACTTGGTTGTCGCATGCGGCTCGCTTTTCGGAACAGGGCTGATAATTCTAGATGCAAGGCGCTCTTGGTCGTTATGGGCCTGGGGCGTCTGTCTTATATAGGTAGATTCCTTGCGGGTTCGAATCCCTCCGCTTGCCCACAAGAAAGCGCCCTGGGCCGTTATGGACTCAGGGCGCTCAATTTTAATGGCTGGGACGGAGGGATTCGAACCCCCAACAGCCGGCACCAAAAACCGGAGTTCTACCGTTGAACTACGTCCCAATGTGTGGTGTTGCCCAAAAGCAACTCGTTTAGTTTACCTAATCTGCGAGGGCATCGCAAACGACATCGAGCAGGCGTACGGCGAGTGTCTGCGCGTCGCTGGCCGTGAAGGTGCCGTTGTAGCGCGTCATGCCCGTTAGCTCAATGCGAATGCGTGCCGGCTTCTGCTGCGCGGCGACATTGGCAGTGCGGATGCGCTGGGCCAGGTTGTGGCACTCGGCGAGGGCAATCGTGGCGCGCGGTGCGGCGTCGGCGGGCAGCTCGTCGCTTGCAATCTCGAGCACCAGGTCAACGTCGGTTGGGACCTCGGAGTCGCAGAGCATCATGCCGCTGTTGTCGGTCGTTGCCGTGGCGATATTCCACATGCGCGACGCAACACTGCGTGCGATGGGGTCCTCGCCGATAACGGCAATCTGGAAGCGCTCGAGCACGTTGGCGGCGCGAGCAAAACCGATGCGGGACTCGGCTTCGGTGACCGAGGGCTTGCCCTCCCACACATGGTGCAGGCGGTTGATGTAGGCGTAGGTGTCCTGGAAGGCCATGCCGTCGGCAAACAGGCCGACATTTTCCTGGAACTGCTGCAGGGCGGCCTCGGTATGCGGACCAAAGTAGCCGTCGTCTTCACCACAGGCAAAGCCCAAAACGTTGAGAGCGCGCTGCAGGGCCTGCACATCGGCGCCATGGAAATTGGGCATGCGCAGATAGAGAGTGCGATCGCCCAGCTTATACGAAGCGTCTACAAGGGCGCTCCAGCAGGGGATATCGACGGCATGACCGGCAGCAAGGCCGCTGTCGAGCCTGAAGGTGCTGACGGCCTGCTCAGTGGTGGCTCCAAAGTACTTGTCGGTGACTTCGGCGGCATCAATCGTGTAGCCGAGCTGCAGGAGACGAGACTGCACGTCCTCGACGGCTGCTCCTTGCATGCCCGTTGTAATAGGTTCCATGAACGAACCCCTTTCGGCGTACCATTCGTACTATTTGAGCGTCTGTCGGATAGACAACGCAAAGGGATGCATAAACATGCACTCAACAGTGTAGCAAGTTGTACCCAAATACGCTGCTGACAGGTTTTATTACCCCCGCTAGTTAAGGCGCTCCACAAAGAAATCTGCCATGGAGAGGAACAGCTCGCGTGCGTGCGGATCAAGCTCAACGTTCTCGATGGCCGCTTTCGCCTTGGCGGTCAGGTCGAGCGCGTAAGTGTGGGCGTAATCGATGGAGCCGGTCTCCTGGAAGATCTCCACGGCGCGTGCAAGTTGCGCGGGGTCCTCGGTGCCCGAGGAAAGGATTGCCTCGACCTCGTCGTGATAACGCTCGTCTGACAGGGCGTGCACGGCGACGAGGGTGCGTTTGCCCTCGGTGATATCGGTGCGGAAGTCCTTGTTGGCGGCCTCTTTGGTGCCGATCAAGTTGAGCAGATCGTCCTGAATCTGAAAGGCAAGGCCCGTGTGCAGGCCAAAGGCGCGCAGCGCTTCGATTTGCTTATCGCTGCCGCCGCCGATAATGGCTCCGGCGGCAAGCGGCGTGGCTCCGCTGTAAAACGCGGTCTTGTGCGTCGCCATGTCCAGGTAGTCATCAACCGAGATATCAAAGCGCCCGTCACGGACCCAACCCAGGTCGAGTGCTTGACCCTCGATGGTGCGGACGATCATCTCGGTAAGCTCGTGGAGCACGCGCAGCTTCACGTCGGACTCAAGCGTAGGGTCGTCGAGAACCGTCTTGGTGACCATGGTGAGCGCCAGGTCGCCACAATTGATGGCAAGGCCCGTGCCCTCGGTAAGGTGCATGCAGGGCTTGCCTCGACGAAGTTGTCCGTTGTCGGCGATGTCGTCGTGGATCAGCGCGCCCGACTGGAAATGCTCGATGGCTGCCGCGGCGCTGCGGGCGCTCTCGAAGCTGCCACCTACCGCGGTGGCGGCGAGCATGCAGATGAGCGGGCGGTGGCGCTTGCCGGCATTGGCCGTAAATGTCGAGAGCGGGGTATACAGGTAGCGCTCGATATCGGCAGAGGTCGCCTGTCCGTCAAAGAACGTGGCCAGATAGTCGTTGATCTGGCCAAAGTGCTGGGCTAAAAAGCTGGTAAACGGACTGGACACGGGTTCTCGCATTCTTTCTTAGGTTGCATCGTTGCGGTGTGCAGATACCATATTGCCACATTGGAGTTGCTGGCGCGTCTGTTTTGTCGATTTGGGGAAACGGGACGCGTGCGCGTGCCGGCTGCTTATATAAGCCTAAAGTGCTCGAGCGCCTTGACGACGCCATCTTTGTCGACCGAGTCGGTGATGTAGTCGGCGCGCTTTTTGAGATAGTCCGGCGCATTGCCCATGGCGATGCCGACATCGACGGCGTTCATCAGCGAGACGTCATTGCTGGCGTCGCCGATGCCGTATACGGTTCCATGGTGGGGATCAAGGGCGTCGAGTACAGACTGGATGCCCCCGCGCTTCGTGCATTCGCGGGGCGAGATTTCGGTTACCTCGAGTTCGAGCTCGTTAAAGCACAACAACGGCTCAAGTGCCTTATCTTGAGCGATGTGGTTGGCGAGCGATGTAGACATCAAGATCTTGTAGGCACTGTAATGTTGCAGCTGCGTGACTGCGTCGCCCAGGGTGCGCGCGTATCCGGGAGCATCGGGGGCATCGGCACTCATGCGCACGACGCCGTTGAGACCCTCAAAGCGGATGACCTCGCCCGATTGCTCAAGGTAGGGGGCAAGACGCTGCAGCATACTGGGCGTCATCGACAGATCGCGAACTGCGTGTCCGTTGATCTCGGCGTAACCGCCCGCAAGACAGACGATGCCGGTCCAGGGCAGCTCAAGAAGTTTGGGGTGGATGCAACTGAGGGTGCGCCCTGTGCAGATAAAGGCCATGTTGCCGTTTGCAACGAAATCGCGGATTGCCTGCGAAACCGCCTAGTTGGGATAGGGGGAGAGGTCCCGCTCGTCTTCGGGAAGGTCTTGGGCGAGCCTGGGGTCTTGCCAGGCGAGCGTTCCGTCGATATCGAAGAAGCAAATATCGCCGCGCTTATGGGCTGCGCTGGCGGCAGGGGAGGCCGAGGTGGTGGGCACAAATCCCGGCTCGAGGCCCATGATCTGGTCAAAATGCTCTTTAACGCGGGGAACGGAGATGCCGATAATCACCTGGGCGGTCTTGCCCGTAATGATGAGGCCCTTGGCGCCCACCGCGACAAACGACGCGTTATCTGCAACGATGGAAGGGTCTGCGACCTCGACGCGCAGGCGCGTGGCGCAGTTGGTTGCGCCCACGATATTGCCAACGCCACCTAAAAGCTGAATTACCCGCTCAGCGAGGACGTGATCTTGATCGGATCGACTATTGACCTCGTCATTGGGAGATTGCTCTTTGGCAAAGTCGCTTCCCGTTAAACAATCGATTGCCGCGCGATTGGCGACATGATTCTCGCGGCCCGGCGTCTTAAGGTCATAGACCAAGATGAGTGCTCGAAAACTAACAAAAAAGATGAGGCTAAAGGCAAGGCCGATACCGAGCGCCAAAAGATAGGCACCGGCATGCGTGCGCATGAGCGGAATAAAGTTGAAGGCTGCCATCTCCATGAGGCCGCCCGAGAAGATGCCGACGATGCCAAAGAGATTCATGGCTGTGGCAAGGCAAGACGATAAGACGGCGTAGAGCAAAAAGAGCCCGGGGTGGGTGAACATAAAGAGAAACTCGAGTGGCTCGGTAACGCCGCAAACCACCGAGGCGATGATGGCGGGAGCAAGGATGACCCTGAGGCCGGCGCGGCGCTCGGGTTTTGCGGTGGAGTAGAACGCAGCTGCGATGGCAGGAAGGCCAAAAACTTTGACCCAGCCGGTGGCGGTAAAACCGGCCCACGGCGCAAGCTCATTAAGGGGGCGCGTGCTATGGGAGAGGATGGGGAGCAAACTGCTCCACGTGGCGTAGATGCCGTCGTTAATGACCAGGTTGTCGTAGTAGATCGGCATGTAGAGCAGGTGGTGCAGGCCAAAGGGCTCGAGTGCTCGTTCTAAAAAGACAAAGATGCCCACGCCAAAGGGACCGACGCCTGCAAGCGCGTGACGCAGCGTATCGGTTACATCGTATACGTAGGGCACGATGGCGGCCGAGATGGCGGCAAGGGCAAACACGGCAAAAAAGCTGATGAGGTAGACCAGCGAGGAGCCCGAGAAGGTGCCGAGCCAATCGGGAATCTTGGCATCGTAGAAGCGGTCATGGATGGTGACGACGGTTGCCGATACCGCCAGCGGGCCGATGATGCCGGTGTCGAGCGTCTTGATGCCGTCGATGATGGTGATGCCGCTAGCGGAGGTCAAAGACGACGGGTACTTAAGTCCAAGATTGTCTCCGCTCAGCTTAATGATTTCGCTCAAAAAGAAGCAATAGGCAAAATAGGCCACGAGTGCCTCGAGGCAGCAACGTGCCGGTTGTTTTTGGGCAAGGCCGATGGGCAGCGCTACAGCAAAAAGGAGCGGAAGGCGCTTAAAGACCGTCCACGAGCCGCGCTGGATGATGGTCCAAAAAACGTACCAAGGGGTTCCGTATACGGCGAGATCGCCGACGATGTCCGCAGTCGTTGCGAGAGCGGAGACGCCGACCATGAGGCCTGATATAGAAAACAGCATGGCGGGAGCGAACATTGCCCCGCCAAAGCGTTGGATTTTTTGCAGCATGTTCTGCCTTCCGAATATCGAGGCGCGTTGCGCGTGGGGAAACGTTTAAACAATGGATTCATTGTAGAGGACCAGACGATTGTCGTACCGGCAGTTTTGAGCGAAACCGATTTGGGCATGACAGAAACCGTCAACGGTTAAATCCTGTCGCTTTACCGATATTCGGTTTAAACAACTTTAAGAAATGCTATCGTGCCTAGCCGGAAATGAATAATGTAGAGGTGAAACAATGCCAAAAGCGATATACGAAGGAATCTACCGAGAAATACGCTCGCGCATCATTAATGGGACCTATGCGTTTCAGGAGATGCTGCCAACCGAAGCCGAGCTGACCGCGGAGTTCGGATGCACTCGCAATACCGTCCGTCGCGCCTTGGGTATGCTGGCCGACGGGATGTTTGTGCAGCCCATACACGGCAAGGGCGTGCGCGTTATTTGGCTTAAGGGCGAAACCGACATGTTGGGCGCACTCGAAGAGGTTGAGTCGTTTGGCGAGTTTGCAAAGCGCAACAATGCCGTTGCATCTACGGACGTTAAGTCTTTCGAACATCTGGTTTGCACCGAGCAACTCTCTCGTCACCTGGGCTTTAAGGTGGGCGAGGAGTTGATTCGCGTAGTGCGTGTCCGAAGCCTCAACGGCAACGCGCGCCAAGTGGACCATGGCTATTTTTTGGCGTCGATCGCCAAGGGCCTGACTCCCGAGATCGCGGCAGATTCTATTTACGGCTATCTGGAGCACAAGCGCGGTGTCAAAGTGATGGCGAGCCGTCGTACGGTGAGTGTCGAGCTCGCCAACGATGAGGACTGCAGCTATCTTGACCTCGGCAAATACAACTGCGTTGCCGTCATGGAGAGTCAGTCGTACACCTCGGACGGCATCTTGTTTGAGGTGACGCACACTCGCACACACCCCGAGATCTTCCATTACCGTGTCAATTCCAAGCGATAGCCGGCTAGCTCGCAGCCTGACGAGACTCATGGCCTCAAAGAGAAAACGCCCGGTCAAACCGACGGTACATCGGCTTGACCGGGCGTTTTCTCTGCATTCGATAACAAATAATTGTTTATACAAAACTTGTCAAGTATCAAGTTGAAATTACCGTTCACCGAAGTTTTTCTACCGCTCTAGTAATACTTGTTCAAACAACTAGCCAAATAGCGTATCGTTCAAATCAGCAAAAGGGGCAAAGTCCCCGAGCCAATCTCCGAAGGCGGCGGCAAAGGGTGCCGCCACGGTGTGAAAGGGTGGATTGTAATGAAGAACGAAATGAGCAGAAGGCAGTTCCTGGGCTTTGCTGGTTCCGCGGCTGCAGTTCTTGGTCTGGGCCTCGTGGGTTGCGGTGGTTCTGCCGGCTCCGGCTCCTCTGCTTCTGGTGACGCTGCCGAGGTCTACTTCCTCCAATTCAAGCCCGAGGTCGACAAGGAGTGGAAGGAGATCGCCAAGGCCTATAAGAAGGAGAAGGGCGTCGAGGTCAAGATCGTGACCGCTGCCTCCAACACCTACGAGGAGAAGCTCAAGTCCGAGATGTCCAAGAGCTCCGCTCCGACCCTGTTCCAGGTCAACGGCCCCACCGGTCTTAAGAACTGGAAGGATTACTGCGCCGACCTGTCCGATACCAAGCTCCGCGGTGAGCTCATTGACGACTCCCTGGCTCTGCAGTCCGACGGCAAGGATGTGTGCATCGACTGGGTTCAGGAGAGCTTCGGCATCATCTACAACAAGCAGCTGCTCGAGAAGGCTGGCTACAAGGCCGAGGACATCAACTCCTTCGACAAGCTGAAGGCTTGTGCCGACGACATCCAGGCCCGCAAGGACGAGCTTGGTGTCGAGGGTGCCTTCACTTCCGCCGGCATGGACGACTCCTCCAGCTGGCGCTACACCACCCACCTTGCCAACATGCCGCTCTACTACGAGTTTGAGAAGGAGCACAACCAGGAGGACGACGAGATCAAGGGTGAGTTCCTCGACAACTACAAGCAGATCTTCGACCTGTACATCACCGACTCCACCTGCGATCCTTCGCAGCTTGCTTCCAAGACCGGCGACGACGCCACCAACGAGTTCGCAACCGGCAAGGCCGTCTTCTACCAGAACGGCTCTTGGGCCTACTCTGACCTCGTCAAGGCCGGCATGACCGACGATCAGATTGGCATGATGCCGATCTACATCGGTGTTGACGGCGAGGAGAACCAGGGCCTGTGCTCCGGCGGCGAGAACTACTGGTGCGTCAGTTCCCAGGCTTCCGAGGATGCCCAGAAGGCCACCGAGGACTTCATGTATTGGTGCGTCACCGCTGACACCCCGACCAGCATCATCGCCGACAAGATGGGTCTGACCGCTCCGTTCAAGAGCGCCAAGGAGACCACCAACGTCTTCTCGCAGCAGGCCGTTGCCATGGCCAAGGACGGCAAGAAGACCGTCGCTTGGGACTTCGTCTACATTCCCTCCGAGGAGTGGAAGAAGAACCTCAAGCAGGCTCTGATTGCCTACGCTGCCGATAACAGCAAGTGGGACGGCGTCAAGAACGCCTTCGTCGATGGCTGGAAGACCGAGAAGGCCGCTTCCGAGTAAGCAGTTGCTGCCCAAGCTATCTGATTAGCGACAGGGGGCGGGCAGACGTTGGTTTGCCCGCCCCCTGCATATTGAAAGGACCCTTTTATGGGCAAAGCACTCAAGCGCTGGTGGCCGCTCTTTATGCTGCCCACGTGCCTGGCGTTTATGATCGGGTTCGTGATCCCTTTTATCCAGGGCTTCTATCTCTCGTTCTGCCAGTTTATTATCATTAGTAACGCGCACTTTGTCGGTATCGAGAACTACGTGCGCGCGCTGTCCGACCCGCAGTTCTCCACGTCGTTCTTCTTTACCGTGGCGTTTGCCTTCCTGTCGACGGTGCTCATCAACGTGATCGCCCTGGCCATTGCGCAGGCGCTCACCCGCAAGGCGCTCAAAGGCACCAACATCTTCCGTACGATCTTCTTTATGCCTAACCTGATCGGCGGCATCGTGCTGGGCTACATTTGGCAGATTCTGATCAACTGCCTGCTCTCCAACGTGGGCGCCCAGCTCATCGCTCTTAACTCTGCTGCTGGCTTCTGGGGCCTTATCATCCTGACCCTGTGGCAGCAGGTCGGCTACATGATGATCATCTACATCGCTGGTCTGCAGTCCATTCCGTCCGACTACATCGAGGCCGCCAAGGTCGACGGCGCTACGGCATGGCAGACGTTTTGGAAGGTTAAGATCCCTAACCTGATGCCGACCATCACCATCTGCCTGTTCCTGTCCATCACCAACGGCTTTAAGCTGTTCGACCAGAACCTCGCCCTTACCGGCGGCGCCCCCGCGCACTCCACCGAGATGCTCGCCCTGAACATCTACAACACGTTCTATTCGCGTGCCGGTATCGCATGGCAGGGCATTGGTCAGGCCAAGGCGGTTATCTTCTGCATCCTGGTCGTGGCCATCTCCATGATTCAGCTTAGGGCCACGAGGTCCAAGGAGGTGCAGCAGTAATGAAACGCGATAAGGTTATCAACCGCGCGCTCTCGATTTTCTTTACGATCCTGTCGCTCGCGTGGATCTACCCCGTGTTTATGATCGCGCTCAATTCCTTTAAGAAAGCGACCGCAATCAGCACCACCACGGCGTTCGATCTGCTCACGCCCGAGACGTTCAACGGCCTTGCAAACTACTTGCACGCTCTTAACGAGCAGGGCTTTGCCTCGGCATTTATGTGCTCGCTCATCATCACGGTCACGTCGGTCGTGCTGATCTTGGTGTGCTGCTCCATGTGCGCTTGGTACGTGGTTCGTGTCAACAACAAGATCTCGAACTTCTTCTATTACCTGTTCGTGTTCTCGATGGTCGTGCCGTTCCAGATGCTCATGTTCACGCTGTCCAATTTGGCGGACCGCATCGGCTTCAACACGCCGTTCAACATCTGCTTTATCTACCTCGGCTTTGGCGCGGGCCTGGCGGTCTTTATGTTCGCCGGTTTTGTAAAGAACATCCCGCTCGAGATCGAGGAGGCGGCCATGATTGATGGCTGCAACCCGGTCCAGGTGTTCTTTAAGATCGTCCTTCCCATCATGAAGCCCACCTATCTTTCGGTCGGCATCCTCGAGACCATGTGGGTCTGGAACGACTATCTGCTGCCCTACCTTACGCTCGACTCCACCAAGTACAAGACCATTCCTATCTTGATCCAGTACTTCCGCGGCGGCTACGGCCACGTCGAGCTCGGCCCCATGATGGCCTGCATCATGATGGTCGTTATCCCCATCGTTATCATGTACATCCTCTGTCAGAAGTACATCATCGACGGTGTGGTGGCAGGTGCCGTCAAGGGCTGATGCCGTAACTGTTTTGCAAGTTTCTGCGGCGCCCCTCAGCGCGGCGCCGCATATCGAAAGGTAGAGACATGGCCGAGATCGTTCTCAAACATGTTCAGAAGGTGTATCCCAACAACGAGTCAAAAAAGAAGGGCTTCTTTGGCAAAAAGAAGAAGACCGAGGAGAAGAAGCACAACCTCAAGGTTACCGAGGACGGTGTGCTCGCTGTAGAGGACTTCAACCTCACCGTTCACGACCAGGAGTTCGTCGTCCTCGTTGGCCCCTCTGGCTGCGGTAAGTCCACGACGATGCGCATGGTCGCCGGCCTGGAGGACATTACCTCGGGCGATGTGCTCATCGACGGCAAGCGTGTCAACGACGTGGCGCCCAAGGACCGCGACATCGCCATGGTGTTCCAGAGCTATGCTCTGTACCCCAATATGACGGTGTACGAGAACATGGCGTTTACGCTTGAGCTCAAGAAGGTCCCCAAGGACGAGATCGACCGTAAGGTTCGCTCTGCTGCCGAGATCCTGGGCATTACCGAGTACCTCGACCGTAAGCCCAAGGCGCTCTCCGGCGGCCAGCGCCAGCGTGTCGCTATCGGCCGCGCCATCGTGCGTGACCCCAAGGTCTTCCTGATGGACGAGCCGCTGTCCAACCTGGACGCCAAGCTTCGTAACCAGATGCGTGCCGAGCTCATTAAGCTGCGCCACGAGATCAAGGGCACGTTCATTTATGTTACTCACGACCAGACCGAGGCTATGACCCTCGGTGACCGTATCGTGGTCATGAAGGACGGCGTTGTCCAGCAGATCGCCACGCCGCAGGAGGTCTTCAACCATCCCGCGAACATCTTCGTCGCCGGCTTCATCGGCGTGCCGCAGATGAACTTCTTCGATGCCCAGCTGGTGCGCTCGGGCAACGGCTTTACCGTCAAGACCGAGGATATGAACGTGGCGCTCGCCCCCGAGACTTGCGCTCAGCTTGCCCTCAACTGGGACGGCGGCGACGTGAAGGAGATTACGGCCGGCGTGCGTCCCGAGCAGATCCTGCTTGCCGACAAGGGCGAGGAGGGCGCGCTCCAGGGTACCGTCGAGGTGACCGAGCTCATGGGCTCGACCGAGCATGTCCACGTGACCGCTCCCGACGGCCAGTTTGTCCTGATTATCCCCGTCGTCGACCTCGAGGCCAAGGGCGCGCTCAAGGCTGGCGACACCATCTGGTTCAAGTTCGAGAAGAACGCGACCCACCTCTTCGATAAGGTCTCTGGCAAGAACCTTATCTAGGCCCGGTGCATCCAGGCCCTCCCTTTGGGCGACTGCGGTATTGCCATCCTTTTGCCGCGGTCACATATAAGGCTCCCCTCCCGTCCACTGTGAACCGCCTCCCATTTCTTGGACATGAGAAATGGGAGGCTTTTTATGCGAGTC
>CATZMG010000035.1 GCA_958421655.1 uncultured Collinsella sp.
CGCGGAGGCCGGCATGGTCTATGACAACCATCCTCTCACCTACAAGGTGACGGTCACAGACGGCGGGAACGGAGCACTGAATGTGAAGGCGATCGTGACGAGCACATCCGGCTCGGAGACCTTCACCAACACCTACCAGCCGGCCGCGACCGGCCTGGCCCTCGGTGCACAGAAGAGCTACGCGAAGAAGGACGACAACACGCCGATCGTACTCAAGGGCGGCGAGTTCACCTTCGATGTGTACGAGGGCAACCTTACGGCTGAGCAGCTGAAAGGCAAGCAACCCGTCCGGACCGCGACCAACGACGCGAACGGAAGCGTCGGCTTCGACGCCTTCTCCTACGCGAAGCCGGGCACGCACGAGTACACCATCGTTGAGCGGAAGGGCGATCTGGCCTACGTGACCTACGACGCCGCGGTGCACCATGCCGTGGTGACGGTTGCGGACAATGCCGGCACGCTGCAGGCGAGCGTCGCCTACGACGGTACGGACGCCACGAAGCCCACCTTCACCAACACTTACGAGGCACGGGCGACGGACTCCGGTGCGATCGCCCTCACCAAGAGCGTTAACGTGCACGACGGCAGCTATCAGCTAAAGGCGGGAGACTTCGCCTTCGAGCTGATGGGGTCTGACGGCTCGGTGATCCAGACCCGGAAGAACGATGCTGACGGCAATGTTGCCTTCGACAAACTGATCTTCGACCATGCGGGCACCTTTACCTACACGGTCCGCGAGGTGCAGCCGACGGACGACGCGCCGGGCGTGCTGGGCGTGACCTACACCGGCAAGGCGTACACCCTGACCTACGTGGTGGAGGACAACAACGACGGCAAGCTGGTGGTAAAGAGCTCCACGGTGAAGCCGAGCGAGGGTACCGAGAGCGGCGTCTCGCCCGGAACCATGGCGTTTGCGAACAGCTACCAGCCGGGACAGACCTCCTACCAGATTTCTGGCACCAAGGTGCTTAAGAATGCCGACCCGGCCACCACGCGGACGCCCGCCGATGGCGAGTTCACGTTCGCGCTGATTGACGTGGCCACGGGGCAGGAGATCGACCGGACCACGAACGTGGGTAACGCGTTTACCTTCAAGGCCATCTCGTATACCGCGACTGGTTCGCATGCGTACCAGGTGAAGGAGGTTGCGGGCCATGATGGCACCATTACTTACAGCGATGCGGTGTTGGACGTGACGGTGAACGTGACCGACGACGGCGGCAGCGGTCAGCTGACCGCGACGGCGAGCAAGGCGGCTGCTGATCTGACTTTCACCAACACCTACACGCCGACGGCAACGACGGCGACGATTACCGGAACGAAGGCACTGACCGGCCGCGACCTGGCCGAGGGTGAGTTCTCCTTCGATCTGAAGGACGCCGACGGTAACGTGGTGCAGACGGTGCAGAACGGCGTCGACGGCACGTTCGGCTTCGCGCCGCTGCAGCTGGATAAGGTGGGGACGTATGTCTACACCGTGTCCGAGCAGGCAGGGGCGACGGCGAACGGCGTCACCTACGACACGACGGTCTTTACCGCAACGGTGACGGTGACGGAGAATGCGGAGACGCACGAGCTGGAGGCGCAGGTTGCCTACAGCACAGGCGGCAAGGCTGTGGATGCGGTGGCGTTCTGCAACAGCTACGCGCCGGCCGCGACTGAGGTGAAGCTGGGGGCCTCCAAGGTGCTGAGCGGCGAGGACCTGAAGGAAGGGCAGTTCTCCTTCCAGCTGAAGGATGCCGACGGCAAGGTGCTGCAGACCGCAAAGAACGCGGCGGACGGCACGGTGGGCTTCGAGGCGATCTCGTACGACAAGCCCGGAATGTACGCCTACAGCATCTCCGAGGTGGACGACGGTCAGAAGAACGTGACGTACGACGCGGCCGAGCACCGGGTAACGGTGACGGTGACGGACGACGGTGCGGGCCATCTGGTGGCGACGGTAACCTATGACGGCGCCGTGGCGCCGGTGTTCAAGAACACGTACACGCCGCCGACCACCCCGCCGACGGAGCCGCCCACCAATCCGCCGAGCAAGTCACCGGTGCCGAAGGAGGAGAAGCCGGGTCTGCCGTATACGGGCGATACCAGCTTGTCGCCGATGGCCCTGGGTGGCATCGCGGGCGGCGCGGTGGTGCTGATCGCCGCAGGCGTTATCCTGCGGCGCCGGAACCGGTAGCTACGGCGGCCGAGAAGGGCTTTAATTGAGGGCGGGTGGTCGCAGGGCGCGGCCGCTCGCCCTTTTTGGTGAAAGGCTATGTTAACCCGCCGTTTGCACGTCCGGCTCCAGATGGAACTCGTACTCCGGCTCCATCATCTTCTTCCGGATCTTTTCGTAGCGCCCGTCGTCGAGCTGCTCGCGCATGAGCGACGTCCTGTCCCCGACGCGTGCGGCCTCGCGCAGCCATCTGAACCACATCAGGCAGCTGTGGAGCCTGCGGGTCGATACGCCCTTGAACCTCTCGAGGAAGTGGCCGAGCGAACCCTGCGCTTCAGCATCCTCTGGACCGTGTCCCGCTCGTACCCGGTGAGCCTGCCGTGGGTCCTCGGGACCGCCCTCGCGGCGCCCTTCCCGCCCTTTCCGGACATGGCGTCCTCCGATCTCCCGGGGCCGGCCGATCCGGCCCTCAGGGTATCGGATTCCCAAATTTATCCGTATATGTGCGGATGAATGCGGGAGGCGTTCGGATGAAGTTGTATTCAAGGAAAGAGACTGACCCTTTGTCGCATTCCGTGCGGGTTATATGCAGGTATGCCTGCGCACGCTATCATGTATGGGTTAGACCGCAACTATGTACCTCATACGCGAAGGGATGCGCATGTATCTGAAGATCGACATGTTCTAGCTGGGCTTACCCCCGCAGTGGCGCCGCGCGCCCCATCAACTCTGCCGATTTTCGCCTTCACGCACATAAAGGAGTCCCGCCATGCGCGACAAGCTCGAAAAGATCATTAAGGCCTACGAGGAGCTCGAGAAGAAGCTTTCCGACCCGGCCGTCGCCTCCGACATCAAGGAGTTCACGCGTCTCAACAAGGAGTACGCACACCAGTCCGACCTCATCGCTGCCTCGCGCGAGTACATCGGCGCGCTCGATGACATTGAGGCCGCCAAGGAGATGCTCCGCGACACCAGCGATGCGGACGAGAAGGAGATGCTCCAGATGGACATCTCCGAGAACGAGGAAAAGCTCCCGCAGCTCGAGGAAGACATCAAGTACATGCTCATCCCGAGCGACCCCAACGACGACAAGAACACCATCGTCGAGATTCGCTCCGCCGCCGGTGGCGACGAGGCGGCCATCTTTGCCGGCGACCTCTACAAGATGTATCAGCGCTTCTGCGAGTCGCGCGGCTGGAAGACCACCGTGCTCGACTCCAGCCCTAGCGAGGCAGGCGGCTTTAAGTCCATCGAGTTCAAGGTCGAGGGCGACCGCGTCTACTCCGTCATGAAGTTTGAGTCCGGCGTGCACCGCGTCCAGCGCGTCCCCAAGACCGAGTCCCAGGGCCGCATTCAGACTTCAACGGCTACCGTCGCCGTGCTTCCCGAGGCCGAGGAGATTGACGTCCAGATCAACCAGTCCGACCTGCGCATCGACACTTACTGCGCTTCGGGCCCTGGCGGTCAGTGCGTTAACACCACCTACTCCGCCGTGCGCATCACCCACCTGCCCACCAACACCGTGGTGCAGTCGCAGGAGCAGCGCTCCCAGATCCAGAACCGCGAGGTATGCATGCAGATGCTGCGCGCCCGTCTGTACGAGATGGAGCTCGAGAAGCAGCAGGCAGAGCTTGGTGCCGAGCGCCAGAGCCAGATCGGCCACGGCAACCGTTCCGAGAAAATCCGTACCTACAACCAGCCCCAGGACCGCGTGACCGATCACCGCATCGGTTTCAACTCCACTTATAACGGCGTCCTTCTGGGCGACCAGCTCGGCACCGTGATCGAGGCGCTCGCCGCCGCCGAGCGTGCCGAGAAGCTGGCACAGGCCGTTTAGGTTCCGCCGTTCTACCGAACGGCGGACCAGCCGACGCTGCGCGGGCCGCATTTGGACAATCTGACGTTCAACTTCAAGGGCGCGACCAGAAGGTCAGCGCCCTTTCGTTTCACGTCACCTTGTCTCAAATGCGACCCGCTCGCTGTCCGTCCTCTACCTGCGGCGTTGCCTTGTTCCGGATGCGGTGGTCATTGGGGACGTTCTTAAACGACTAGGTTGGGCACATTGCTTTGAGATGTTATTCAATCGGCTTTGATAGCCCTTAAGCTATCTACCTGCTTAAAGCAATCAACGGCATTCATCTGCTAATGAAAATATTGCTCGAAAAATCGTCTAAGAAGTCGCGGAGTGATTTTTATCGCGTTGTTCGTCAAGTGATTTGGCAAGTTCTTGGTTAGATATTGGTCAGTTTTGGGTCAACCTTGCCAAAAGCTTGACGAATGCAGATTTAGACGTCGGCGAATGAACACTTTGAGCGAGTCCGGTGCAAAATTCTGGGCTGATTCTCGATAATCGCCTTCAATCGTCCCTTGCCAAGCGCTAGCCTCGCTTACAATCTGCTCCGACATTCGCGCGCCGTCCGGCGCTTAAGAGGGGAGGGCCCCATGGCAAACGAGATTTGGACCATCAAGCGTTGTCTCGAGTGGACCAAGGAGTACCTGGCCGAGCGCGGCGAGGAGCACCCCCGTCTTTCTGCCGAGTGGCTGCTGTGCGCAGCTACGGGTCTGGCGCGTATCGACTTATATATGCGCATGGACGAGACGCTCGACGCAGCGCAGCTCGAGACCATGCACGCGGCGGTCGTCCGTCGCGCGAAGGGCGAGCCGCTGCAGTACATCACCGGTAGCACGCAGTTTCGCATGATCGACGTCGCGTGCGCCCCCGGTGTGCTCATCCCGCGCCCCGAGACCGAGATGCTCGTCGAAGAAGTTCTGAACTATCTGGATGCCGAGGTGCTGAGCCCCGAGGCCGCTGCCCGCCAGCGCGTGGAGCTGCCTTGGAACGATGAGGTCGAGCAGGCCCGCAAAGCCGAGGCGGCGCTGGCTGACGAACGCGCGGCCGCCGAGCGCCGTGCCGCCAACCTGACGGCCGCCGATGAGGCTGCGCTGGGTAGCGACGTGCTCGGTAGCCGCGCCTATGCCGAGGAACTGGCCGACCGCGAGGCCGAGGAAGCCGCCGCGCAGGCAGCAGAAGCCGAAGCGGCAGAAGCAGAGGCCATGGAAACCCCCGAGCCCGAGCTCGACGAATACGGCATCGCCATTGAGGACAACGACCAACAGGCGACTCCCGCGCAAGATGCCGCCGAGGCCAACGTATCTGCCCCAGCCGAGCCCCGCACTGCCCGCGTTCTCGAGGTCGGCTGCGGCACGGGCTGCATTTCGCTCTCCCTTGCCTGGGAGCGCCGCGGGCACGTTACCTGCACTGCTACCGATATCGAGCCGCGCGCCATCGACCTTGCTACCAAAAACCGCGATGCGCTTGGCCTCACGTCCGACGAGGTCGCCTTCAGCCTCACAAACCTGGTGAGCTCCATTCCCCGCGAAGAGTGGGGCACCTTTGACGTACTCGTCTCCAACCCGCCCTACATCCCCACCGATGTCATGCGCTCGCTGCCGCATGAGGTCAAGGACTTTGAGCCCGATCTGGCGCTCGAGGGCGGTGCCGACGGTCTCGATATCTTCCGCCGCCTGCTCAACGCGGCGCCCTACATGCTGCGTGCCGGCGGCCTGTTTGCCTGCGAGCTCTACGAGGGCGCGCTCGACGCCGCGGCCGAGCTCTGTCGTCAAGCAGGCCTTTCGGACGTGCGTATCGTCCACGACCTCACCGATCGTCCCCGCATCGTTCGAGCCATCGTCACCGAGCCCAAACAGCGTATTTAAGCTGAATAAATAGACATTTGCGCAAGTTTGTCCTTGCAATATACCGTAAAACTTCTACTATAGAAGGAGAAAGGTATGTCAAATCAGCTGTATCGGTACCGTATCGTGCTTGATTACATTGAACCTTGGCTTGATGAGCATATACCGTCGCCACGTAAGGAGGCTCGATCGAGATGGAACTGCATGAGTATATGGAATCTCGCGGGATAACACGCGACTCCATTACCGCCGAGCAGGAGAGGACTCGCGATCGTATCGAAGCCTATAAGCTTGCTCAGATTCGCAGGTTAAAAGATCTAACACAGGCGTCGGTCGCCCAGTCGATGGGCGTTTCTCAAAAACGTGTATCCGAGCTCGAGCGTGGGGAGTTGGGTTCGATGAGGCTCGACACGCTGAGCAGGTACGCAGAGAGCCTCGGCGGAAAACTGGTTGCAAGCATCGAGTTTCCCGATCGTACCGTTACGCTTGCGCGCTAAAATCTTCAATTAACCCCCTCACTTTCACCGACTACTAGAGCCGCTCACCAAACCAACATGCGCTCTGGGCAAATAGGTTGAACGTTTCGTGCGAGAATGCCCCACAGTAAACAAACTTGCACCAGAGCGTAAGGGGCTGGCATACACATGCAGACGGTCTACCGGGTATACGAGGGAGCGCGCGAGCCGCATCGGCTCGCCGTCGAGCGTACGGCCGAGGTGCTCGGCTGTGGCGGCCTGGCGCTGATCCCGACCGAGACGGTCTACGGTGTCGCCGTGGCAGTCAACGCCTTCTCGGACGCCGTGCCCCAAGATACAGGCGAATTCCCATCGTGGCCGCGCGATCCGCAGGCTGCCGTCAATGGCGCCGCGGTCCCTGCGCTCGGTACCGGCTACCGCCGTATCTTCACTCTCAAGCAACGTGAACTCACCCAAACGGTCGCCTGGCTGGTCGATGGCGTCGAGGCACTCGACCGCTATGGCGTGGATATCCCGGAAGATGCCCGCGTACTTGCGCGACGATGCTGGCCGGGAGCCCTGACTATCGTGGTCAAGGCGGCTCCCTGCGTGCCGACCTTTATGCGTGCTGCCGACGACACCGTGGCCCTGCGCGCTTCGGCCTCTCCCGTGGTCCAAGCGCTCATCCGCGCCTGCGGCAGTCCCCTTGCCTGCACGAGCGCCAACACGCACGGCGCGCCTTCGCCGGCAAGCTTTGCCGCCGTCGAGGGTCGTATCCTGGAGGGGGTCGATGTTGCCGTCGACGCCGGTGAGACCCCGTGTCGCGACGCCTCGACCATTGTGTCGTTCCAGCACGGCGGGCTCCAGATCCTGCGCCAAGGCGCACTTCCCGCATCAGAGATCGAGCGGGTCCTGTCCGACCCGATGCAATAGAAAGGTGTAAGCGATGTCGTTGAATCTGGGCAGCCTGGGCATGGAAGATGCCTCGTTTAACTTTGGCGGTTCCTACATCATGGCGCTCGACTGCGGCACCACCTCGGTGCTTGCGACCATCGTCGACGAGTACGGCTGCATCGTCGCGCAGGCACGTCGTAGCGTCAAAACCAGCTTCCCGCGTCCCGGTTGGATAGAGCAAGACCCCATGGAGGTGCTTGCCAGCCAGATCGGCGTGATGATGGAGGTCCAGTTTAAGAGCGGCATCCATTCTGACCGCATCGCCGCCATCGGTATCTCCAACCAGCGCGAGACCACGGTGGTGTGGGACCGCATAAGCGGCCAACCCATCTATAACGCCATCGTGTGGCAATGCCGTCGCACCGCACCTCTGATCGACGAGCTGGTCGAGCGGGGCGCAGAAGAGCTGGTGCGCTCCCGCACGGGACTCACGCTCGATCCGTATTTCTCGGCTTCCAAGGTGCAGTGGATCCTCGACAACGTCGACGGTGCGCGTGAGAGCGCGGCGGCGGGCGACCTCATGTTCGGCACCATCGACACCTGGCTCATCTACAACCTCACCGGCAGTCAGGTCTTTGCCACCGACTACACCAATGCCAGCCGCACGGCGCTCTTTAATATCCATACGCTCGATTGGGACGACGACCTGCTGGCGCTCTTTGACGTTCCACGTTCCATGATGCCCGAGGTTCGTTGGAGCTCGGGCGACTACGGCCGCGTCGCGAGCGACATCATGACCAACATGCCGCCCATCATGGGCGTGGCGGGCGATCAGCAGGCGTCGCTGTTCGGCCACTGCTGCTTCCATCCCGGCCAGACCAAAAACACCTATGGCACGGGTTGCTTTATGCTCATGAACACCGGCGACGAGGTCGTCGAATCCAAGAACGGTCTGGTCTCCACGATCGGTATCGCCGCGGATGGCAAGATCAGCTATGCGCTCGAGGGTTCTATCTTTGCCGCCGGCTCAACCATGAACTGGCTGCGCAACAACATGGGCATCATCTCGAGTGTGAGCGAGTCCGCGCAACTCGCCGCTTCGATCAACGACAACGAGGGCTGCTACTTCGTCCCCGCCTTTGCGGGTTTGGGCGCTCCCTGGTGGGACCCGCGTGCCCGCGGTATCGTGTGCGGCCTGACCGGTGCCTCGAGTCGCGCGACCATTGTGCGTGCGGCCTGCGAGTCCATGGCCTACCAGAGTTATGACGTGCTGCGCGCCATGGAGCAGGACGTGGGGCTTTCGATTGAGCGCCTGTCCGTCGATGGCGGCGCCTCACGCAACGAGTTCATCATGCAATTCCAGGCCGACCTGCTGGATATCCCCGTGCTGCAATGCGAGACGGTGGAGACCACGGCAATCGGTGCCGCGTACTTGGCGGGTCTTGCCGTCGGCTATTGGGAAGACCTTGAAGAGCTGGAGCAAAATGCCCAGATCGTTAGGACCTTCCTTCCCCATATGTCCGCCGAGCGTCGCGAGCAAAACCTTGCGGGCTGGCGTGATGCAGTCAAGCGCTCGCTCAGTACCGCACAGTAGGGCTGCGATGGGCTGCTCGATACAACAAACCGCTAAACTTATGCATGGCGTGCGGCGGCAACATTGCTGCGCGCCTTGTCAGCAAGGCCGTTTTGCGGCCGCAACGAAAGGGGCAATCAACCCATGACCGTCACCTACGATGCGTCCCGTGTGACGCTTGTCGATCACCCGCTCGTCCAGCACAAGCTGTCGATCCTGCGCGACAAAAACACCGGCACCAACCAGTTCCGTCAGCTCGTGCGCGAACTCGCGCTATTTGACGGCTACGAGGCCATGCGCGACCTGCCTATGGAAGACGTCGAGGTCGAGACCCCCATCACTACCGCCACGTTCAAACAGCTTGCTGGCAAGAAACTCGCCATCGTGCCCATCCTGCGTGCGGGCCTTGGCATGGTCGACGGCATCCTCGACCTGGTGCCCTCCGCTCGCGTGGGCCACATCGGTATGGAGCGCGATGAGGTCACCCACGAGCCGCACGAGTATTACTGCAAGATGCCCAAGGATATCGACCAGCGCATCTGCCTGGTCGTCGACCCCATGCTCGCCACGGGCGGTTCGGCCGAGATGGCCATTAGCTACCTGCGCGAGCGCGGTGTCAAGGACATCCGCATGCTGTGCATCGTCGCGGCCCCCGAGGGCCTCAAGTCGCTGACTGAGAAGGACCCTGATGTGCATATCTATACCTGCGCCATCGACGACCATCTCAACGAGGCTGCCTACATCGTTCCCGGCCTCGGCGACGCCGGCGACCGCATCTACGGCACGCTCTAGTCGCTGGGCTAAGACGGCCGCGGCTGCAAATACGAAGAAACGGTGCGCGCGGACGAACAAAAGGCGACCGCGCGCACTCCTGTTAACGGACGTTTTGCCCTGCAGGGTTCGAGAAAAACGTATTACCGTACCTGCGGCATAAAGAAGGTCTTAAGAAAACGAACAGGTGCGTATTAACCGATGCTTTTTCGGTTGTACTTTAGCGATTGGCTCGTACAATAGTCACCAATGTTTGGCGGGAACTGTTCTGTGAAGCGTTAAAAAGGAAAGTGAGGACGCCAGTGTTTCAGATAGCCGATCTGCTCGCTATCGTTGCAGGCGCCATCGCGGGCGCAATTGCCTTCCTTCCCTTTGTTTTTACGCTCAAGCCGGTTCTTGACGATAAACAGAATGCGGACATGCTCAAGGGTATGGTGAGTCTGGCGGTCTCGGCAATCGCCCTGCTCGTCTTTACCTTGGTTGTGTTTGTGTTGTTCGGAGAGGCATTTCGCATGTTCCTCCTGGGCGAGGCGATCGGCTTCGTGGCCTTTATGGTCGCCTGCACGGTTCGCGTCGCCAAGGCGCTGCGAGATCCTCATGAGGTCGAAAGGTAAGTCGTGGAAATTTTTGAAAAGCTGCCTGATGAGATTAATCATCTGGTCAGCGAGTTCAGCTCCACCCCTGTCGTGGGCGATCTGAGCTGCGGCATCACGCAGTACTCGTTTTGGCTGATCGTCTCCACGATCGTGCTCCTGATCGTCCTGGCCGTGTTCAAGAAGAAGCAGACCCTGGTTCCCAAGGGCTTCTTCGTCAACGGTTTCGAGTACATCATCGAGTACGTCGAGAACGATATCGGCAAGGGCGTCGTGGGTGAGAACTGGAAGAAGCACTTCCCGTTCCTGTGCTCGCTTTTCCTGTTCATTCTGATCAACAACATGATCGGCCTGATCCCGGGAATGAAGCCCGGCACCGGCGCAATCGGCTCCACCGCCGCGCTCGCCATCTTCGCCTTCGTGTACTTCATCTACTACGGATGCAAGGCTCACGGCGTGATCGGCTACATCAAGAGCCTCGCCCCGCAGGGCGTGAGCTTCCCGATGAACGTGCTCGTGTGGGTCGTCGAGCTTTTCTCGACCTTCCTGCGCCTCATCACGCTCGCCGTCCGTCTGTTCTGCAACATGTTCGCAGGACACGTGGTCATGGGCTCGTTCGCCATCATGGCGAGCATGTTCATGCAGCCGCTGCTTCAGCAGGTTTCCGCGGCCCACGCCGTCGGCGCCCTGCCTTCGCTGGCCTGGCTTGCCATCCTCATCCTGATCTATGCGATCGAGCTTGTGGTCGGCGCCATCCAGGCTTACGTCTTCACGGTCCTTACCGCCGTGTATGTCTCCGAGGCAGAGGAGGTCGCGGAGGAGGAGTAGTCTTCCGTTCGCGCCTTAAAGGTAAGGTAATTCGTTAAACCGCCGGCGCCCGTACCCATGGAGCACGGCAGTTATAAAAAGGTTATCCTGCGTGAAATAAGACACGCACGACAAAGGAGGAATCGTGGGAGTTATCGGTTACGGTCTCGGTGTTATCGGCGCTGGTCTTGCTATCGGCCTGTCTGCTCTGGGTGCTACGGGTGCTATGGCCCGTCAGCCTGAGGTCCAGGGCCGCGTGTTCACCGTCTTCATCATGGGCTCCGCCTTCGGCGAAGCTCTGGCTCTGATCGGCTTCGTTGTCGCGCTGATCGTTAAATAGCACGGAGCGTCAAGTATGAATCTTTCATCCCAGAAGAGCGCGATCGCACTCTCCGCGTCCGCGGCCGCGCTGCTCATGCCGGTTTCCGCGTTCGCTGAGGACGGCGCTGCCGGTGCGGACATCCTCATCCCTAAGATGGCGGAGTTCATCCCGGCGCTTATCGCCTTCCTGATTATCTGGATCGTGCTGGCCAAGGTCGCCCTGCCGGGCATCATGAAAACCATGGAGGAGCGCGGCAAGAAGATCGAGGAGAGCCTCGACGAGGCCGAGAAGACCAAGCAGGAGGCTATCGCCAAGCGCGCTGAGTCCGACTCGATCGTCACCGACGCCCGTCGTCAGGCTGCCGACATCGTTCTCGAGGCCCGTAAGGACGCCGAGTCCGAGCGCGCTCGTATCATCGAGGCTGCTCACAAGGAGGCCGAGGAGATCATCGCCAAGGCCCATACGACCGTCGAGGACGAGCGCAAGTCCATCTACGCCGGTGCCGCGAGCTCCATTGCCGACCTGTCCGTTGCCGTCGCCACCAAGATCGTGGGCGAGGCACTCGAGGACGAGGCCGAGCAGAAGAAGCTCATCGAGCGCTACATCCAGGAAGCAGGTAGCCTGAATGCCGACTAGCCGCTATCAGGACAAGGTGCTCGAGACCTACGCGCGCTCCCTTTTGGAAGCCGCCAAGGCCGAGAACCATGTGTTCGAGGACCTCGAGATGATCGAGCGCCTGGCTTCTGCCAGCCCCGAGATCATCGCCGTGCTCGACACCATGTCCAAGCGCGACCAGCTCGACCTTCTTCCCAAGGTGGCAGCTGCCTTTAAGTATGTTGCCGAGGAAGACGAGGATGTAGTGGGCGTGACCGTCACCACGGCGATCCCGCTCGACGACGAGCTGCGTCAAACCATCACTAAGAAATGCGAGCAGGACTTCGGCCGCAAGGTGTTCCTTATCGAGCAGGTCGACCCGTCTATCGTGGGCGGCTTGGTGCTCGAGGCCCGCGGCGAGCGTCGTGACATTTCCGTCAAGACGCAGCTGCGCATCGCGCAGGAGACCCTCGCAAACTCTGCTAATTCGTACGGAGGTGAAGCCTAATGTCCGAAACCCTCAATGCCCAGGATATCGCCAAGAAACTGCAGGAGCAGCTCACGAGCCTCTCCGCGACGGTCGATACGCATGAGGTTTCAACGGTCGACGAGGTAGGCGACGGCATCGCGCGCGTCTCCGGCCTCAAGAGCGCCATGGCAGGCGAGCTTCTGGAGTTCAAGAGCTCCGATACCGGTGAGACCGTCTTCGGCCTTGCCCAGAACCTTGACCGTGACGAGGTCGGCGCCGTTCTGTTCGGTGCCGTCGACTCCATCAAGGAAGGCGACGAGTGCCGCACCACTGGCCGCATTATGGATATCCCCGTGAGCCGTGCCATGCTCGGCCGCGTCGTCAATCCGCTCGGCCAGCCCATCGACGGCCTGGGCGACATCGTCGCCACGCACCGTCGCCCCATCGAGTTCAAGGCCCCCGGCGTCATCGATCGTACCCCGGTGTGCGAGCCGGTTCAGACCGGTCTGCTCGCTATCGACTCCATGGTGCCTATCGGCCGTGGTCAGCGTGAGCTCATCATTGGCGACCGTAAGACCGGTAAGACCGCCATCGCCATCGACGCTATCCTCAACCAGCGCGGCAAGGGCATGGTCTGCATCTATGTCGCCATCGGCCAGAAGGCCTCCACGGTTGCCAACATCCGCGAGACCCTCGCTCAGCACGGTGCGCTCGACTACACCATCATCGTTTCGGCCACCGCTGCCGATTCCGCCCCTATGCAGTACATCGCGCCTATGGCCGGTGCCGCTATCGGCGAGTTCTTCATGTACAACGGCGAGGACGGTAAGCCCGCCAGCGAGACCAACCCCGGCGGTCACGTGCTCGTCATCTACGATGACCTGTCCAAGCAGGCCGTGGCCTACCGTCAGATGTCGCTGACGCTGCATCGTCCGCCCGGACGCGAGGCCTATCCTGGCGACATCTTCTACCTGCACTCTCGTCTGCTCGAGCGTGCAGTCAAGATGTCCAAGAAGAACGGTTATGGCTCCATGACGGCTCTTCCGATCATCGAGACCCAGGATGGCGACGTCTCGGCCTACATTCCGACCAACGTCATTTCCATTACCGATGGTCAGATCTACCTGCAGTCCGAGCTCTTCTTCCAGGGCCAGCGCCCGGCAGTCGACGTGGGCATTTCCGTGTCCCGCGTCGGTGGCGACGCACAGACCAAGGCCATGAAGCAGGTCGCCGGCAACCTCCGTCTGGACCTTGCTTCGTACCAGGAGCTCGCCGGCTTCACGCAGTTCGGCTCCGACCTCGACGAGGCTACTCAGAAGCAGCTGACCCATGGTGCCCGCATGACCGAGCTCCTTAAGCAGCCGCGCTACAAGCCGTTTGAGGTTGGCGAGCAGATCGTTACGCTGTTCGCTGGCAACGAGGGCTTCCTGGATGACCTGGAGATCGCCGACGTGCTGCCTTTCCGTGCCGAGCTCATCGAGTACATGGACAATGGCTTTGGCTCGCTGCTCGACAAGGTTCGCGCCAAGAAGATCGATGATGACACCAAGGCTGAGCTCTTGCGCGTCATCGGCGACTTCAAGCAGCAGTTCATGGCCAAGCACCATTCGGATGTTTCTGGATCAGAGGAGAACTAAGCCCCATGGCCAACCTTCGCGACATTAAGAAGCGAATCTCCTCGGTTACCACGACCAAGCAGATCACGCGCACGATGGAGATGGTCTCTACGGCCAAGATCCGTCGTGCCCTCGATCGCTCCAAGCAGGCCGAGCCCTATAAGGAGGCGCTGACCGACGTCATGTTGACGGTCGCCGGCGACGCCTCCTGTTCGGGCACCGATCCCATGCTGCAGAAGCATGAGAGCGTCAAGCATGGCCTGATTGTCGTTATTGCCTCGGACCGCGGCCTTGCCGGCGGTTTCAATACGACGGTGGAGCGCACGGCCGAAAAGCTCGCCGCTTCTTGGGCGAACGACGGCATCGAGTGCGAGATCATCGCGTGCGGGCGCAAACCGGCCACGTATTTCCGTGACCGCGCAAACGTCGTCATGCACTTTGAGGGCAACTCCTCTGAGCCCGATTTCAATCAGGCCCGCATGATCTCCTCTCATATCTGCGATGCGTATCGTGCCGGTGAGCTTGACCGTGTCGAGCTTGTCTACCACCACGCCAAGAACCGCGTGGATCAGGAGCTTCGCGTCGAGCATCTGTTGCCGCTCGACCCCGAGATGATCGCTATGGCCCACGGTCCGCGTAAGAACGAGACCGACGCCCCTAAGCGCATCTCGTCCACGTTCGAGTTCGTGCCCTCTCCCGAGCATGTTCTCGGCAAGCTTGTGCCGTCTTATATCCTGACGGTCATCTACCAGGCCCTGATCGATTCGGCGGCTGCCGAGCAGGGTGCACGCCGCAAGGCCATGCACTCCGCGACGGAAAACGCCACCGCGATCATCTCGACCCTTACCCGCACGTATAGTCGCGTGCGCCAGGCTTCGATCACGACCGAGATTAACGAGATCGTCGGCGGAGCCTCAGCATTGGAGGAACAGTAATGGCTAATAACACCGTAAAGCTTGCGGTCGAGGAAGCCACCAAGAAGACGACTGCCGGTGATGGTCGCATCGTGCGAATCATCGGTCCTGTCGTCGACGTCAAGTTTGACGGTACGGTGCCCCCGATCTACAACGCGCTCACGGTCGAGGCCGAGACCCCGATCGGTCATCTGAGCACGATCCTCGAGGTCGAGAGCCAGCTTCCGGGCGGCGTCGTCCGCACGGTCGCCATGTCCTCGACCGACGGCCTGCAGCGCGGCCTCATCGCCACCGATACCGGTGAGCCCATGAAGATGCCCGTTGGCCCCAAGACGCTCGGCCGCATTTGGAACGTCATGGGCAAGCCCGTCGACGGCAAGCCCATGCCTGAGGTGGAGGAGTTCTACCCCATCCACCATGCAGCGCCCCGTTTCGACGAGCTCACCACCAAGACCGAGATCTTCGAGACCGGCATCAAAGCTGTTGACCTGCTCGAGCCCTACATCCGTGGCGGCAAGACGGGCCTGTTCGGCGGCGCCGGCGTCGGCAAGACCGTTCTGATTCAGGAGCTCATCAACAACCTCGCCCAGGAGCACGGCGGCACCTCGGTGTTCACCGGCGTCGGCGAGCGTACCCGCGAGGGCACCGACCTGTTCCTCGAGATGAGCGAGTCTGGCGTTATCGACAAGACCTGCTTGGTCTATGGTCAGATGAACGAGCCGCCCGGAGCGCGTCTGCGCATCGGTCTGGCCGGCCTTACCACCGCTGAGTATTTCCGTGATCGTGGCCAGGACGTTCTGCTGTTCATCGACAACATCTTCCGCTTTTCCCAGGCAGGTTCCGAGGTTTCCGCACTGCTGGGCCGTATGCCGTCCGCCGTTGGTTACCAGCCCACGCTGGCAACCGAGATGGGCGACCTCCAGGAGCGCATTACCTCGACCAAGACGGGCTCCATTACCTCCGTCCAGGCTGTCTACGTCCCCGCAGACGACCTGACCGACCCGGCGCCTGCCACGACGTTTACGCACCTCGACGCCACCACGGTTCTTTCGCGTAGCATTTCGTCGCTCGGCCTGTTCCCGGCTATCGACCCGCTCGCGTCTTCCTCCGACGCTCTCGATCCCTCGATCGTCGGCGAGGAGCACTACCGTGTCGCCGTCAAGGTCCAGGAGCTCCTGCAGGAGTACTCCGACCTTCAGGACATCATCGCCATTCTGGGTATGGACGAGCTGTCCGAGGAGCAGCGCCTTACGGTCAACCGCGCCCGTAAGATTCAGCAGTTCCTCTCGCAGTCCTTCCACGTCGCCGAGAAGTTCACCGGCAACCCCGGTGTCTACGTCCGCGTCGAGGATACCGTCCGCTCCTTCGCGGAGATTGTCGACGGCAAGGCCGATGACCTGCCCGAGCAGGCTTTCCGCTATGCTTCCACGATTGAGGACGTGCGCGAGCGCGCCCGCAAGATGGGGGAGAAGTAGGTTATGCGTATCCGCATCGTGTGCCCCGTGAGCTGCGCCTATGAGGGCGACGCTGCGTTTGTGTCGATTCCGTCCACGGATGGCGAGTTTGGCGTTCTGCCTGCTCACTCCAGCGAGATCTGCACGATCGACCGCGGTTACGTTCGCGTTTCCGATAAGGCCATGGGCACTGTCGACCACACGTTTGCCGTGGCCGGCGGCTATGCCCAGGTTGCGGACGATGTCGTGACCGTTCTCGCCGAGCGCGCTTGCGATTTGGCGACCGTCGATGCCGACAAGCTTAAAGCTGATATTCAAGGTTTTGAAGAGAAGCTGGGTAATTTGTCGGAGGATGATGCACGCCGCGCCTACCTCTATAATGAAATCGCATGGTGTAAGCTCAAGCTTGCCCAATAGTCAAACGATTTAGCGTTCGACCATTTGCGAACACATCATGCCCGGGATGGCTCAGCCATCCCGGGCATGCTTTTTGAAAGGGTAGACCTTGGATATTATCCGCGTTGAGGGTGGCCACGCCATCGGAGGCTCCGTGCCCGTTTCGGGCGCCAAGAACTCCGCACTCAAACTCATGGCGGCAACGCTTCTGGCGCCGGGCAAGACGACGCTGCAGAACGTGCCCGATATTTCCGATGTCCACGTGATGGGCAAGGTGCTCAAGGGCATGGGCGCCACAATCGATGTTCTCGACGAGCACACGCTCGAGATTGATACCTCTCAGGTCGATTCTTGGGAGGCCCCCTACGAGCTCGTCGCCAAGATGCGTGCTTCCACCGCTGTGATGGGACCCCTGCTGGGCCGCTTCCATCGCGCCAAGATCGCCATGCCGGGCGGCTGCAACCTGGGTGCTCGCAAGATCGATATGCACATTCTTGGTCTTGAGGCCCTGGGCGTAGAGTTCGATACCGCCCACGGCTACATCAACGCTAATGCGCCCCAAGGTCTGCGCGGTACCACCGTCACGCTCGAGTTCGCCAGCGTCGGTGCGACCGAGAACCTCATCATGGCATCCGTGCGCGCGCAGGGCACCACGGTTATCGACAATGCCGCCCGCGAGCCCGAGATCGTCGATCTCGCCAACATGCTCAACGAGATGGGCGCCAAGATTGTTGGCGCCGGTACGCCTGTCGTGACCATCGAGGGCGTGGAAGAACTGCATCCTGTTACCCATCGCGTAGTGGGCGACCGCATCGAGGCCGGTACCTTTATCGTTGCCGGTGCGTTGATGGCCGACGATCGCGGTGTCGATGTCACGGGCTTCTGCCCCATTCACTTGGGCATGGTGCTCAAGAAGATGGAGCTCATGGGTATCGACTGCGAGCGCGTCGAGGATGGCGTCCATGTGAACCGTGCCGAGCGTATCAAGCCGGTCGACATCCAAACGCTTCCGTTCCCCGGCTTCCCGACGGACATGCAGGCGCAGATTATGGTGCTCTCCGCTCTCGCCGACGGCAGTTCCGTTATCACCGAGAACATCTTCGAGAATCGCTTTATGTTTGCCTCTGAGCTGGTGCGCATGGGTGCCGACATTCGTATCGAGAGCCATCATGCCATGATTCATGGCGTCAAGGGCTTCTCGGGTGCACAGGTTACCTCGCCCGATCTGCGTGGCGGAGCGGCCCTCGTCGTAGCGGGCTTGATCGCCGACGGGACGACCGAGGTTTCGGCTATCCATCACATCAAGCGCGGCTACGAGCAGTTTGTCGAAAAGCTGCAGGCGCTCGGCGCGCATGTCGAGCATGCTACCGTCCCCGATCCCGTCATCTACTAATACAGGTTGCCTATGTTTAATAAAAAGCCCCTCGCGGATACTAGCACCCGAAGACCCTCAACTGGTGCGCAGGCCAAGATCTACAGTCGCGATAACGTGGCTCGCTATTCCGAGCGCGCTCGCCAACGTCGTCGTAGCCACACGATTCGTCACGTCGCGCTCATTGTCGTGCTTGGCGTGCTGCTGAGTGCCACTACCGCTGCCGGCCTGTGGTTTGCCACCATTATGGGCAAGCTCGGCGATTCTAATGTCATTACCGACAATCTGCGTCGGGTTCTGGTTGACACCGATGAGGCAAAGGATCCGTTCTACGTGCTGCTTCTTGGCACCGACGGCCGTCCGGGCGAGGATACGTATCGTGCCGACTCGATTATCCTGGCACGCATCGACCCCACGCAAAAGCAGGCGACGCTCATTTCCGTTCCGCGCGACACCAAGGTCGAGTACAAGGGCGAGACCATGAAGATCAACGCCTGCCATACCGTTGGCGGCGCCGAGGCCATGGTCGAGGCGGTCAACGAGCTGTGCGGTGTTCAGATTTCCCACTATGCCGAGGTCAGCTTCGACGGTATGCAGGCGCTGATTGATTCGGTTGGCGGTATCGACATTAACGCAACCGATGATGTTGACGACCCCGAGCACCTGGATATTAAGATTACCGCTGGCCAGCAGCATATGGACGGTGCCACCGCCCTTACCTATGCCCGCTGCCGCTACACCTATGCCGACGGCGATTACACGCGCATGCGCCACCAGCGTCAGGTGCTTGGCGCCCTTGCCAACCAGATTCTCAATAACTTCGATGCCACGAAGATCTTTGGCCTGGTTAATTCGCTGTCCGATATGCTCGTAACCGATATGAGCGTTCAGGATATCGTGGCTACGGTCAATGCCATGCGCGGTATGGATGTCGACGGTATCTACTCGGCCAACCTGCCCTCGTACGCCGACGACAGCACCATGATCGACGGCGTGAGCTATGTCTTTGTCTACGAAGACGAGCTTAAGGAAATGATGGAGCGCGTCGATGCCGGCAAGGATCCCAAGGGTCCCAACACCATGGGTCTTTCCGACGGTTCCAGCTCTACAATCGGCGACCTGAACAATAACACGTCTGACGACTACGCAAACGGTACCGCAACCTCATCGGTCAGCTCTGACGATTCCGATGACTCAAGCGATTCGAGCGATTCGGACTACTACGAAGAGCCCACCGGCGACGGCAACGGCTACGAAGCCAACTACTAAGTTACGGCGTTTTACCAAACGCCGTAACGGCTCGACGCTGCGCGCCGCCCAAGGCGACAATTTGTCATTCAAAAGGCAGGGCATGACCAGAAGGTCAATGCCCTGCCTTTTTCATGCCAACTTGTTCGCCTTGGACGTCGCTCGCTGACGTTGGCTTAACCTGCGGTGCTGACTACTCCCCTTGCACCAAAAACCGCCCCGTTCTTGGTTGAGGACGGGGCGATTCGTCTTTTGGGCTTATGCGGCCAGTTTTATGCGAAACGGGCGACGAGCTCCTGGAGCACGTCGGTCATCTTGACGAGCGAACTGACCGGGACGAACTCGTTGACGCCGTGGTAGCAATAGCCGCCGGTGGAAAGGTTGGGGCAGGGCAGACCGCGGAACGACAGCTGCGCGCCGTCGGTGCCGCCGCGAATCGGCAGCACTTGGGGCTCAACGCCACAGGCAAGGTAGGCTTCCTTGGCAACATCAATAAGCTCGGGATAGTCACGAACGATCTCGGCCATATTTCGATATTGCTGCTTAATCTCGACCGTCACGCGCTCCTCACCCAGACGCAGGTTGAGCATCGAGGCGGCGGCATCAATAAGGTCGAGTTTCTGCTGGAACTTGGCGGCGTCATGGTCGCGGACGATATAGCGCGCTGTGGCGTGATCGACGGTCGCAGATACGCCCTCAAGGTGATAAAAGCCCTCGTAGCCTTCCGTATACTCCGGGCGCTGAACGTAGGGGAGCAACGCGTTGAAGTCGCAGAACAGATTGCCTGCGTTGACCATACGGCCCTTGGCGTCGCCCGGGTGGATGGACTGGCCCTCAAAGCGGACGGTCACCTCGGCGGCATTGAAGCACTCCCACTCCAGCTCGCCGATGGGGCCGCCGTCGACCGTGTAGGCGTACTTGCAGCCAAAGGTATCGATATCCAGCAGCTCGGCTCCGTGGCCGATCTCCTCGTCAGGGCAGAAGCAAATGCCGAGTGCGGGATGGGGCAGAGAGGGGTCCTGAGCGATACGCGCGACAAGTGACATGATCTCGGCGACGCCTGCCTTGTCGTCCGCGCCCAGCAGTGTGGTGCCATCGCTGCAGACCAGGTCCTCACCCGCGAGGTCGTTCAGGGCGGGAAGCTTGGCGGTACTCATGGCAACGGGCTTACCGTCAACTGTGCCGCAGACCAGGTCGCCGCCTTCGTAGTGTACGATGTGCGGCTTCACGCCGGCGCCCGGTGCAACTTCGGTGGTGTCGAGATGGGCGATCAGGCCCAGGGCGGGCTTGTCCTCAGCGCCCGCACTTGCGGGGATATGCGCGCAGACATAGGCGTGCTCGGTCACGTGGGCATCTTCCGCACCAAGCTCGCGCAGTTCTTCAGCCAGTACGTTGGCAAGATCAAACTGAACGGCGCTCGAGGGTACCTGGTCGCAGTTTGCATCCTCGGACTGCGTGTTGATCTGGACGTAGCGCAAAAAGCGCTCGAGGACATCGGGGTTTGTAGTGGTGTTTTCCATAAAGACTGCTCCAATCTTGGTCGTCGTGTGCAACAAGAACTCTAGCACGGTATGCCACGGCATACCGCGACGCTTGGATGGGGTAGAATCAGCCATTGAATGCAGAAGGGACGGAAGATCATGGATACGACAAATAGCTCGCGCGAACTGCATCTGACGGTGGCGAACGAAGACTACTTGGAGTGCATGGTTCGCATTGAAAGCGAAGAGGGGGAAACCAACGGTGTGCGATCGGTCGACATCGCGCAGCGCCTTGGCGTCTCCAAGGCATCGGTCAATAAAGCGGTTTCGGCGCTCAAGGCATCCGAGCTTGTCGAGCAATCGCACTACGGCAAGGTAATCCTGACCGATCGCGGCCGCGAGGTTGGCACGGCTATCTGGTACCGTCATCGCCTCATCCGCACGTTTTTGGTTCAGGAGCTCGGTGTCGAATTTGAGCGAGCCGATTCCGAGGCCTGCATGATGGAGCATGCGCTATCCGAGGACACGATGAGCCGCTGGCTCGCCTATCTCGAAAAGCAGGGAATCAGCGTCGAGGAATAGCGGGATATATATGGATACGAGTTATTACAACCGCTTTGGTGCCGAGGAACTTACGCGCCGCTTGTCGAGCGAGACCCTGTTGGCGCAGGGTCCCATGGGCAGTGTCTTGTTGAGTGAGTACGATGCCGCCGACATTCCACCGGCGTTTTGGAATCTGGCAGAGCCGCAGACCGTTTCTCGTATCCATCGCTTGTATGTCGCCGCCGGCGCGCAGGTGCTCATTACCAACACCTTTCAGGCATCGAGCTATGCCCTCAAGCACGACCAGATTTCGCCGTCCGTGGCGGAGGTCAATCGCGGGGCCGTCGACGATGCCCGCCAGGCGCACCCTCAGCTGCTGCTGGGCTCGATGGGCCCGATCGGTATTGAGTGGTTTGCCGAGGACTCTGCCGAGTATCGTGAAATCCGAGGCATTGCGCGCGAACAGGCGCACGCCTTGCTCAATGCTGGCGTTGACGGTCTGCTGATCGAGACGGTGACGTCTATCCGTAATTTGCAGCCCATGCTTGCCGGCGCTCGAGATGCCGCCGACGGCATGCCTGTTCTGGTGAGTTTTGTCGTTGACGAAAAAGGCGACCTGTTGGGCGATGGCCTCAACATCGAGGCAGCCGTTTTGTACGCCGAAAAACACGGCGCAAACTCGGTTGGTGTTAATTGCTGTTCGCTTTCGGCTGCGAACGCGGCGGTGCCCAGGATGGTTGCATCGGCGACTACTCCCGTCACGGTGCGTCCCAACGTAGGCGATCCGGTCCAGACTCAGGATGGCCCCGTATGGCACGAGAACCCCGAAGCTTTCGCGCGCGCATGCATCGAATGGAGACATGCCGGTGCCGCAATGGTGGGCAGTTGCTGTGGAACCACGGCAATCACTACGGCAGCGATGGCCGAGGCGCTCGATATATAAAGGGCAAAACCGCTCCATATGAACCGCCTCCCATTTCTTGGACATGAGAAATGGGAGGCTTTTTATGCGAGTCG
>CATZMG010000036.1 GCA_958421655.1 uncultured Collinsella sp.
CAGACTGCTCTTGGAGCAGCGAGGCATAACTCCAGATCACCGAGATACACAGACAGACAGCCGCGCCGATAAGCGACCCCGCATCAAAGGCAACGCCTTGGCAAATCTCAATAACGAAGGAATGAGGCACGACGTAAAGCTCCAGCCCACCAATGGTAAGATTGACCGATCCGTAGGCACCAATAAGCGAAACCGCGGCGTTAACAGCAAAGGCAAGCGCAAGAACACGGATAAGCCGCACATGCGTCTTGGTAAAGGGCGAGACGCCTCGCGAGATGTTACGGCTGATCCCACACAGAACGACAAGCGAAATACCCACGACGAGTGCCAGGCACAGTCCGCTTGGGATAACGATGCACCCGCCATCGAGAAGCGTCACGACGCCGAAAGAATCGACAGAAGCAACGTTTGCAACCGCATACCAGATCACGTAAACAACCAACGCGGCAAAAGCGACGAGCATCCCTGCAAAAACGGCTGCCATGCAAAAGCCAAGCTTCCTGATATTTTCGCCCGCTTTGGCCATACGCTGAACGCTGTTAGACATACACTCACCCTCATCGACTCTATCGTTATTCGAACAGTTTATCGAACAACGATATTGATTGCATGCGGAAAGCCCCGCCAGTGCGCATAGCCCATTCACTAATCAGAAGGGGTGAGAGTGGATTATTGGACACGTATCGAACGAGAGTGGATAATCTCCCACTTCGAGGCCACCACCGGGCCTAAAACGGGAGATTATCCACTCTCATAGTCATCAAGGCTCGCAAGCTCTTATTCAGCCGCCTCGCGCAGGGCCGACATCGTGGCCGCATATTGCTGCGCAGCGCATGCATTCCCTCGCGAACGCCGTCAACGGCATCGGCGCCGCGCAGCGCTTCGGTCACCACGACCGCCGGCTCGTACAGATTATCGAATCCCAGGTTTTGACTCACGCCCTTAAGTGTGTGCGCCGCCATAAACGCTTCCTTGGCATCCCCCGCCGCCATAGCGGCCTCCAGCTTGTCCATGCTCTCGTCATCCAAAAACTTGAGGGCAAAGCGGGCAAGCATTTCCTCGCCCATCAGCCGAGCGCACGCGTCATCATAATTAGCGCCGATCTTCTCATACGCCTCACGCATGGAAATCATGGATTGAAACTCCTTTGCTCAAACTAAATCGTGGGAAACGCGACGACGTCGGCGGGACGTGCCAATGTCTCGGCAATATGGTCTTGCACCTCGAGCAGGCAGTCGAGCAGCAGCGGGTTAAACTCGCCGCACTTACCGTTCAAGATCATCTGGATCGCTTCCTTGTGCGGGATAGCATCCTTGTACACGCGCACGCTCGTCAGAGCATCGTACACGTCAGCCACCGAAACCACCTGTGCGGCAATGGGGATCTCGTTGCCCTTAAGGCCATCGGGATAGCCCCTGCCGTCCCAGCGCTCGTGATGCCAACGCGCAATCTGGTACGCATATTCCATAAGCGCATTGCCAACGTGATGGCGGCCCAGCTCAAGCAACATGTCGGCGCCCATCGTGGTATGCGTCTTCATAATCTCGAACTCCTCGGGCGTAAGGCGCCCGGGTTTGTTGAGGATCGCATCGTCAATCGACATCTTGCCGATATCGTGCAGCGCCGAAGCCAAGGCAATCGTGGAACGCTCCTCATTGTCGAGGGAGATCGTGTCGCTACGCCGGACCAGACAGCCAAGCAGCAGCTCAGTCAGCTTCTCGATGTTCGTAACGTGCCTGCCGCTCTCGCCGTTGCGAAGCTCCATGACGCCGGCCATGATGTCAATGAGCATGCGACTGTTCTTGACGCGCTCGTTGTACTGCTGGGACAGCAGGCTCGTCAGGCGGCGCTGTTTGGCGTATAGGCGGATGGTGTTGCTTACACGGCGACGCACGACACGGGAGTCAAACGGGCGGTTGATATAGTCCGAGGCGCCCAGCTCGTACGCGCGTAGAACCATATCATCGGAATCTTCGCTCGAAATCATGATGACAGGCAGATTGTCACTAACCGATCGGCGCGACAGATCGGCCAGCACCTCAAAGCCGCTTATGCCCGGCATGACAATGTCCAACATCACGAGCGACAACTCATCGCCATAGCGGTCGACCATGTCGAGCGCCGTACGACCGTTATCGGCCTCGAGGATGCAATACTCGTCCTTGAGCATCTCGCTGAGAATGGCTCGGTTCATCTCGGAGTCATCGACAATAAGCACCAAAGGCTTTTCGCTTTGGAAGGCCTCGATGGAATCGGCATCGGTCACGACCGTACCGGCTTTTGCCTTAGCACGGCTCAGTAACTGGACAGCGCGGCCAACGCCCTCATCGACCGTCTCGCCATGAATGCGAACGCCACCAACACATGCCGTCAAGCTCACGTACTCATGGCCCGGAACAATCGTGGCATGAACGGCATCGGACACCTGATGCAGGCGACGGGTGAAGTCATCGGAGGGAATATTGGGCATGACGACCACAAACTTGTCGCAGCCATAGCGTACGAGCTCGTCAGTCGAACGAATTCCGCTGCGTATGGCCGTCGCCACAGCACCGAGCGCAAGGTCGCCGGCATGACGGCCACACGTATCGTTGAAGACCCTAAAATCATCAAGGTCGATCACCGCAACGCCGGCATTCATGCGGGCGCTACGGAGCTTTTCCTCGTAATATCGGCGATTGCGCACACTCGTCAGCACGTCGGTGTAGACAAGGTCCTCTTCTGCAGCCTCTTGCTCATCGATCGGACGCACCATCAGCAGGACGTGAGGCTCGCCCTCGACCTTCAGAGGGCGCAGGCGAGCGCGGTACTCGGTACCATCATTGAGCAGCTGCTCCGACACCTCATCGGAATCTGCCAAGGCCTCAAGACTTGACTGACGCAGACAAGGGCACCGATTGCCGGTGAGCAGACAGTTAGGCTCGCTCTTAATCTGATCGGCCGACAGCAAACGTACCACGGGGTAGGTCTTCGCGACACGGGCGACCTCGGCGGCAGCCTCCTCGTCGGTTAGATTGACCTCGTGATTATTGAGCATATGGGGCCCTTTCGATAGTTTCGCTTGGTAGCGGTGGGTTCCAAATGCTACCAGAGTAGCACCTTGTCGATGCAGGTAAGCACGTGAATACTGTTACATTTTTATGAGTTGGCAGACGGCGGTAATGGAGCCGCGGGCGCGCGGTTATGAGAGCATTCGTTAACAATGACGAAACGCTAACAGTCCCCCTCCCCGCAGGTCATCGAGCGTACTAACGCTCCAAGACATCGCGAACGGCGTTTGCCGCCGTAACGGGACGATCGCGCAAACCGTTATGCGCGCCCGGGATCGTCACAAGAGGGCAATCGAGATATTCGGCAGCCGCTCGCGTGCCAGCCTCGCGGGGCGTATCGACCGAAAGCTCGCCCAAAAACACAGCCGACACCGCCTTTGACGCGCAGGCGCGCTCCCAGTCGGGAGCATATGTCGTATTTGTTCCGTATTCATTGGCCATGAAGCAACGACCGTTGCGCAGGGCATGTTTGGCTTCCGCCTTAGTCGTCCCAGGAGCCTCGGGGTCCAAGTCGCCGAGGGCTCCCAAGAAAAGCCGGAGCGCCCTTGAAACCTTTCCAGCCGCAATCATATCGAGCAAAACCGGAGCTGCGCCCATGCCGACGCCTTCGGCCGACACAGCCGGCTCGTGCAGAATCGCACGGGCGACGAGATGGGGTTCGGCGCGAAGAAGCTCCAGCGCCACCAACGTACCGGCGCTGTGCGCAAGCACATTTGTCGGAGCGCCAACGTGTTCGATCACGGCCTGCAGGTCGGCGGCCTGAGCGGCAAGATCATAGCTGCCGTCTGCCGCTTCGCTGCTGTCACCACAGCCGCGGCGGTCGTAGGCAATTACACGGTAGTTGCAGCTGAGCTCACAAGCGATGCCGTCGAAAAATGTGCCGTCGACACAAGCGCCGTGCACGCACACCAAAGCAGGAGTATCAGGCGACACATCCGGGCCGGCATATTCGCGACAGGCAATCGTGGTGCCCGCATTCTCGACCGTAAAATCCATGTTGTGCCCCCATCATCAATGCCCATCCAGCTGCACGTCAGTACGGTTGGATGGACCCGCATTGCCTTACGACTTGTTAACAGATTAACTGTACCCGACCCGAGGCTTTTCATGGCACGGCATCATGAGCGACGTGAAAAAACGAAACTTGTAAAGCAAGAGCCCACACCCTGCTTCGGAGCCGATGCTATGCTTAGGCACAATTGTCTTGAGGAGCATATGCCTATGTCTACGTTTTTGAATGCCAGCCCCATCTTTGGGCCCGTTCGCAGCCGTCGCCTTGGTCTCTCGCTCGGCGTCAACATGATGCCGGCCAGCGGCAAAATCTGCACGTTCGACTGCATTTACTGCGAAAACGGCCTCAACGCCGAGCGCCCCTGCCATGAGCCGTACAACACGGCCGCCGTGGTACTCGACGCGCTCGAGGCAAAGCTGCGCGAGATGGCAGCCGAGGGCGAGCTCCCCGATGTGATCACCTTCGCAGGCAACGGCGAGCCCACCGCCGCACCGGAGTTTCCGCAGGCCATTGCCGGCGCCGTCGCGCTGCGCGACGAGCTTGCCCCAAACTCCAAGATCGCCGTGCTCTCCAACGGCACGCGCGCCGACCGCCCCGAGGTGCACGACGCGCTCATGATGGTCGACGACAACATTCTTAAGCTCGATACCGTCGACCCGGCGTTTATCCAGCTGCTCGACCAGCCTGTTGGCCCCTACGACGTCGAGCACCAGATCGAGACGTTCGCAAGCTTTGACGGTCACGTTATTATCCAGACGATCTTTTTGACCGGCGAGTATCAGGGCAAGCCCATCGACAACACCGGCGAGGAGTACGTTGCCCCCTGGCTCGCGGCGCTTGAGCGTATTCGCCCACAAGAAGCGACCATCTACACGGTGGCGCGCGAGACACCGGTCGCCGGCCTTGCCAAAGCAGCGCCCGAGGTGCTCGATGCCATTGCCGCACGCGTGCGCGCCCTCGGTATTCCCTGCCAGGTGAGCTACTAGCAAAACCACACAGCAGCCAGTGCCCGCCATCCCACTCCATCAGTTGCGGTGATATAGTTCCTATTTATGCTGTTAAACCGCTTAAATCAGAACTATATCACCGCAACTTTTATGGACGCGTGGGTGGGCTATACTAGCTGCGGATGAAAGGAAGTTAGCCATGTATGACAAAGGACCCGTGCCCGGCCGCAACGACGCTTGCTGGTGCGGCAGCGGCAAAAAATATAAGAAATGTCACAGCGCCTTCGACGAGCGCCTCGAGCGCCTGTGGGAGGAGGGCTGGGAGGTTCTGCCCCGCACGCTCTACAAGACGCCCGCCGACATCGAGGGCATCAAGCGCTCCGCCGCCATCAACGTGGGCGTGCTCGACTACGTAGGCGAGCACATCGCCGCGGGCATGACCACCAACCAGATTGACCAGATGATCTACGACTACACCGTCGAGCACGGCGGCACGCCGGCCGACCTCAACTACGAGGGCTATCCCAAGAGCGTGTGCACCTCGATCAACGACGTCGTCTGCCACGGTATCCCCTGCGATGCGGATGTGCTGCACGAGGGCGACATCATCAACGTGGACTGCTCCACGATCCTTGACGGCTACTTTAGCGACTCGAGCCGCATGTTCTGCATCGGCGAGGTCTCGGCCGAGCGCCAGCGTCTGGTCGACGTCACTCGCGCCAGCGTGGAGGCGGGTCTGGCCGCCGTCAAGCCGTGGCTACCGCTGTCCGTGATGGCCGAGGCCGTGCAAAAGACGGTCGAGGACGCCGGTTTTAGCGTGGTGCGTGAGTACGGCGGACACGGCATCGGTAAGGAGTTCCACGAGGATCCGTTTGTGGGCTTTACCACCGAGGCGCCCGACGTGGACACCATCATGGCTCCGGGCATGGTCTTTACCATCGAGCCCATGGTCAACGCCGGAGCGCCCGACATCAAGATTAGCAAGGGTGACGGTTGGTGCGTGCGCACCAAGGACGGCAGCGATTCGGCCCAGTGCGAGGTTCAGCTCGTGGTGACCGAGGACGGCTACGAGCTGCTGAGCTGGTAGCTGTAGATGCGCCGGATGCTGACGGGTATGCTCGTCTTGCATCCGGCGTTTTTATTTGAACGTTTTGCCTGATAAAACCTGCCAAAATAAACCTGTCCCTTTTTGGTAGGTCAAGCGGAGAGGACTGCTTGTGAACATCCTGGTTTTGCTGCCCGTCAACGACCGTCATCGCGCAATTCTTGAGTCGAGCGCTCCGGGCGAGGACTTTGTCTACACGAGCGCCGACGCCGCCACGCGCGAGCAGGTCGCCGATGCCGACGTGATCCTGGGCAACATCGACCCTGACATGCTCACGGCATGCGAGCATCTCCAGCTGTTGCAATTGCAGACCGCCGGCTATGACGACTACCTTGTCGCCGGCACTGTGCCGGCCGACGCCAAACTGTCTTGCTCGGTGGGCGCCTACGGCCAAGCCGTAAGCGAGCACATGTTTGCCATGGTGTTGTCTATGATGAAGCGCCTGCCCGGCTACCAGGACCTGCAGCGCGAGCATCGCTGGGAGGACTTGGGGCCGGTCACCTCGCTCAAAAATGCTAACGTGCTGGTGCTGGGTGCGGGCGACATTGGCGGCCACTTTGCCACGCTCTGCCGCAGCATGGGCGCACACGTCCGCGGCATCAAGCGTCATCCGCTCGTCTACCCCATTGTGTTTGAGGACATGGACGGCATGGATGCCCTGTCTGAACGCCTGGCGGAGGCTGACGTCGTCGCATCCTTTATGCCCAGCACACCCGAGACCCGCGGTCTGGCGAACGCCGAGTTCTTCGCCGCGATGAAGCCGGGCGCCTTCTTTGCCAACGGCGGCCGCGGCGATCTTGTGGTTGCCGACGATTTGGTTGCCGCTCTGGAGTCGGGACATCTCGCCGGCGCCGCGATCGACGTCACCGATCCCGAACCGTTACCTGAGACAAGCCCCTTGTGGGATGCGCCCAACATGCTCATCACGCCGCACGTCTCCGGCTGGTTCCACCTGGCCGCCACGCTCAACAACGTCGTCGACATCGCCGCGGAGAATCTGCGTCACCTGCAGGCCGGCGAGACGCTCCGCTGCTGGATCGAGCATTAGGGTTCCGCCGTTCTAACGAACGGCGGATCAGTCGACGCTGCGAGCCCGCCGTTTGGCCAATCTGCCGTTCAATTTCAAAGGCGCGACCAGAAGGTCAGCGCCTTTTCATTTCACGGCACCTTGGCTCAAACGGCGGGCTCTCGCTGACTTTTGTTCAACCTGCGGCGCTTTGCTGGCGCGGCCCTACCTGTGGGCTCTCGCTGACCGTTATTCGACCAAAGGGGTCTAGCGCTATTTAAGCGTTGTTAGATAGCTTCTTGCATCTTCTACGTTCATTGCTGCGACGGGCGCATGCGAACAGAGCTTGACATCGTTGGTGACCAGTAAATCTGCTTGGGAGCGTATCGCTGCCGCAATGATTAAATCGTCTTCGTAATCGCTATGGAGATTACGCTGCTTGCTCGCCATCCATATGTCACTCAGGTCGCAGGGTACCGGCGTGGCAAGTTGCGACAACACGTCGAGGCAATCCCATGCAAGTGATGTCGCCGCCACGGCGGCATCTTGGGATAGTGAGCCATGCTCTCGCCGATACCATGCCTTATGTTCACTTGAAATCAAAACGAACAGGTCTTTGGACGATGTCGCCGCATACAGCAAATCCACCTGCGCCGTGCATGCATCGCGTAAAAACTCAATCGCCGCCGAACGACCACGTCGTGAGGGAATGAAGTAATCGAGCCACACGTTGGTGTCAACCAAGATGCGCTTTAGAGCCTCACTCATAGAGCCAGCTCATCTCCTCGCCATAGCGATCCGCATATGCATTCCGTTTGAGCTCTTCGTCGTCCGATGGCTGAGCCCTGACCATATCGATTCCCGACTCACGGCAAGCGGCAGCGAACAGCTTCGATCCCTGATCCATGAGCTCGAGTTTACGTTTGGCGGCCTTTTCGCGCTCGCGCTGTTCCGCCCGGGCACGACTGGGCAGCAGGATATCCTCGAGCGCACCGGGGCGATCGGCCAGCGACGCTGCAAGCTGCCAGAGCGCTCGCACCGCTTGGCTCGGCGTCATACCGGCCCTGGAGAGAGCAGCGTCGCCGCTCCTTTTAAGATCGGCATCGAGACGTACGTTGATCTGAGCGGCTGTTGTGGTCATGACCCCTCCTTAATACTTCAGAATTATCATAAAACACTATGGTAGATACGTAAAGCATGTATAGCAATAAATTAGTATTAGCCGTGCTCCGTGCACAAAAAGCCGCCGAGGCACATTGCACCTCGGCGGCTACGCATCACCAATCTAGTTCGGTTTCATCCTTTGCATTTGCCCAGATAAAACCTGGCAAAATAAACCTGTCCCTTTTTGGCAGGTTTTTAGAGCTCCACGCTTTCGGCGCCGTTGATGGTTAGGTTTCGCTCGTAGAAGGCGGTGAGGGCACGGATGGCGTACATCACGTCGTGTACGCCGCCGGTCTCGTAGCTTGAGTGCATGGCCAGCTGCGGCAGGCCCACGTCCACGGCGTGCATGCTCGCCTGCATGTTCGACAGGTTACCGAGCGTGGAGCCACCCGCTATATCGCTCTTGTTGGCGAAGGCCTGCGTGGGCACGTCGGCGTCATCGCAAATAGCCTGGAACACCGCGCGGCTAAAGGCATCGGTGCAGTAGTGCTGGTTGGCGGCTTCCTTGATGACGATGCCGCCGTTGAGTACAACCTGATTGCGGGCATCGCACTTCTCGGCGTGGTTGGGGTGCACGGCATGTGCATTGTCGCAGCTTACAAGCATCGAGGCGGCAAGGGCGCGATGGTACGACTCGTCGTCAAAGCCCAGCGATCCGTTAATGCGGCGCAGCGCGTCGGCCAAGAACGTCGACATGGCGCCCTGCTTGGTCTCGGAGCCAACCTCCTCGTTATCAAAGCAGCAGAAGACCGAAACATCGTGCGCGTTCTCGGCACCCAAAAATGCCTGTAGCGAGGTATAGGCGCAGGCTAGGTCGTCGAGCTTGGGCGTCGAGATAAACTCGTCGGCCCAGCCCCAAATGCGCGCATCCTGACGATTGACCAGGAACAGATCGCGGCCCAGGATCTGCTCGGGCTCAACGTCCAGCTCGTCGGCGATCAGAGCATCAAAGTCGCCCTGCTTAAGATCACCGGCGCTGATAAGCGGGCAAAGGTCGACGGCTCGGTTGGGAGCAAAGCCCTCGTTAACGCCGCGGTTCATGTGGATGGCAAGGCTCGGGATAATAGCGACCTCGCGCTCGGTAGCGAGCAAACGACTCTCGATACGGTCGCCCTCGCGTACCAGTACGCGGCCCGCGAGTGCCAGCGGACGGTCGAACCAGGTGTAGTCGATCATGCCGCCGTAGGCCTCGGTGTTCAGGCGCAGCGTCTCGCCTGCGCCATCGAGCTCGGGCACGGCCTTGACCTTAAACGTCGGCGAATCGCTGTGCGACGCCGTGAGCTGAAAATGATAGTCACCGGCAACGCCGTCCTCGCCCCACGTCGCGGCCAGGTCCTCGCCCACCTTAAAGGCAACAACGCTCGAGGTGTTGCGCTGCGTGTAATAACGCCCGCCCGGCTCGATGTCCCACGCCGCGTTCTCGGGCAGGTAGGTAAAGCCCGCCTCGTCGAGCTCGGCCATAATGGTCGCCGCCGTATGGAACATGCTGGGGCATGCCTCGATAAAGTCGATAAGGTCGTTGGCGGCCTCGATATCATCGGCCGTCACATGCGCGCGCTCGGGCGTTTCCTGATCCGTCATGCTCTCCCCTTTCGCTGGGTTGATGGTCCCTTCCAGCATACCCCGCCGCGCCAGCGCTGCACTCTTCATTCCGTGTTTAATCCCGCGCCGCTCACCAAGTTGAGCCATCATGCCCGCGCTCCTTTTGCGACAATTACGCTAACAGGACGAGAGGAGCCGTCATGAAGCCACGTAACATTGCCATCGCCTGCGGTGTCGCGGGCGTCGCCGTCGGCCTTGCCGCTGCCGCCGGCATCGTTTACCGCAAGCAAATCAAATCCGCTGCGTCGCTCAAACGCTTGACCGGCTACGCGGATGGCTATGACCTGCACGCAATCGACATCGTCTACGACTACGACCTCGACTGCATCATCGCCGCCGATGTGCGCGACGACCAGGCCTACATCGATGCTGTGGTGGCACAGGTGTTGCCCGGCGTGCCAGCACATGTCCAGGCGCCCCAGTTTGCCTGCAGCGCTTTTATCGCCGTAGATGCCGAAGGCCGCGTGCGCACCGGCCGCAATTACGACTTTAAGGACGACACCTCGGCGCTGCTGGTGCGCAATCACCCACGCGGCGGCTATGCCTCCATCGGGTTTGCCGCCCTTAACAACCTGGGCGATAATACTCCGCTTGACTCCGTCGCCGGACGCGCCGCCGCGCTCATGGGCCCGTTTGCCCAGCTCGACGGTGTTAACGAATGCGGCGTGTCCATTGCCGTACTCACCCTGGACTCCAAGCCCTGTGACCAGGACACGCAGCGCCCCGTCATCAATACCTCGCTCGCCATCCGTCTGGTGCTCGACCGTGCCGCCACCACGCAAGAAGCTGTCGACCTGCTTTCCGCCTACGACATGCACGCCATGGCAGGACGCGATTACCACTTCTTTATCAACGACGCCGCCGGTGACGCGCGGGTGGTGGAGTGGGATCCGCGCGACCCCGACCGTGCATGCAAAGTGACTCCTGTACGCCAGGTTACGAACTTCTACGCCTGCTATGGTGACGAAGTGCTGCCCAACCAAAAGAATGGCGAGCTGGGCCATGGTAAAGAGCGTGCCGTCGCAATCGCCGATGTCCTTGACGCCCATGTCGGTGCCCAGAACGAGGCAGTCGCTTGGAAGGCTCTACGCGCTGCGGCGCAAGAGCCCAATCCGGATGACATCACCAGCAACACGCAATGGTCGGTCGTCTTTGACAACACCGAGCCCGCTGCCGCCATCACGCTGCGCCGCCACTGGGGCGACATCGACGCCTTTGTGCTGTAAGGAGCTGGCACCGTCGTCCTTACGCTCGCCTGACGTTGCTTACATTTCTATACATTTGAGCTAACACGTTTTACCCCCGCATCAACAGTGTGCGGGGGTAAACTTATGCGCATGTTATAACTTGCCCGGAAGGATTCACCATGCTTAGAATCGGTCTTCTTACTAGTGGCGGCGACTGCCAGGCGCTCAACGCCACCATGCGCGGCATCGTCAAAACGCTTATGACCAATAGCGAAGAGCCTATCGAGATCTATGGTTTTGAGGACGGCTACCAGGGCCTTATCTACAGCAGGTTCCGCGTCATGACGCCCGCCGATTTTAGCGGCATCCTCACCCGCGGCGGCACCATCCTGGGCACGAGCCGCACGCCGTTCAAGCGCCTGAACATTCCCGAGGCCGACGGCGTCGAGAAGGTGCCCGCGATGGTCCACACCTATCACAAGTTGCAGCTCGACTGCCTGTTTATGCTGGGCGGTAACGGCTCCACCAAGACTGCCAACCGCTTGCGCGAAGAGGGCCTCAACGTTATTGCCCTGCCCAAGACCATCGATAACGACACCTGGGGCACCGAGATGACGTTTGGCTTTACGAGCGCTATCGACGTCGCCACCAAGTGCATCGACGACATCCACACCACCGCCTCAAGTCATGGGCGTGTGCTCGTCATCGAGATCATGGGCCACAAGGTTGGCTGGATCCCGCTGTATGCCGGCGTCGCGGGCGGTGCGGACGTCATCCTGATTCCCGAGATTCCCTACGACATGGACCAGGTCATCAAGACCATCGAGCATCGCATGGAGACCGGCAGCCGCTTTACCATCGTGGCCGTCGCCGAGGGCGCTATCTCCAAGGAGGACGCGGCGCTGTCCAAGAAGGAGTACAAGAAGAAGCTCGCCGAGCGCACGAGCCCGTCGATCGTCTACGACATCGCCAAGGAGATCGAGGCCAAGACCGGTCGCGAGACCCGCGTCGCCATCCCCGGCCACACGCAGCGCGGCGGCCAGCCCGATGCTCAGGACCGCATCTTTGCGACCCAGTGCGGCGTCGAGGCCGCGCTTGGCTGCCTGCGCGGCGAGTTTGGCTACATGATCGCCCTGCGCGACGGCAAGATGTGCCACATGCCGCTCGAGGATGTCGCCGGCAAGCTCAAGTATGTCGACCCCCAGAGCGATCTGGTGCGCGAGGCCAAGGCATTGGGCATCAGCTTCGGCGACGAATAGCCTCGGCCGAAACTGCTCTCATCGGAGGCCCCAGGGCTTACCTCCCAAATCGTCCTCGGACATGTCAGGACCCCGCTGCGCGCTTCGCGCGGCGGGGTCCTTCCGTCCTGCGGAAAGATTTGGGAGGTAAGCCCTGGGGCCTCCTGCGGTAACTAGGGAGGTCGAGGCTATTCGTCTTCTTGCTGCGGGTGCCTAGGGTAGGATGCGACGTGCATTTTTGGGAGTATTCAGCAGCCGAGGGTGCCTGCATACTGGATTTTGGGCGAAAGGCAGGCACCATGGGCCGCATCCTGTAAAAAAACGAGCGGCTCTAGAGGCGTTGGGGCTCAGAATCGGGGCTTTCAGCGCAGTTTTGCACCCCCGCGCCCGCGCCCGCGGACCCCGGGATGTTGAATACTCCGGAATTTGTACGGCGCCCCCTGGGGTACCTGTGGGCAAAAAGCAATCGCCCCGCCGAAATATGCATTTAGCGGGGCAGTTTATGCAGTACAGCGCCTGTGGATGCGCATGTCGCTCAGCGTTCTTGCCGACCGATGCAACGTCGTGCGTAGCCCTTAATGCCTTCGGTGAAACCGTCAAGGTCGTCGAGCGTGATCACGTTATCGGAAAGCAAGTTGGCAATCTCATAATGCATGGTGCTGCGGCGAATATCGTTTGCTAGCACTCCCGAGGACAGCTTGTCCCTATTGATGCGCTCTTCTAGCGCCCAAAATCTACTAGACGCTTCGCTGCCGCCGTTTAGTATCTCGATGTATTGGCCGATGAGCATTTCCATATAGCTTTCTTGCCATTTTGGGAGCAGCTCCTTAAACAGCTTCCAGTCGCTTTCAGCTACCTCGCCCATATTGCCTCCGTTCGCCAAACAGACTTAGCCATTCGATTTTTATTCTATTTGGTATTTTCGCTCGCAGCCGTGAATGAGGGGACCATCGGTCTTCGAGTTCGAGCTTGAATGAATCGTTTGCTACAAAATGCGCCTAATTACTACGATGATTCGAATGCCTTCGACCATGCCGAAAAGGGTGAAAGTAAAACCGCAGGTAGAAAGCTTGCCGATTTTTGAAAAAGATGGATGTGGTCGGCCTCATTGAGTTCATCGTAGTAAATCGGCCTTTTCTTGGCATGCAGTGAGTTAAATGCCAATTCCTGCGCTGGAATTGCCCGCTCCATTCGTGAGTTGCGGTGAAATAGGGGCTGTTAGACGCTCCAAGGTCCTCAACGGTCTGTATTTCACCGCAACTTGAAAGGGGCGAGCGGTATTGGCCAAGCATTGCTGACGGGTTGGAGCGGCTTAGGCTTGTTTGCGGCGTTTCCATTGCTTTCGGCACCAGCGCATGAGTGCTTTGACAACTGGGATGGTAATGAGGATGACCCATGCGGGATGGGGCTGCGCCAAGCAAAGCCACATATAGAGGAACCAGGCAATGGCGGCTGTTGGATAGACGCTGCCGATTAGCTTAGATAGATGACGTCGGTCGATGAAGTCGCCCATCGCATAGTAGACGGGAATCAGAAAGACCAGAAAGAGCCCCATGCCCCACGTGCCGCAGACGATGCCGAGCGCGAGATAGGCGAGGACGACAAGTACAGGAAAGGGAAACTTGTTCCATGCGCGACCGAGCTTAGTGTGGAAATGCTTGCCATGATGGTCGAGCTTGTCGTGTGCCTCTTTCCAGCTCGAAAAGGTCTCGCCGTCGATGGTAACGGTGCCGTCGGCATTGGTATGTACGCTGTGTCCATCGTCCTCTAGCGTATCGATATGCAATCCGCCCGGCCCGACATGGACCTCTTCACCCTTGCGCTTGTTAGCCACATGGATACCATCCCAGCCAACATGGACCTCTTCGCCTTTGTTGGGATCAATAACGTGGATACCATGTGCGAGAGAAATATCGACAAGTGGCTTGCCGTCAGGATCCACGTGCTCGGTAGAAGACTCGGTGCCTTCAGTCTCGTCGTAATTATTTGCGTCAACGTCATCGTCGGCCGAGGTGTCGACATCGCTAGCCGCTTCCCCATATAGCAACTCATCCAGTGACACGCCATACAGCGCGGCGAGTGCAATAAGGTTATCGGTATCGGGTGAGGATTCGCTGCGTTCCCATTTGCTGACAGCCTGGCGGCTTACACCCAACTGGACAGCAAGAGCCTCTTGGGAAAGACCGGCGGCTTTGCGGCGATCGACGAGGCGCTGCGCCATCGCAAGATCCATAGCAGTTCCTTTCATGTGGCGACCGTAATCGAATGAGCCGAGTATGCCGAGAACAACCGGTAGCGACCACCATTTCTAGTTAGAATCTGCTCCAACCCTACCGCAACTACGAGTAGCAACCCCTAATGGCCTGCCATTTCATGACAAATGTCAGTACGCATAACAGCCAAGAGCCCTCTCAATATGTTGCGGTGGAATAGTTCCTGTTTGGCATAGCAGAGCCATAAAACAGGAACTATTCCACCGCAACTTACTATCAGGCCACGCACCCGCAGAGTAGCTACAGGTGCCTAGGGTAGGATGCGACGTGCATTTTTGGGAGTATTCAGCAGCCGAGGGTGCCTGCATACTGGATTTTGGGCGAAAGGCAGGCACCATGGGCCGCATCCTGTAAAAAAACGAGCGGCTCTAGAGGCGTTGGGGCTCAGAATCGGGGCTTTCAGCGCAGTTTTGCACCCCCGCGCCCGCGCCCGCGGACCCCGGGATGTTGAATACTCCGGAATTTGTACGGCGCCCCCTGGGGTACCTGTGGGCAAAAAGCAATCGCCCCGCCGAAATATGCATTTAGCGGGGAAGTTTATGCAAAAATACTGCTGTGGGCGCGTCGGCAGCTCGCCAGAACTTGAATCCCAGGACAGGCTACTCGGCGCTCTTGAGGGCGCCGACCATGTCGATCCTATTGAGAGTGCGATTGGTAGTGAGGTTGACGATAAACGTAAAGACAAAGGAAAGCACTACGGCGAGCACATAACTCACCGGCTGGACCTCAACGTCAAAGTAGAGCGACGGCATCTGCAGAATGTACGTAAAGCTCTCGGCCAGCAGGCTACCCAGCGGCACGCCCAGCGCGGCGCCAATTGCCGTGAGGATTAACGTCTCCTTGTTGACGTAGTGGTGCACCTCGCCACGGCGGAAGCCCAGCACCTTAATGGTCGCCAGCTCGCGCTCGCGCTCGGAGATATTCGTGTTGGACAGTGTAAACACAACCACAAACGACAGGCACGCCGCCATAAAGGTCACGAGCGCCACGACCGAATTGATAATCGTAAAGTTCGCATCAGCGTTCGCCTGATGCTCGGCCGTACTCGAAATCGTAAGCCAGCCATCACTCTTAATCTTCTTGCTAAACGCAATCTGGTCGGCCGACGAGCCCTTCAGCAACGCAAGGACACCGTTAAGGCGCGCGCTTCGACCGAACGCGCGCTCATAGGTGCCCTGCGTCATATAGAGTGTGTTGCCAAGATAGTTGAGCGAAATGTCGCTGACTTTGACCTTGGCAGCATTGAGCGACGAATCCTGGACGTGCGCCGTATCACCCGGCTGAATCCCCAGCGCCAGCTGTGAACTCTTGCTCAGATACACATCTCCGTCACGCAAAGACAGCGACTCTTTGGACTCGTCCTCAAGGCGCACGTAGTCGTCCAGATCGTTCACGCGGTCATCGGGCACCACGATTAACAGCACTGTCTCGCTTTTGCCGCCAAATGTAAAGGTGACGTTATCGGTCGTAATCGGCAGCGTCGAAGTCACGGTCACACCGGAATCCTTGACCGCGCTTCGCTCGTCGAGCGCCGCGCACGTCTGCGTAAAGTCGTCGGGATTGGCGACCGCCAGCAAGTCGTAGCGCGTGATATGCCCGTACTGTTTGGGCGAAAGCGCTATCGACGTATCGCGGATGCCCAGAGCGCAGATCACGAGCGCCGTGCAGCCGGCGATACCAAAGATGGTCATAAGGGCACGCTTTTTGTAGCGGAACAGGTTACGCGCCGCCACCTTGTTCAAAAAGCCCATACGGTGCCAGATAAAGCCGATGCGCTCAAGCAAAATGCGCGAGCCGGCACGCGGGGCCTTGGGACGCATGAGCGAGGCTGGGGTCTCGGCCATCTCGTGGCGGCAGGCGATAATCGTGGCGCCTACCACGCCCACGGCAAACAGCGCCACCGAGACGATTGAGGACACGATGTCGTACGAAAGCAGCATCTGGGGCAGTGAGTACATGTCGTCGAACACCGTGAACAGGAACAGTGGTAGGCCCACAAATCCGACAATGTTGCCAAGCACGCCGCCGATCAGACAAGCCCACAGTGAATAGTTCACGTATTTGGACAGGATACGTCCGCGTGAATAGCCGAGCGCCTTGTACAGACCAATGAGTGTGCGCTCCTCCTCGACCATGCGCGTGGCGGTGGTAAGGCTAATGAGCACGGCGACGATAAAGAAGATGAACGGGAACACCGTGGCGATGGCTTCGATCGAAGAGCTGTCGCTCTCCACGCTCGAGTAGCTTGCGATGTTAACGCGGTCCTGGATGTACCAAGTGCATTCGCCCAGATCGGAAAGCTCGGCACGGGCATCGGCAAATTGCTGGTCGGCGGCGGCGCGGCGCTGGTTCAAATCGGCCTGTGCCTGAACGCGCTCCTCGCTGCCCTCGGCCATGCGATTGATGTTGTCCTGCTCTATCCCAAAGAGCATATTCGTCTGGCGCTCGGCCGCATCCAAGCTTGCCGGCGTGTCGACCGTCAGTTCCTGAACACGTGCCTTCTCGCGCTCATCGCGGATCTCCTCGATATTGCTCTTGACCTCGTTGATCTTTGCCGTGTAGGCATCGGAATAGGAGTTGAGGCTCTTGGCTCCCTCGACGATCACGCGGACGGCGGAGTAGGAGGAAGATGTCGCGGCATCCTCGCTCACATAGAACTTATAGTCCGCAGCCGAAGCAGCGCGAAAGTCGTTGACGGTCGAGTCGGAGCTCACATCGGTGGGATCGAGGACCTCGGCCGTAATGGTGTAATCGCCCGCGGCAAACTGGTCCTTGGCGCTTTGGTTCGACGAGCTAGCGTCATTGGCGGCAAAGCTCACGGTATCGCCGAGCTTTTTGCCCGAAGCCTTCAGGAACTTCGATGTCACCGCAACCTCACCGGCACTCTCGGGCAAATCGCCGCTCACCAGCACCGGCTGATCGATATTCTCCTTGGAAAGGCTCTGTACGACCACGCGCTCGCGCGTTGTGCCCACGGCGGTGTAGGCGGTCTCGGTGTAGATGCCCTCGGCCGTCTCGACGCCGTCGACCTCTTGGATAGCCGCAAGATCGTCGCGTGTAAGGCCATAGGTCGACTGCACGTTAATGTCATAGACACTCTGCTGGTCAAAGTAGGCGTCAACCGAATCGCGCAGATCCTCGCAGCCCGCCTTAAGGCCGCACATCACGCTCACGCCAAGCGCGGTGATGACCACAATTGACAAGAAGCGCTTAAGACTGCCTCGGATTGTGCGGTAGATGCCACGGCGAAAAACCGTCGGGACCATATCGTTTGAGCTTTGAGCAGTGCGGTAGGTCGTAAAATCCTGCTCGCACTCCGCGTTCTGCGCGTCGCGGCGCTGGCTGTTTTGGCGATCTTGGTCCATGGGCGCTACCACTCGATCGTCTCGATAGGCACGGGATTTTGTTGAACTGTCTCGCTCTCCACGCGACCACTCTTAAAGCGGATCAGACGATCGGCCATGGGCGCGAGCGCGGAGTTGTGCGTGATGATGATGACCGTAATGCCCTGCTTGCGGCAGGTATCCTGCAACAGCTGCAAAATCTGCTTACCGGTTTTGTAGTCGAGTGCACCCGTGGGCTCGTCGCACAGGAGCAGCTTGGGATTCTTGGCCAGTGCGCGTGCAATGGACACGCGCTGCTGCTCGCCGCCCGAAAGCTGCGCCGGAAAGTTGGCGAGGCGCCCGCCCAGGCCAACCTGGCGAAGCGTCTGTTCGGCATCGAGCGAATCGGGGCAAATCTGCGCCGCAAGCTCGACATTTTCGAGCGCCGTCAGGTTGGGGACCAGATTGTAGAACTGGAAGACAAAGCCGACGTCGGCACGGCGGTATTCCACGAGCTGCGCCTCGTTGGCGGAGCTCACGTCGCGCCCGTCCACCGTCACGGTGCCGGAGGTTACCGTATCCATGCCGCCCAGGATGTTGAGCGCCGTGGTCTTGCCGGCACCCGAGGCGCCCAGGATAATGGCGAGCTCACCGCGCTCAACGGTAAAGCTCGCGCCGTCGAGCGCGTGAATGCGGGCATCGCCCTCGCCGTACGCCTTGATGACGTCTTTGAATTCGATATAAGCCATCGATTAATTCCCATCTGGTCGGATAACTCCTTAGTATTACCCATTTCGCACCGACCAAAAAGGGACAGGTTTATTTTGGTAGGTTTTAGAGGCGGACGGTGAAGGTAATCTGGTTGCCGTGGCCGCAGGCAGAAGCGCTCCCGCCATGGGCTTCGGCGATGGCTCGTATCACGGATAGGCCCACGCCCGAGCCGCCCGTCTTGGAGCTGCGCGATACGTCTGCACGATAGAAGCGGTCGAACAATCGGTCCAGGTCGCCTTCGGGCAGCTCGTCCACGGCGTTCGATACGACAAGCTCGGCGGCACCTTTACCCTGACCGCGCGAAACGGCACGCAGGCTCAGCTCAATCACGCTGTCCTCGCTTGCGTAGCGTGTGGCATTGTCCAGCAGCAGCTCAACAACCTGCGCCACTGCCGCGGCATCGGCATGGGCCCGCACACCGCTCGCGATCGACGTCGACAGCCGCTTTCCGCGCGAAACCGCCACCGATTCAAACGGTGCCGTAGCCTTGTCCACGGCCTCTGAAAGATCGATCGATGTCATGGTAAAGCCGGCCGAACCCTCGTCCATACGCGCCAAGAACACCAGACGCTCCGTCAGCGCCGTCAGCCGCGCGACCTGCTCGTGAATGCTCTGCGTCCACTCGCTCTCGCCGCTCTCAATTTCCTGTACCTCGTTAGCGGCATCAATCACGGCCAACGGCGTCTTGATCTCGTGGCTTGCATCGGTAATAAAGCGCTTTTGCTTGCTGTAGCTCTCGACCATCGGTCGAATCACCGCACCCGAGGCACCCGCCACAATTGCAAGCACCGCCAGCCAGCCAATGCAACTGATCGCCACGCTCGCGCTCAAAAACGAATGAAAGCTTGCAAGCTCACGCGAGCAGTCCACGAACACATAGGTGGTCTCGTCGCCCTGAACCGTAACCGTATAGCGGTAGTTACCAGAAAAGCCCGAGGTCCAACCCTTGGAATATAGTCCTGCAGCGATGCATGCAGCGCGCTTGGCGCCCACCGCGGCAATGCGGGCCGTATTGACATCGGCAACCTGTCCGGCGTCAATCGTCACCGTAAAGTAGCGCGTGTCGAAGGGAGACTCCGCCGTCATGCCTTCGAAGTGCCTGATGCGAACGCCCGCCTGGCTATCGCCGGCATCCTTGCCATTAGTGGGATCGTCTTTAGGCTCGTCCCCCCAATCGATACCGTCCTTGCCCGCCAGGATATAGTCCAGGCGAGCGTCGGCCATCTTGCAGACATGCGAATAATTGACGATGTTGATGCCGGCGATGATGAGCGTGAGCACCACGGTCACGGCGCCCATGGCAACGAGGATAAACTTGCGACGCAGGCGGCAGCCCAATGCGTCAACAGAATTTGCCCGCCCCGTACTACTCGAGGCGGCGTGAAACCGCTCCGTCATGCGTTTGCACCACGCGCGCACGCTCACGCCTGTTCGCCTTCCTCGACAACCTCAAGCGAATATCCCTGATTGCGCGACGCGCGGATGGCCACATTGGCACCCAGCGCCGTCAGCTTTTTGCGCAGGTACGAGATGTAGACCCACACCACGTTAGCGCCTTCGGGTGCGTCCTCACCCCAAACCCCGAGCATCAGACGCTCGGTGGGCATGCGCGTGCCGGCGTTACGCATAAAGAGCTCCATAAGCTGAAACTCACGGTTGGCCAGATGTTCCTCGCCCAAAGGCCCAACGAGTGTGCAAGCCGCCGTGTCGAGGCGCACGTTGCCCACACTGAGCGTCGTGGCGTCAATTGCCGTCCCGCGCGCGTCATGGCACGAATACGCGCAAGCAGTTCCTTGGCGGCAAACGGCTTGGTCAGGTAATCGTTGGCACCAGCATCCAGGCCCTCGACCTTATCGGACACCTCGCTTTTTGCCGTGAGCATGATGATGGGCAGTCGCTTGCCGGCGGCGCGCGTGCACTTGAGCACCTCGATGCCATCCATGCCGGGCATCATGATATCTAGGATTGCGGCGTCATAGTCGTTGGCGAGCAGATATTCGAGCGCCGTCAGACCGTCGAGGGCGGTGTCGACCTCGTAGTCGCTATGTTGAAGAATCGCGGTAAGGGCACGGGAGAGGCCGGGTTCGTCCTCGGCAAGCATCAGCTTCATAGTTGTTCCTTTAGCGCACGGCTATACAGGTTTCGATACTGCCGATGATAGCGCACCGAAAGCTGCCTTAGTGCAGCCTTAGCTGCTCAACCTGCGCGTTTTCAAATACGCAGGATATGGCTTAACCAAACTTAAGGCTCAGATGTCGAGCGCTTGGACGCATGCCGGTCGCGAAAAGACGGCGACTCGTTCTTTCACGGCGTCTTGGCTATGCAAAGTGTTCGAGCGTTACTCCTCGTACGCGCCCTCAAGCCGAAGCAGCCACTCCTTGCGGTCGAGGCCGCCGGCATATCCGTTGAGCGAGCCGTCGGCGGCAACCACGCGATGGCACGGCACGATAATCGAAATGGGATTACGCGCGACCGCAGCCCCCACCGCACGAGGAGACACAACGGGTGCTTCGTTTCCCGGTACACGATGTCGAGCCGCAACACGCTGGGCGATCTCACCATACGTAGCGACCTCGCCACGCGGGATAGAAAGCAGCTCAAACCAAACCTCGCGCTGAAACGCCGTACCAATCATATGCAACGGCGGCGTAAACCGAGGCTCCTGCCCCGCAAAATAAGCATTCAGCCAAGCCCAAGAACGCTCAAGCACCGAAGAAGCCGCGCCATTTGCCGGACTCACCGACGACATGCCGCCAGTACCGGAAACCGCATCAGCGCCTTCAACATGTTCGGGATCTTCTTTGAGAAGCGTGGAGCCAAAGTGCTCCTGCCCCTCAAACCAAAGCCCCGTCAGACCGCGGCCATCAGCGGCAAGCAATATTTCGCCCAAAGGCGAAGCAAACGTCGTCGTGACCACCAGCGGCTCCTTTCAAAACTCCGCAACATAATACCGCGAATTGTGCAGACAACCCCACAGATACGTCTGGGTGGGCTCGCAATTACTTAAACGAGGCTGTTTTCCCCAATCAAGCGAAGAAGACGCGGGGCTTCGACGCCAGAGCGGTACCTCTATCAGCTGAGCTCTAATACTTTCCCGAGAAGTGAACGAGTAAAAACGAAGCCCCAGAGCATCCGCGCCTTTAGACCAAAAAACCGCAGGATTCGCGCTGCAAAACCGCAGGAAATAGCAATCAAAATATGCCAATGCTTCGGGGGTCCAAATAAGGTCGTTCACTTCACGGAAAAGTATTAGACCCCGATTCACCCCAACCCCAAAGTCACCTCAGGCAGCAAGCGCGAAGCGCCGCAGCTGCCGGCGGCGCCCCACAGTCCCCCAAGGCGGCAGGCGCAAAGCGCCGAGGCCGCCGCCGGGATCAGGGCCCGCAACGGCCACGTGCCCTCACATCAGCCCAGCGGCCCCAACCAACAACGGCCCCATCGCAGGCCGCTCGCAGCAGCGTCACCGCAGGCGGGGGCCGGGCTTGGTTTTCAGAACAC
>CATZMG010000037.1 GCA_958421655.1 uncultured Collinsella sp.
GCGGGTGGTTTCTGATGCGGCGCGCTGCGCGCCCCGCACAGGCTAAAGCCTTTAATAAAAAGGGCGCGTCCATACGGACACGCCCCTGTGCACAACAATGCAAAGAACGACTTAGAAGCTACCGCGCTTCAGGAAGTCGGGAAGCTCGAACTGATCGTTGCCGAAGTTAGGAAGCTCGGTGCCACCGACGTTGCGGGTCGGAGCGGCCTGAGCCGGGCTGGTGGCCGGAGCGGTGCGCTGCGGCTCAGCGGAAGCAGCGGCCTTGCTCTGAGACTGCTGAGCAGCAAAGAGCTCGTCCTGGCGGTTGACGTTGGAGTCGGAGAAGCCCGTAGCGATGACGGTGATACGCACCTGATCGCCCAGGGACTCGTCGACAACGGTACCGAAGATGATGTTGGCCTCGGGGTCGACGGCGTTGGCGACAACGTCGGCGGCGTCGCTGATCTCCTGGATGCCCAGGTCCTTGGAACCGGCGATGGAGAGCAGCACGCGTGTGGCACCATCGATGGAGCTCTCGAGCAGCGGGCTGGAGATGGCCTGCTGGGCAGCGTCGACGGCACGGGTATCCCCAGAAGAGGTACCGATACCCATCATGGCGGTACCGGCCTGCTTCATGATGGTCTTAACATCGGCGAAGTCCAGGTTGATGATACCGGGGACGGTGATGAGGTCGGTGATGCCCTGGGTGCCCTGGGAAAGGACGCCATCGGCAATCGCGAAGGCCTCGAGCATGGTGGTCTTCTTCTCGGCGATGTCGAGCAGCTTATCGTTAGGGATGACGATCATGGTGTCGACGCAATCGGAGAGGGTCTTAATGCCCTCCTCGGCGCTCTTCTTGCGCTTACGGCCCTCGAAGGTGAAGGGCTTGGTCACGACGGCGACGGTCAGCGCACCGACCTCGTTCATCGCGATATCGGCAACGATGGGAGCGGCGCCGGTACCGGTGCCACCGCCCTCGCCGCAGGTGATGAACACCATGTCGGCGCCAGCGAGCGCCTCGGCAATGTCGTCGCGGGACTCATCGGCAGCCTTGCGGCCAACCTCGGGGTTGGCGCCGGCGCCCAGGCCGCGGGTAAGGTCGGTGCCGATGTGCACCTTGATATCGGCATCAGAGATCGCGAGTGCCTGAGCATCGGTGTTGATGGCAACAAACTCGACGCCGCGGATGCCCTCTTCGATCATTCGATTGACCGCGTTGGTACCGCCGCCGCCGACGCCGACCACCTTAATGACGGCAAGGTAGTTGTTGATCTCTGTCTCGTGCATGTCGGTCCTCCGAACAAAGGTTATAGCCATAGCATGGGTCGACCCCTGCGCACATTAACCTTCAGGTTGAAAGTAAATGCAAAGGTAAACCGTATTATGTTTGCACATTATGAACGTATCAGTCAAATAATTGACCGTGAAAACCAAACAAACCAGATAAACGGCGTGGTATGGCCCCTCAACAAAGCATCAACCAGCGCTACGAGGTCGGAGCGTTCCTAAATGTATAGTTACCCGGAGAGCGCACATTGATATACGTTACGCCCTCTACCTGCGAAAGCAGCTTGGTGACTACGCGCTCCTTCTTGACGATATCGTTCGAATCGCCCAGCGACACCTCAATGCCGTTATTGAGGTTTGCCGAGATGGCTTCGACCGAAGGCGTGGAAATATCCTTGACTTGTCCCAAGAACTCGCTCGAAAAACCACGCACATAATCCAAGCCAGCCTTAACGGCCTTGGAGCTCACCGCCTGGCCGGAAACCGGAGCGACATCCGCCGAGACATCAGTCAACAACACCGCGCCATAGTGCTTAGCGAGCGCCAGCGCGGCATCAATGCCGGTCAGGGTATTTGAGCCCTGCCCCGTCGTGATGACGTTGCCCTGGTCATCCACTTCGACCGACGTCGACAGCGGGGCGATCCAGGTGTCATCATCCCCGATGGCCCAGGCAAGGTCATCGGAGCTGATATAGGCAATTGCGATGACCTTGCGCTCCATCGGCGTAATGATGAGCGTATGCGGGAACTGACGCTGGACATCCACGCCCGACACCCACGGGTTCTGCTTGAGGTCCTCGGTAATCTGGTCAGGATCGACGTTAAAAAGCGACGTTCCCTCGGGCAAATCGATCAGCTGGATAGCATCGTGCTTCGTCACATGCTCGCTGCCTTGAATCTGAATATCAGTGGCGGTAAACAATCCAGAGTTGATCACCACGACGGCAACGACGACGAGCACGGCCAAGACGGCCAGAACGCCGCCCACGATTTTGCCTTTGCCTGTAACGAGAGAAGCGGCGTCTGACGTTTTATTTGCCATCGCCCCAAGTGAAGACAACGGGTTGACGCCTTTTTTACCCGAAGGCTTCTTGGCGGTAGCCGGCACCGATGTCAGCGAGCGCGGTTTCGATGCGCCCAGCGTGCGACCCGGACGCGGCGCTTTAGTTCCCGTCGAGGGCTTAGGAGTTGCCATGGGACGGGCAGGTTTGGCGCCCATAACAGGCTTTGACGTCACCGAGGGACGCGAGGACTTTTTTGCGGCCGGACGATTGCCGAGCTGCGAGCCGACAACCGGACGACTGGTCTGTCGAGCATGCCCGACAGACTTAGAGTGCGCGACGGTATTGCGTTGAGGTTTGGCAGGCGCGCCGGAACGCCCTCCGGCGCGGCGGAAGGTGGGTTTCGATGCTCTAGAAGCCGAGGAATTTAACTTCCGGTCTGAGCTCGATGCCATACGCCTCCCTCACCTTTCCGTGCACATGTCTGATAACCGCGGCAACGTCATCGGCCGAGGCAGTTCCGTTATTAACGATAAAATTAGCGTGAACGGGCGAAACTTCCGCGCCGCCAATCGAAAAACCCTTTAATCCACAATCCTCGATAAGCTTGCCCACACTCGCATCGGGCGGGTTGCGAAAGACCGACCCGCAGGATGCGCGACCCATGGGCTGCGTACGCTTGCGCCTCGTCAGGTACCGCTCCATGCGCTCGCGAATGTCGGCCTTGGGCGCCGGTTTAAGCTTGAGCACGCACTCGAGGATAATCTCATTGCGGGGAAGGCTACATTCGCGGTAGCCCCAAGTGATCTCGGACCCCGCATAATGCTTGATACCGGATGCCGGGTCAAACGTTACGACATCCTCAACCAGCGAGCCAATCCACTCGGTCCGTGTGCCGGCATTCATAGATATCGCACCGCCAACCGAGCCAGGGATGCCAACGGCAAACTCAAGGCCCGAGAGGCTACGCGACAGGGCATCGTTGACCAGGCGCGCAAACATCACGCCCGCACCGACCGTCAGCGTACAACCGTCATCGGCAACAACCGTGCGCTGAAACTCACGTCCGAGCGAAATGACGGCGCCGCGATAACCGCCATCGGCAACCAGCAGATTGGAGCCCTTGCCGATGATGACCCACGGCACCTGCTCGCGATCGAGCACCGCCACGGCGCGGCGGAGGGCATGATAGCTATGGCACGTAACAAAGAGGTCGGCCTTGCCGCCGATACGATAACTCGTATGACGCGCAAGGCGCTCGTCCTCGATCACATCCGTGTCGATCATGCCCGAGAGCGCCATGACGGCGTTAAACAAACCCATTAGACTTAAGCGTCTTTCTTGGCAGTCAGATACTCAATGAACTCGGGGCCGACGGTCGTAACGTCACCGGCACCCATAGTGAGCAGCAGGTCGCCCGCGCCCACCATCTGCTCGAGCTCCTGATTGAGCTCAAGACGGCTGGAGCAGTACACGACCTCCTTGCCAGGATGCTTGGCGCGCACGGTATCGGCGAGCATCTTAGAGGTGACACCCGGAATGGGCATCTCGCCAGCCGAGAACACATCAATCAGCAGCAGTTTATCGGCATTGGCAAATGCGTCGGCAAAGTCGTCGCACAGGGCCTGCAGGCGCGAATAACGGTGCGGCTGGAACACGACGTCGACATGCTTGTAGCCCAGCGACGAAGCAGCAGCAAGCGTCGCCTTGATCTCGGTGGGGTGATGGCCGTAATCATCGACCACGGTGATGCCATCGATATCGCCCACGTGGGTAAAGCGACGGCGGACGCCCTCAAAGCTCGAGAGCGCCTTGGCGGCGGCGTCGATGTCAAGGCCCAGGACATGGGCGACGGTGAGCACCGCCGTGGCGTTGAGCATGTTGTGGCGACCGGGATTGCTCTTGATCTCCACAGCGTGTTCAGTGCCGTCCTCAAAGCGAACGATAAAGTCGCTCTGGATGCCCTTGACATCCGGGTGCATGCAGACGATGTCGTTGCTCTCGGCAAAGCCGTAGGAAAGCACGTGACGACCCGTCGACTTGGCGAGCTCGACCAGATGCGGGTCCTCACCGCAGACGATGACGGTGCCGTCCTCGCCCACCAGGCTCATGAATTTGGCGAAAGTTGCCTCGATCTCCTCGATACCCGAGTAGTGATCGAGATGGTCGGCCTCGACGTTGGTCACAATGACCACGTTGGGGTTCAGGAACAGGAAGGAGCTGTCGGACTCGTCGGCCTCGGCGACAAAGTAGTCGCCCGAGCCGTTCTTGCCGTTCGTGTCATAGCCCTCGACGATGCCGCCGATCAAGAAGCTCGGATCCAGACCCATGCGGTCGAGCATGGTGGCGCACATCGAAGACGTGGTGGTCTTGCCATGCGTGCCGGCAACAGCGACGGTGGTGTAGCCGTGGCCCAAAGCAGAGAGCATCTTGGCACGGGGCCACACGGGAATACCAAGCTCGCGAGCGCGCACGAGTTCAGGGTTGGACTCCGGAATAGCGGTGGAGACAACAACCACGTCGGGCTTGACCTCGTCGATCGTGGCGGCCTCATGGCCCACATGCACCTTCACACCAGCGCGGGTAAGCTGGCGGATATAACGTGACGTCTTAAGGTCGGAGCCGGTAACGGCATAACCGCGCTCGTGCAGAACAAGGGCGATGCCGCTCATGCCGGCGCCGCCGATACCGATAAAGTGGGCGCTCTTAAACTCGGGCGCGGAGGTTGCAGTCTGGGAATCAGCCATGTGCTCGTGTACTCCTTGCGTAAACACTGCCTGTAACCCGTTAACTGTACCGCACCTACCGCATCAGCGCGAGGGCGACCGACGATATCCCGTCTAACTAACGCAAACCCTCTACCGCATCCGCCAGAAGAGCGGCGGCCCTATCCTGAGCCAGACCACGCGCCGCCTGACGCATGGCGTCGCGCGCCGCCGCGTCATCGACCAGGTGCAGCAGCTCATCGGCAAAGGCAGAACCGTCGATATCGGCATCGGCGCAGAGCACGCCGGCCCCGGCGTCGACCAGATAACGAGCATTGGTGGTTTGGTGGTCGGCCGTCGCATGCGGATACGGCACGAGCACCGAAGGCACGGCGAGCGCAGCGATCTCGGCCACGCTCGATGCGCCCGAACGCGAGAGCACCAAATCGGCAGCAGCCAGCATATCGCCCATGTTGTCGATGTAAGGCTGGACGCGGTAACGCTTCGCCTCCTCGGGCGTCAGCGCCAAAGCGCGCTCGGTCTCCTCAAAGCCGTCGGCACCCGTCGAATGCAACACATAGAGGTTCTTGCGCGAAAGCAGCTCGTTTTTGAGCGAAGCCACGCGCTCGTTGAGGTGCTGGGCGCCAAGTGAACCGCCAAAGACGAGCAGCAGCGTAGCGTCCTCGGGAACGCCAAGTGCCTTGCGGCCGCGAGCGCGATCTCCCTCGATCACCGAGCGACGTACGGGATTGCCGGTCATGAGCACGTGGTCAGGGTCACCTTCGCGCTCAAAGACCGAGCGCGCTGCCGGCACCGAGATGCACACGCGGGCGGCGTGGGAGTTCATCATCTTGTTGGCCAGGCCCGGAACAGAGTTCTGCTCATGCAGCAGATACGGCACGCCTGCGTCCTTGCACCACCCCAGCAGCGGAACCTCGACATAGGCACCAAAACCGATGGCGGCATCGGGCTTGCCGACCTTTGAGAAATGACTGGCGATCGCACGCTTGGCCTTGTTGACACGCCACAGCGAGGTCAGCGCCGTCCAAGGGCGGGAGCGGTCGAAGCCCGTGACCGTAATGGGCACAAAATCAAACCCAGCCTCGGGGACCAGACGACCCTCGAGCTTGCGCGACTGGCCCACGAACACAACGCGGTGCCCACGGTCACGCAGCTCTTCGGCCAAGGCGAGCGCGGGGTTGATGTGTCCTGCCGTGCCGCCGGCTGCAATAGCAACGGTCATTTTATCGGTCATGGTAGTCCCTTCGTACACGCGGTCCCTGGTCGTCGGTGCGCAGACGTGCCGACGGGTCCGAGTTCAAATCGATTCGATTATATCCGCCGCCCGCGTTGCGAGGGCTGGGGCGCTGCGGACGACCTTGCGGAGCCGTTCGCGGGCGTGGACGGGCTGCCGGCTCGGATGCAGAACCATCCAGAACGGTAAAACCGCTACGCGAAGGTCGTTCACCGCGCACATGGGCCACGCCGGCGGTGCTCTCGTCCATAACGGCAAAGCTCTCACGGCGGCGGTCATACTCATCGCGGCGGGCGCTCTCGTACGAAACGCGCAGAATCAACCCGGCAAGCATAAGCGACACAATAATCGACGAACCGCCGTAGCTAATAAACGGCAACGGTTTGCCTGTCATGGGAAACACGTTGAGGATGCCCAGCGCGTTAATCAAAAACTGCACTGCGAGAATGACCGCGGAGCCAGACGCCATAAGCGCGCCCCGGCGATCGGTCGCCTGCTCGGCAATGCGAAACGCCGAGTAGATCAGCATCGCAAACACCAAGAAGAACAGCACGGTTCCGACAAAACCGACTTCCTCGCCAATGATGGCCAAAATGTAGTCGTTGTGTGCCTCGGGCAGATACGAGTACTTCATGGTTGAGTTGCCGATGCCACGGCCGAACAGACCGCCCGAGGCAAAGGCCATAATGGCAAGCGTGGCCTGATAGCCGTCACCATACTCGTCGGCCCAAGGGTTCAAGGCAACCTGAATACGCACCATACGGTACGGCTCTGCGACAAGCGCAATCACGATCACGAGAATGCCGAAGATTAGCACGCCGATGATAAATCTGGGGTCGAGACCCGCAAACAACGCCATGCACATGAGGGTCAACAGGATGATCAGGACAGTACCGAAATCGGGCTGGATAAAGATCAGAAAGAGCGAAATGCCCAGGTAGATGCCCATCTTGCGAAGGAATTCGTTGATGTTGCCACCGGGCGAAAAGAAGCGATCAAGCATGATGGCCGAATACGCAATGGCAAATGGCTTTAAAAACTCGGAAGGCTGGAACTGAATGCCGGCGATGTTGAGCCAGCGCGTGGCGCCACGGCTGCCGCTGCCCACCAAGAACACCAAAAACAGTAGCCCTATCATGCCTATGAGGAAGATCCTGAGCACATCCTCCCCAAACCATCTGTCCGGCAAAACGCGCACGATGGCAATCAGCGCCAGAACACCGACCACGGCAAACGCGGCCTGTCGACCCAGAAAAAACGTCGCCGAGCCATTCTCGTGCAGCGCCTCGACCGAAGACGCCGAGTACACCATCAGCAGGCCAAAGCATACCAAGGTAAACAAGCAGGCCATGAATATCAAACGGGGGCGCATGATACGGGCGGGAACGCCGGCAATATAGCGTTCGCTAAACGACTGCCCGCCGCGGCTGGAACGCGGTGTGGTGCGACGTGAGGAAGCACGGTCCGAGTCGGGCCTCCTCATACCTTGTCGGGGGCTCTCCTCTCTCACCGCAACCCCTATTCCATTTGTGATTTCGCTGTAGCGGCAAGCTGAGCCACGTAGTCCTTAAACACGCGGCCGCGCTCCTCATAGCCCGAGAACTCATCGAACGAAGAGCAGGCAGGAGAAAGTAAGATCACGTCACCACGGCTCGACAGCGAACGGGCGACGTCCACGGCGTCGCGTAGGTCATCCGCCTGGGCGATATCCACATCGCCATCGACATCGGCCTCGTCCATAGCGGCGGTGAAGCGCTCGCGCGCATCGCCAAAGCAGACGACCGAGCGCACGTTGTCCATAACGACGCGCGCGAAGTCCGTGAGCGGCGTGCCCTTATCGTGGCCGCCGAGCAGCAAGATCACGTCGTCATCGGGAAATGCCGTCAGCGCCTTCTCGACCGCATCGGTGTTGGTCGCCTTGGAATCGTTGACGTAGCGCACGCCGTCAATCTCGCCACACGGCTCCACGCGGTGCTCGAGCGGCTGGAACGAGGCAAGACCGCGGCAGACACCATCGACATCGGCACCGACCGCCAAGGCAGCCGTGGCAGCGCACAGGGCATTGATAACATTGTGATGGCCCGAGATCTTGAGCTCGGATGTAGCGATGAGCGGGGTCTCGACGCCTTTCAGACGCACGATCATCTTGCCATCGCGCACAAAGGCGGCATCCTCGCCCTCAGGCTCGTCAAAGGCAACCTTGCAGATGCGACGACCCGGCGTGTAGATGTACTCATCGAACTCGTGAATGCCGGCGTCTTCGACGTCGACAACCACCAGATCGTCATCGACCATATTGTCAAACAGTTTGACCTTGGCAAGCGCATAGTTCTTATGGCTCTTATGCCAGCCCAAGTGGTCGGGAGTAATGTTGAGCAGAACCGCCACGCGGGGGTGGAGCTCGGTGGTCGTAGCAATCTGATAGCTCGAGAGCTCAGCCACAAACCACTCGTTGTGGGCTCGGCCGTCAATCTCGTTGACCGGCGGCTCGCCGATATTGCCGACAGCAACGCTGGCCTCGCCGGCAGCCTTGAGCAGATAATCAGTCAGCGACGTGGTGGTCGTCTTGCCGTTGGTGCCCGTGATGGCAATCCAGTTATCGGGCGACAGGCGATAGGCAAACTCGGGCTCACCCATAATCTGGGCGGCATGCTCGCGCCCGGCCTTAAAGAAGCCCGAGAACTCCGAGATGCCCGGGCACGTCACGCATACGTCATAGGCGCCCTCGACCTGTTCGGTCCCATAGACAAACGACGCACCAGCAGCCTCGAGCGCACGCGTGGCGTCATTGGGCTCAGAGGTGCCGCCGCCATACACGGTAACGGCGCTTACGCGCTCGGGATGTGCCAGCGCCCAGCGGGCGACATCGAGACCGGATTTGCCCTGACCCAAAACGAGCAGGCTAAAGACATCAGCAAGAGGCATGAAAGACCACTATCCCAACTGGAAGAACAGGGCAAGGCCAACGGCACCAAAGGCCGCAGCGATAATCCAAAAACGGATGACGACCTTGGTCTCGGCCCAGCCCTTCTTTTCGAAATGATGATGGATGGGCGCCATAAGGAAGACGCGCTTGTGCGTAAAGTGGAAGTAGACAACCTGAATCATGACCGACAGGGTCTCAACGATAAACAGGCCGCCGATGATGAGGGAGACGACCTCGGTGTTGGTCATGATGGACGTGCAGGCAAACGCGGCGCCCAGGGCAAGCGAGCCGGTATCGCCCATAAAGATGCTCGCCGGGTAGCAGTTGAACCACAGAAAGCCCAAGCAGGCACCGGCACACGCGGTGCAGAAGATGGACAGGTTCACGTCTCCGTGCAAAAACGCCATGGCAGCCATGGCGAGCATGGCAATCATAGAGGTGCCGCCAGCAAGACCGTCAAGGCCATCGGTCAGGTTCACGGCATTAGAAAGACCGGCGATCATCAGCCAGCAAAAGACAATGTAGAGCCACGGGAACGAAAGGCCGCAGATAGTGGTCGAAAGCACGCCAAGGTCGATCGTCAACCCACCGGGAAAACGAATCTCGGGGGCGAGGCCGCACCAGTTAACGGCAAGTACCGTAAAGGTGACACAGATAATGGTTAGGCCGATCATCTTGGCATGGGGCGTCAGACCGAGCGAGCGCCCATGCGTAACGGAGGTCAGGTCGTCGATCAGGCCCAGCACGCCGGTCGCCAGCGTGGCGAGCAGCACGAGCACGAGCTCGGTGGTGAGCTTGCCCATCAGCAGACAGGTCAGCGAGATCGCGACGAGGATGACAACGCCACCCATGGTGGGCGTTCCCTGCTTAACCAAATGACGCTTGGGGCCGTCGGCACGAACCTGCTGGCCGATACCCTCGACCTTGAGCAGCTTGATCCACCACGGCATGAGCAGCAGCGCAATGGCAGCGGCGATGCCAAGCCCCAAAAAAGCCTGATACGTTGGATACGAGGGATTGCCGAACATGGGCTAGCACACACCTTCCACAAAGCGGTCGAGCTCAACAAAGCGGGAACCCTTGACCAGTACAACATCATGTTTTTCAAGCGCGCCGCCCATGCGGTCGAGCACCTGCTGATAATCGGAGAACACCTGGATGCGGTCCTCGTCCATACCCATCATGCGCGCGGCATCGGCCATAAGCTGGGCCAGCTCACCACCCACGCACGCCAGCATGTCGAGCTTCTTGGCGGCGGCATAGGCGCCCACGAGCTCATGCATGCGAGGAGCCTCATCGCCCATCTCGCCCATCTCGCCCAGGATCGCCATGCGAGACCCCGTGCACGAAAGCGAGCACAGTAGATCGAGGCCAGCAGCCATGGATTCGGCACTGGCGTTATAGGAATCGTCGATGACGCGGGCACCGCTCTTGGCGCGCTTGATCTCCTGGCGGTGACCGGTGATCGTGAGGCCCCTAAAAGCAGCATCGATCTGCTCGGGCGTCACGCCCAGGCGATAGGAAACCGCGGCGGCCTTAACGGCATTAGGAACGGACTGCACGCCGGGGATGGCAAGCATGGTATCGATCGTCTCACCCTGGCCAAAATCGAGCGTAAAGACCGGACGTCCCTCGTCATCAACACGAATGTCGCGGGCACGGACCTCATCGTCGTCCGAGACGCCGGCCAGCATCACGTCGATACCAGCAGGCTGGGCGAACGTATCGCGAATGAACGGCGTAAAGTCGTCCTCGCCACCCAAAACCAGCAGCGGCAAATAGTCGCCGGCGGCGCACATACCCTGGACGATCTCGGACTTGGCGCGGGCGATGTTCTCGCGGCTGCCCAAAATACCGATATGAGAGGTGCCGATCTTGCTCACGATGGCAAAGTTGGGATTGGCGGACTGGGAAAGGCGCTCGATCTCGTGGAAATGGTTCATGCCCATCTCGAGCACCAGGACCTCGGTATCGGCCGGAGCGGAAAGCACCGTGAGCGGCATGCCGATCAGGTTATTGAAATTGCCCTTGGTGGCCCAGACACGATAGCGCTTGGCGAGCACAGCGGCTAGCACGTCCTTGGTCGTCGTCTTGCCGATGGAACCGGTAATGCCAACGACCAGGCAGCCAAGCTCCAGGCGATACGCGTGCGCCAAACGCAGCAGAAACTCCTCGGGATCATCGGTCAGCAGGATGGCGCATCCTTTGTCCTGCGCCAGCGAGACCAGCTCGGCCTCGGGCTCACGCGTCATCACGACGGCGCCGGCACCCGACTGGACGGCACGGGAAGCAAAATCATTGCCGTCGACGTTTTCACCGGGAAAGGCGACGAAAATTGTCCCTTCCTCGACCTGGCGCGAGTCGATAACGCACCCGCGGCATACCCGATCGGCTTCTCCCGTCACGGTTCGGGCCCCTGTTGCGGCCACGAGGTTGTTGACGGCGATCTCTATCATTGCAGCTCCCCTGTAAACCTAATAATGCTATCGGCGTATTGTATCCCAGCGCCGCGCATGCGTGGTGCAGGGCATGTGAACACCCCTCATATGGGACAACAAACCACGCCCCAAAGATTGTAACCCCCTACTTCGTGCGCGGGATACACAGCACGTCGAGCGCGTTGGCCATAATGGACTGGAACGGCACCGCAGCGGCATCTGAGCCGCTCGGCGTTCCGTCGAGCGTGATATAGCACAGCACCTTGGGCGATTGTGCCGGTGCAAAGCCCATAAAGGACGACATGTAGTTCTCCTTGAGGTAGCCGCCGTTCTCGTCGGCTCGTTCGGCCGTACCGGTCTTACCCGCCACGTCATAGCCGTCAACCGCGCCGCCAACGCCCGTTCCCTCGGACACGACCGTCTGCATGCACGATGTCACCTGGGATGCGGCGTCCTCCGAAATCGCGCGCTCGCCTTCGCCCCAGTCCTTCTCGTCGCCTTTGCTGGACTTATAGAAGTGCGGGGTCATCATCACGCCGCCGTTGGCGATGCCGCCCACGGCACGTGCGATCTCAATCGGCGAGACGGACAGCGCCTGTCCAAAGCTCATCGAACCCAGCGTGGCGCCGTCATACTGGTCACGCTCCTTGACGATGCCCAGGCTCTCGCCCGGAAAATCGACACCGGAGCTGTGACCTATGCCCCACTTGTCCACATAGGCGGCAAAGTCATCCGCACCGATCTTGCGCCCCACCAGGACAAAGCCCACGTTGGACGAACGGCGCATCATCTCGCGCACATCCATGGTCATGGCATAGTCGCGCTTGTCGGCATCGGTGACGGTATCGTCACCCACCTTGATGCTCGCCGGCACCTCAAACGACGTACTCGATCGCACGACGCCCAAGTCGAAGCCGGCGCCCGCCACGAGCGTCTTAAAGACCGAGCCGGGCTCGTAGGCGTCGGTGACCAGGCGCAAGTTCATATCCTCGGTCTTGGCGTTTTCCAGATTGGTCTGGTCGTAGGTCGGGTACGAGCAGGCGGCGAGAATTTCACCAGTCGTGGGGTCGGTGACCAAAGCCGAGCCGTTCTTGGCCTTTGTCTTCTCGACAGCCTCCGCCAAAGCATCCTCAGCCGCTCGCTGCATATTGACGTCGAGCGTCGTCACGATGTCAACGCCGTCGACCGCAGCCACCTTTTTATAGGCACCGCCCGCGATATAGCTGCCGTCCCTCGCGCGCTCGCGCACGAGGGTACCATTCGTGCCGGTCAGAAGCTTGTTGTATTGCTTTTCGAGACCCGTCAAGCCGTCGTTGTCTACATTCACTACACCCAGCACCTGCGATGCCAGATTGCCGTATGGATATACGCGCTTCATGGCCTGCTCAAAAAGCACGCCGGGCAGGTTCTTCTTCTCCAGCGCCGCAGCATCGTCTTCGTCCACCTGGCGCTTGATATACACCCAGGTGCCATCGGACTCGACGAGCTTGCGGCAGGTCTTTTTATCGATTCCAGTTGCCTTGACCAGCGCCGACACCGTCTTGTCAACATCCTCGACAAGCTGCGGGTTCACGGCGATGTTGCGACATTCGACCGACGACGCCAGCACGTTACCGTTGCGGTCGTAGATGGTGCCGCGTTTGGCATAGAGGGTCTGTGCAAGCAGGCGGCGCGCATCGGCACGCTCGCGCAGTTTATCGGCTTCGACAATTTGATAGTCGGCAAGGCGAAAGACGCCCAAGCCCAAACCAAGCCCGATGAAGCCCATGATGGCTTTGCGGCGAGGCAGAGGCGTGCCTGTGAGCCATTCGGTCGACGAACTCTTGCGCGACCTGGTGTTATGCATTTGAGGGCCGTCCGAGCCGCGAAGTCGCGACGCCGGGTCGTTGCCACGGGACTGCCCGGCGTTGTAAGATTGCCGACCCGTTCCTTGATAACCAGAACGTCCCCGCGACGAGGGACGTCCAGAACCGCGGCCCCCATCGGAACCGCGGCGATAGTCATTTGTCATACTCAGCTACCGTCTTGCTACTGAGCGGTCGCGGTCGCGTTGGCGCCCGCGGCTGCATCCTGCGAAAAGTCAAGTGTAACGCTCTCGCTGGGCTCCACCATGCCATAAGCGCCCGCAAGGTCGCGAATGCGCGTGTCGGCGCCATAGACCGAATGCATGACCTCCAGGTCGGAGCTCTCATCGGTCGCTTTTTCGAGCGTGTTGGTAAGCTCGGCGTTGCTGTTGAGCACCTGGGCCGTAACGCCGGCGAGCGCCACGCGGGCGACGCCGATCGTCATGAAGATAGCCGCAATGATGCAAAACGTTTTAAGAACGCTCATGAAAACCGGGCTTACCGCCTGGTTTGCCTGACGGCCCGCGCCCGTGTAGACATCAAAGCGCGGCGTGCGCTGCTCACGGGGAGCAACGGGGGCCTGCGGCGTCTCACGATAGGCGGGCATGGCGTTCATATCATAGGCGAGTGCTGCGCTTGAAGTGTTGTAGCCCATGATATGCCGCCTCCCATCCCGAGTACGTTGGTAGTGTGTTTAAGCTTCGTTTATGGTGCGAGCGGGAGGTCCAATATCGCGCGGTCGCGCCTACAGACGCTGCGCCACGCGGATTTTGGCTGATCTCGCCCGAGGGTTGCGCTCAACCTCATCAGGCTGGGCAACCAAGGGTTTGCGGGTGATGACCTTGAGTATCGGCACGTTGCCGCACACGCACACCGGAATCTCCGGCGGACACGTGCACCCCTGGCTCATCTCCTTAAAGTGGTTCTTTACGATACGGTCCTCGAGCGAGTGATACGAGATGACGCAGATACGTCCGCCCGGGTTGAGCCACCTGGTGGCGGCATCAAGCCCTCGTTCGAGCACATCGAGCTCGTGATTGACCTCGATGCGAATGGCCTGGAAACTTTTCTTGGCCGGGTGTCCACCATGCCGACGAGCGGCAGCCGGGATACCCGCCTTGATGATCTCGACAAATTGGCCGGTGGTTTCGATCGGTTCTTGCTCGCGGCGGCGCACGATCTCGCGCGCGATCTGCGAGGCGAACTTCTCTTCGCCGTAGACGCGTAGAATCCGGGCGAGGTCGTGTTCGTTATAGGTGTTGATGACCTCAGCTGCGTTTAAGGTGTTATTACCCGGATCCATCCGCATGTCCAATGGGGCGTCCTCGTTATACGAAAAGCCCCTGCCAGGGATATCGAGTTGCGGTGACGAAACGCCCAAATCGAACAGGAAGCCATCGACCCCGGGCACCTCGGCCGAGCAAAGCAGCTCGTCCAAGTCGCCGAAGTTGCCCTTCAGCAGCTGGTGCGGAACGCCGGGAACCTCGCGGTCCAGACGGGCGCCAGCGGCCTCGAGGGCCATGTCGTCCTGATCGACGCCGAGCAAAAGGCCCGTCTCCCCCACCTGCGCGGCCATCTTTACCGAATGGCCGGCACCGCCAAGGGTGCAATCGCAGACAACGGAGCCGCTCTTTAGCCGCAGCGACTCAAGCACTTCGCCGAGCATGACAGGTTCATGCCGATATTCTTGTGTCAAGATCCCACGCTCCATCCGTTACCCGTGCCTTGCCCTTACGAGAAGAAGAGGTCCAGCAGGGCCTCATCGTCATCGTCCTCATCGGCCGCGGCGCGATCCCAAACCTCAAGGTGGTCGTAGTTGCCCACAACCGTGACCTCGCGGTCGAGGTTCGCCTGCTTGCGGAGAGACTCGGAAAGACCGATACGACCGGCGCTGTCCACGTCCATCGACGTGGTGCGCTTGTTGATCGCCCTCATGAGCTTCTGGTCGTTGATGTCACGCGGGTTAAAACCCTCGTGGCCCTCACGACCCGCGAAGAGTCCTTCGACCCACTTATCGAAGGCCTCGGCAGAGAACACGTACAGAGCATCGACATCCAGGGCTTTGAACACGCGAACGTGCTCTCCAAGCTCCTCGCGAAGGGGTGCAGGCAGGGACAGACGACCTTTTGCATCGAGATTGCGCTCGTATGCACCCGTCATTCCCATGTGCGCCCTCCCCTCGGTTACTCAGATGGCACGTACGCGGGGAACCACCCCGCCTGTCGACGTCATCAATAATATGGGGAACCGCCCCATTTTTCAACACCTTTCCCCACCCCTTCCCCCACCCCGCCCCACCACTCCACCCTCAATATGTTGTAAAACACCCCCGAGCATATGTTCGAGAACACAATATGTTGTGTTTGCAGCAAAGGCGTGATGCCACCTGTAGAACCACGCCCGCGAACCTCAACCTTCAAGTTGACCTTGAGGCGATTTTTACGTCCCTTTACACGCCGTTCACATCGCCCCCAAACTCCCCCACCCACGACACACACGGCCCACCACCGCGTCGGTGTCTGGCGAAAAATGGGACGGGTCCCAGATTGCCCATGCGCGCAAAAGTGCGTCTCGGCAATCTGGGGCCCGTCCCCTTTAATATTTATAAATATGCAGGTCAGCGAGGTGCTAGCGATGTGCCAGCGGATGCGCCGCCAGATAGACCTCGGTCAGTTGCGTACGATCGACATGCGTGTAGACCTGCGTGGTCGATATATCGGCATGTCCCAAGATCTCCTGTAGCACACGGAGGTCTGCGCCGCCCGCAAGCATATGGGTGGCAAAGGAGTGACGCAGCGTATGGGGATGGAGCCCCACCAGTCCCACCTGGCGCCCGTAGCGCTCACAGATGGCATGGATGCCCTGGCGCGACAGACGGCGGCCGTTCTTATTTAAAAAGACCGCCGAGGTCTCGGTTCCGCGGGCATGGGCCGCCAAGCGAGAACGCCCCTCAGTTACATAAAGCGTCAGAGCTCGCGCCGCGCTTCCTACCAGCGGGGACAGGCGTTCCTTCGAGCCCTTACCACGAACGAGCACAAAGCCATCGTCGATATGGATATCGCCCACATCGAGCCCCACCAACTCGCTCACACGCAAACCGCATCCGTAGAGCACTTCCAAGATGGCATGGTCGCGCAAGCCCATCTCGCCCTCGGGGAAGTCTTGATCGAGCAGCGCCGAGACATCCTCCACCGATAGATACTCCGGCAAACGCTCAGCCTTTTTAGGCAGGCGCAACGCCGCCGTTGGATTTTGGGCCACAGCCCCATCGCGCACCAAAAAGGCATGCAGGCCCTTCACGGCCGCAAGCGCACGCTCCACCGAGGCATCCGAATAGCCCCCATCGCGACGGTCGGCGACAAAGCCCTCCACGACCTGACGGGTCACCTCTTCAAAAGACACAATACCCGCCCGCTCCAGATAGGCGCAGTACGTCGTCAGGTCACGACGATAGGCCGCAATCGTGTTGCGCGCCAAACCCCGCTCGACCGCGAGGTAATCGAGATACTCCCCCGCCGCCACGGCGAGCGACGAGGGAGTAGCTTCGGTATGTTCCTTATTCGCCGGCACCCTTAGTCCGTAGCGAGGTTCATGGGCGTCACCTGCAGACGGTCGACACCCTCGTGCTGGCCGATCGAAGCGCGCACGAACTCGCGGAACAGCGGCTGCGGGTTGGTCGGGCGGCTCTTGAACTCGGGATGAGCCTGGGTTGCCACATACCACGGATGCACGTCGCGCGGCAGCTCGACCATCTCGACCAGGCGCTCGTCGGGCGACAGACCCGAGATAACCAAGCCGGCGTCCTCGAGCTGGTCACGGAAGGCGTTGTTGAACTCAAAGCGATGACGGTGACGCTCGTAGACGAGCTCCTCGCCATATGCCTCGCGAGCAAGGGTATCGGCGGCGAGCTTACACGGATAGGCGCCCAGGCGCATGGTGCCGCCCTTCTCGGTCACGTCCTCCTGCGAGCTCATCAGATCGATGACGCTAAACGGGCCGTCCGGATCGAACTCGGAGGAGCTGGCGCCGGCAAGGCCGACGACGTTGCGGGCGAACTCGCACACGGCCACCTGCATACCCAGGCAAATGCCCAGATACGGAATCTTGTGCTCACGGGCAAACTCGGCCGCGAGGATCTTGCCCTCCAGGGCGCGCTTGCCAAAGCCGCCGGGGACCAGGATGCCCGAGGCGTCGCCCAGAACCTCGGAGACATTCTGCTCGTCGAGGCTCTCGCCGTCGACCAGCTGGACGTCCACATGGCGATCGTAGAAGACGCCCGCATGGTGCAGGGCCTCGATAACCGACAGGTACGCATCGGGCAGCTGCGTGTACTTGCCCACGACAGCGATCTTCACCTTGTCGGCGTGATGGTTGGCGTGATTCTGTTTGCGCAGGAACTCGTTCCACTCGCTCATGTCGCGCTCACGCGGGTCCAGACCCAGGCGCTCGCAAATGCGCAGGTCAAAGTCCTGCTCGGCAAGCAGCTGCGGAACATCGTAAATGCTCGCGCAGTCCTCGTTGGTAAAGACACAATCGGTGTCGACGTCGCAGAAGCTTGCGATCTTTCCGCGGATAGCGTCATCGATATGGTGGTCGGAGCGCAGCACGATGATATCGGGCTGGATGCCAAAGCTGCGGAGCTCCTTGACGGAATGCTGCGTGGGCTTGGTCTTGACCTCGTGGGCGGCGGCGATATAGGGAACGAGCGACACGTGGATGTAGCAGACGTTCTCGGGGCCGGCCTCCTTGCGGTACTGACGGATGGCCTCGACAAACGGTTGGGACTCGATGTCGCCGATCGTGCCGCCCAGCTCGGTGATGACTACATCTGAGCCGGTCTGCTCCTCGATGCGGCGGAACTTGTCCTTAATGGCATTGGTGACGTGAGGAATCACCTGCACGGTACCGCCCAAAAAGTCGCCGCGACGCTCGCGGGCGATCAAGCTCTTATAGATGGCGCCGGTCGTAAAGTTGGAATCGCGGGTCAGGTTCTCATCAATAAAGCGCTCGTAATGACCCAGGTCCAGGTCGGACTCGTAACCATCCTCGGTAACGAAGACCTCACCATGCTGGAAGGGGCTCATGGTACCGGGGTCGACGTTCAGATACGGATCAGCCTTCTGCATCGTTACTTTGTAGCCACGCGACTTGAGCAGACGGCCCAGCGAGGCCGCGGTGATACCCTTGCCCAGAGACGAAACCACGCCACCGGTTACGAACACATGCTTGGTCATATTGAGTTACCTGCGCTTCCCGTAGAAGTTGTTTATCCACATCTTACGGGTCTTCATTGTAATACTCGCGCCGCGGACCGTTCGCAATTTTTCTCGCGTGAGATTGCATTTCTCAATCTTGAAACAAAACGCCGCCCGGTTTCCCAGGCGGCGTCGCTATGGCAAGGGTTACATGCTGCTATCGATCAGAAACCTCGTCCTCAAGCATTTCTTGAACGAGCATGCCGGTACGGACGCCCTCAAGATACCACTCGCCACGTTCGGTGAGGCAAATGCCATTTGCAAGCTGACCGCCGTCGTCGCTATAACGCGAGACGACATCAATCATGCCTTCGGAATCCAAGCGATCGATTGCGGCGCGGGCACGATACGGCGAAACCCCCACGCGCTCGGCAAGCGTTTTGCGCGAGAAACCATACGGCCCGCCATTGTCTTCGGTTTGCTGGTCGATCTCCATCAATACCAGCACCTCGACACGCTTCATATCGTTGACACTCGCACGACCCTTGCCCGCCATAGCAGCCTCCTCAAACCGAGCACGAGCATCTAACGCGCCGTGCGCGACCGACACACCTCACGATGGCAGGTAATATCCATCATGCGGCATCCCGCTAAGGATGAAACAGTTACGGTTATTGTATACCGCTCAAATTGTTTCTAGGCAGGTAAACGGCTATTTTTCGCCGAAAAAGGCGCTTTATTGATCAAAAAGCCGTACCGGGCGCTAACCCGATACGGCCAAAATGCAATGCAATTACCGCGGTGCTTCAAACTTAGCGATGGAAGAAACCGCGGCGCTCAAACTTGGGCTCGCAGCACACGTTGATACCCAGTTTGCGCAGCACCGTCTCATCCGTCGGAGAGATGATCACACTAAAGAAGGCGTCACAGCCGCGCAGCTGCTCCAGTCCCGAGAGGACGCGAGCCGCCGTCTCGCTCGTGGCGGAGGTAATCGAAAGTGCCATGAGCGTCTCATCGGTGTGGAGGCGCGGATTTTTACTGCCCAGGAAATGCGTCTTAAGCTTGCTGATGGGCTCGATCGCCTCATCGCTAATGACCTCGAGCTCAAGGTCGACGCCCGAGACATGCTTAAGTGCATTCATGATGAGCGAGCTCGCGGCGCCCAGGCGCGTGGAAGTCTTGCCGGTCACCACGGAGCCATCGGGCATGACCATGGCACCCACGGGACCACCCGTCAGCTGCTCCCTGGTGAGGGCTGCCGAGCGCGCCGGTGAGTAGTTCTTATCGATGCCGGCTTTCTTCATAATAATCTTGAGACGGTCGACTTGCTCATCGCCCACGCCGGTACGGCGCACATTTTCGACCGCGGTAAAGTAGCGGCGGACGATCTCCATCTTGGAAGCGTCGCGGCAGGCATCGTCATCGGTGATGGCAAAGCCGACCATATTGACGCCCATGTCCGTAGGGCTCTGGTAGGGGCTCTTGCCCAGGATCTTTTCCATCAGGGCACGGACTACCGGGAAGGCCTCGACGTCGCGGTTGTAGTTGACTGTGGTCTTGTTGTAGGCCTCCAAGTGGAAGGAGTCGATGATATTGGCATCGTCGAGATCGGCCGTTGCTGCCTCATAGGCGATGTTGACCGGATGCGTGAGGGGCAGATTCCAGACCGGGAAAGTCTCGAACTTGGCGTAGCCGGCGGCGGTGCCGTGCTTGTGCTCGTGATAGAGCTGCGAGAGGCAAGTGGCGAGCTTGCCTGAGCCGGGGCCGGGAGCGGTGACCACGACGAGCGGACGCGTGGTCTCGACAAACTCGTTCTTGCCGTAGCCATCGTCGGACACGATCAGATCGACATCGTGCGGATACCCCTCGATGGGATAGTGCAGCTTGGCGGGAATACCGAGCGCGTTCAGGCGGTTGCGGAACACATCAGCAGCAGGCTGGCCAGCGTACTGGGTGATGACCACAGCCGCGACGGCAAAGCCGTTGCCGCGGAACAGGTCAACCAGGCGCAGCACATCCTCGTCATAGGTAATGCCCAGGTCACCACGAGCCTTGTTTTTCTCGATGTGGTTCGCGTTGATCGCGATGATAACCTCGACATCGTCGGCGATGCTCTTGAGCATGCGGAACTTGCTGTCCGGTTCAAAACCCGGTAGCACGCGGCTCGCATGATAGTCATCGAATAGCTTACCGCCAAACTCCAAATAGAGCTTGCCGCCAAACTGCGAGATGCGCTCCTTAATGTGAGCAGCCTGCAGCTCGATATACTTCGCGTTGTCGAAACCCTGGCGCATATATGGCTCCCGTCCCGTTTCCATTTAATGTTCTAGGCGATTATAACGGAGCCCGCCCTCCCCGATAACCAGACCATCAACAGGCACCAACCAAACATGCCCACCGCAACCACCGGGGACCCGGGGTAGATCATTTGGGACGGGAAACAAGGCACTCAGCACCAACAATGGCAGCGCCGCAGGTGGGGCAAAAGTCAGACACTATGACCCAATCCGAGGGCACTAAAAAGATAGGAGCCCCCGCTCGTGA
>CATZMG010000038.1 GCA_958421655.1 uncultured Collinsella sp.
GTCCCTTGCGGCGTAGTTCTTATTTAAGCCGTCCAAGTTTTGGGGTGCAGTTCAGGGGCGGGCGGGGTATTTCCTCCGCCCGCAGTTTCGCAGCGAAGCGAGAATGTTTGAGCACGGAGGAATTACCCCGCCGCCCCCGGGGCGCCCTCCGTCAGTAACCGGTCCTACTCCAGCTCAAACGCTCCAGTGTAGAGCTGGTAGTAGTACCCGCGCTTGGCGATAAGCTCGTCGTGGTTACCGCGCTCGATGATGCGGCCGTGGTCCAGGCAGATGATCGCGTCGGAGTTGCGCACGGTGGACAGGCGATGTGCGATGACAAACGTCGTGCGGCCCTCCATGAGCTTGTCCATGCCCGCTTGCACGATAGCCTCGGTGCGGGTGTCGATGGAGCTCGTGGCCTCGTCCAGAATCATTGCCGGCGGATCGGCGACGGCGGCGCGGGCGATCGAAATCAGCTGGCGCTGGCCCTGCGACAGCTGGGCGCCGTTGCCGGTGAGCATGGTGTCGTAGCCGTCGGGCAGGCGGGTGATAAAGTCGTCCGCGCCCGCGAGCTTGGCCGCCGCGATGCACTCCTCGTCAGTGGCGTCCAGATTGCCGTAGCGGATGTTGTCCATCACGGTACCGGTGAACAGGTTCACGTCCTGCAGCACGACGCCCAGCGAGCGGCGCAGATCGGCCTTGCGAATCTTGTTGACGTTGATGCCGTCGTAGCGAATCTTGCCGTCGGCGATGTCATAGAAGCGGTTGATGAGGTTGGTGATGGTCGTCTTACCGGCACCGGTGGCGCCGACAAACGCGACCTTCTGGCCCGGCTTGGCAAACACGGACACGCCGTGCAGCACCTCGTGGTCGGGCGTGTAGCCAAAGTCGACGTTGTCCATGACCAGGTCGCCGCGCAGCGGTACGTACTCGATCTCGCCGGTTGCGCGGTGCGGATGTTTCCATGCCCACATGCCGGTGTGGTGGTCGGCCTCCTCGAGCTGCCAGGTATCGGGGTTGACCTGCGCGTTGACGAGCGTCACGTAGCCTTCGTCGGCCTCGGGCTTCTCGTCGATAAGCTCAAAGATGCGGTCGGCGCCGGCCAGGCCCATGACCACGGCGTTGATCTGCTGCGAGATCTGGCCGATCTGTCCGCAGAACTGCTTGGTCATGTTGAGGAACGGCACCACGACGGCGATGGACAGCGCCATGCCCGAGATGCTCAGGTTGGGCACGCCCAGCGCCAGGAAAATGCCGCCGGCAAGGGCCACCAGCACGTAGAGCAGGTTGCCCAGGTTCATAAGGATGGGCATGAGGATGTTGGCGTACATGTTGGCCTTTTGCGAGACCTCGAAGAGCTTTTCGTTGCGCTCGTCAAAATCGGCCTCGGCGGCAGACTCGTGGCAGAATGCCTTGACGACCTTCTGGCCGTTCATGACTTCCTCGATATGGCCCTCGACCGCGCCGAGCTCGGTCTGCTGCGCAATAAAGAAGCGCGCGGAGTTGGAGCCGAGCAGCTTGGTCATAAAGGTCATAAAGGCGACGCCGGCGATGATGACCAGGCACATCCACACGCTGTAGTACAGCATGATAAAGAACACCGTGACGATGATGATGATCGTCATGAGCAGGTTGGGCAGCGACTGGCTGATCATCTGACGCAGCGTGTCGATGTCGTTGGTGTAGTGGCTCATGATATCGCCGCGCTGGTGCGTGTCGAAGTAGCGGATCGGCAGGTCCTGCATGCGGTTGAACATCATCTCGCGCAGCTTCTCGAGCGAGCCCTGCGTGACGATAGCCATGGCGCGGTTCCAGAAGAGCGAGGATAGGACACCGACGCCGTAGATGCAGGCGAGGGTGGTCACGAGCTGCAGAATCTTGGGCTGTGCGGCTTCCCAATCGCCCGACTGCCACGATTCGCCAATAATTTGCAGGGCGCTCTGCAGGAAGGTCGCGCCGATGGAGTTGATGATGGCGCAGAGCACCACGCCGGCGACGACGAGGGGCAAAAGCACAGGATAGAAGCCAAAGAGCGTCTTGATGAGGCGCGACATGGTGCCGCCCTTGCGGTTGAGCGCGCGCTCGGCGGTCGTTGCCTTACTCATGTGCCTCGCCTCCTTCCTGAGTCTGAGCTTGCGTTGCGGATGCCTCGGTGTCGGCCTCGACGGCCCCTTCGCCCTCGGCAGACATCTTGTTTTGCGAGGTAAAGGTCTCGCGGTAGATCTCGCTCGTCTTGAGTAGCTCGTCATGGTTGCCGATCTGCGCGATACGGCCGCCCTCCATGACGATGATGCGGTCTGCGTCCTGCACGGAGCTGATGCGCTGGGCGATGATGAGCTTGGTCGTGTTGGGCAGATAGCTTGCCAGCCCTGCGCGGATCTTGGCGTCGGTCTTGGTGTCGACGGCGCTGGTGGAGTCGTCCAGGATCAAGATCTTGGGGCGACGCAGCAGGGCGCGTGCAATGCACAGGCGCTGCTTCTGACCGCCGGAAACATTGGAGCCGCCCTGTTCGATCCAGGTGTCGTAGCCCTTGGGGAAGCCGTCGACAAACTCATCGGCGCAGGCCAGATGTGCCGCCTCGCGGACCTCTTCGTCGGTGGCGTTCGGGTCGCCCCAACGCAGGTTCTCGGCGATGGTGCCGCTAAACAGCACGTTTTTCTGCAATACCATGGCCACTTGGTGGCGCAGAGCGTCCAAGTCGTAGTCGCGCACATCCACGCCGCCCACGCGCACGGTGCCTTCGGTGGCGTCGTACAGGCGGGCGATGAGGTTTACAAGCGTGGACTTGGCCGAGCCGGTGCCGCCGATGATGCCGATGGTCTCGCCGCTCTTAATGTGCAGGTCGATATCGTCGAGCGCCTGGCGCTTCGCATGCGCGGAATACTTAAAGCTCACGTGGTCAAAGTCGATGGAACCGTCGGCAACCTCGAGCACGGGCTCGGCGGGATCGGCGATCGTGGGCTCGGCGGCCAGCACCTCGGTGATGCGGTGTGCCGATTCGTCGGCCATGGTCACCATGACAAAGATCATCGACAGCTGCATCAGACTCATGAGGATCTGGAAACCATAGGTAAAGATCGAGGAGAGCTGGCCCACGTCGAACAGCGTTCCCTGGCTCGTGATGATGAGCTTGGAGCCCAGGTAGATGATGACGACAAACGCACCGTTGACGCAGATGTTCATCATGGGGTTGTTAAAGGCAAGCAGCTTCTCGGCGCGGGTGAAGTCCATCTGGACGTCGCGCGCAGCGGTCGCGAACTTCTCCTTCTCAAAGTCTTCGCGCACATAGCTCTTAACTACGCGCATGCCGGTGACGTTTTCCTCGACGGACTCGTTAAGGGCGTCGTACTTGTGGAACACGCGCGAGAAGATGGGGCGCACCTTAAAGATAATAAAGAACAGCCCAAAGCCCAGCAGCGGAATGATGACCAGGTAGACCATGGCGACGCTGCCGCCCATGATAAATGCCATGGTAAAGGCGAAGATCAATACCAGCGGCGCGCGCACGGCGATACGGATGATCATCATAAAGGCCTGCTGCACGTTGTTGATATCGGTGGTCAGGCGCGTGACGAGCGAGGAGCTCGAGAACTCATCGATGTTGGCAAAGCTGAACGTCTGGATCTTGTAGAACAGGTCGTGACGCAGGTTCTTAGCGAAGCCGCAACTCGCATGGCTGCAGGTGACGCCGGCAGCGGCGCCAAAAGCAAGCGACGTCAGCGCGATGAGCACCAAAAAGCCCGCGGTGGGAAGCATCTCGGCTACGGTGGCGCCGTCTTTGATGGCATCGATCAGGTTGGCGGTGATAAATGGAATCAGCATCTCGCAGAGCACCTCGCCAAGCACGAGCAATGGCGTGGCAACAGTGACTTTCATATAGTCGCGGATGCTGCCCATGAGGGTTTTAATCATCCAGTTCCTCCCAGGTTACACGGATTTTCTCGAGCATTTCGGCGAGCTGCTCGCGCTCGTCGTGGGTGAGGGCACTAAAGGCCTGCTCTCTAAAGCGAATGCGGGCTGCCTGCTCAACGCGGGCCTTTTCCCATCCCGCATCGGTCAGGCGGATGGTGAGCTGCCGACGGTCTTTGGGATTGCGACTGCGCTCGATAAGACCGCCCAGTTCGAGCTTGGACAGAATCTCGGAAAGGGATCCCGGCTTGAGGTCGAAGTGCATGCCGAGCTCCTGTTGGGACAGCTCGCCGGTCGGCTGCTTGGCGAGCAGGCAGACAATAGGCGCCTTGCCAGATATGCCGCCGCCGTGAAAATGCATGTAATGGCCGCAAAACCCCAGCCCATGGAGGATTCTCTTGGCGAGACGGTCCTCCTTGGACTGAGTCTCGGGCTCGTCTGCCGGCTGCGAGGGGTCGTCGCCGGGTTCATGCGGATGGGCGTGTGGTTCAACACACATATCTAATCTTCGCTCCTTTCTTTAGTTAGGTAGATGAATTGTTTTGTGCCTAACTAATCTAGGAGCGTGAGAAATAAATGTCAAGGTACCAAACTAGTGGTTACGCGGTTTTACCAAACCGCGTAACGGCTCGACGCTGCAAGCGTTCCTAAGCGGCAATCTGACGTTCAATCGTCGGGCATGGCCACAAGGCCTATGCCCCCATTTCCGAAACCTTTCCGCAACAATTTGCCCGTCGCGCCACTCGCCTCCGCTTGCAACGTCCCCTGCGCTACACTTAGTCGCACTGTGGCGCCGCTGCGCCGTGCCCGAACCAAGGGAGGCCCTCATGAAGAACACTCAGCTGCTGCTGATCAACGATATGTGCGGTTACGGCAAGGTTGCGCTTTCCGCCATGCTGCCGGTGCTGTCGCACATGGGCTACCGTATCCATAACCTGCCGACGGCGCTCGTTTCCGACACGCTCAACTACCCCAAGTTCTACATCCACGACACCACCGAGTATGTGCGCCAAAGCCTCGCTGTCTGGGAGGAGCTCGGCTTTGAGTTCGACGCTATCTCGACCGGCTTTATCGTGACCGAGGAAGAGACGCGCATCATTTCGGACTTCTGCCACCGCCGCGCGCAAAAGGGCACCAAGGTGTTCGTCGACCCCATTATGGGCGATAACGGCAAGCTCTATGCGGGCGTGCCCGAGTCCACGATCGGTCTCATGAGGCACCTGCTCGAGTGCGCCGACTACGCGGTTCCCAACTACACCGAGGCCTGTCTGCTCACCGATACGCCTATCGCCGAGCAAATTACGCCCGACGAGGCCCGTGCTCTTGTGGATGCCGTGCGTGTCCTGGGCGCCAAGTCGGTGGTCATTACGAGCGCTGTGGTCGACGGTGCGAATGTCGTCATCGGTTACGACCATGTGGCGGGGGAGTACTTTACGATTCCCTTCGAGCTGATTCCGGTCTACTTCCCGGGCACGGGCGACACGTTCTCGGCAGTGCTCGTCGGCCGCGTTATGGCAGGTTGGAGCCTGCAGTGCGCGACGAGCGATGCCATGCGTGTGGTAGCGGAGCTCATCGAGCGCAATGCCGACCAGGAGGATAAGTCCGCCGGCCTTCCCATCGAGGCCTGCCTGGATGTGATTGACCATGAGTAACGCCGACGAGAGCAGCACCGAGGCGGCGGACGAGAACAAGCCGCTCGGTGCCCCGCGCGGCAGGCGCCCACGTATTCGTATTAGCTGCGTGGACCAGCTGGGCACATGCCGCTGCCATCACGGGCACAAGCCGGGTGACGTCTTCGACTTCGACCGCGACCGCGGCAAGATGTGCGCCATGGCCTGCCATGTGGGCTTTCCCTATATCGATATCCTGCGCTATGGCGGAACCGTGCCTGGCAACGAGCCTGGTACGGCAAAGTTCTGCTGCCCCGAGGTCGATACGCTGAACGTCTGGCTCGCCGAGATCGTCGACGAGTAGTCGAGCGTGGATTTTCTCCCGTTTAGAGCGCGCTTGAACGCTCAAAGTGGGAGATCATCCACGCTCGTTTTATGCCGATGGCGTGGCACGTGCGTCCGCGTGCTCGCTTGCCTATAACTGCTCGAGCATAGCGGTGCAGCCGGCGAGCACATCGCGGTAGGTGGCATCGAAGTTGCCGGTGTACCAGGGATCCGCCACGTCGCCGGGACGATCGGTCCAATCGAGCAGGCGCGAGATCTTGCTATCGGGATCGCTGCCAAAAATGCGACGCAGACCGCGCGCGTTCTCGGCATCCATATAGACAATGTGGTCCCAGTCACCATACTCCGCGCGACGCACCTGGCGCGCACGGTGGGCAACGACAGGAATCCCGACTTCACGCAGCTTGGCAACGGTGCCACGATGCGGCGGATTGCCGATCTCCTCGGTCGAGGTCGCAGCGGAATCAATGGCAAACTCCGCCTCGCGTCCAGCGCGGCACACCAGCTCGGTAAACACGGACTCAGACATCGTCGAGCGACAGATGTTCCCATGGCAGATAAACAGTACACGTTGCATATGCGGTTTCCTTTCGATCGCCATCATCGAGCTCGAGTATCGCATTTACGCCTACGCCTGCGCCCTCGCCCGCTTGCGCTCCCAACGTGCCAACTTAATCGTCACCAGCGTGAGTGCCCAGGCCACAAGCGAGAATGCGGCGCCCACTGCGCCCACGTACGCAATGCCAATGCTGCTTACCACGGCGCCGCCCACCGCGGTGCCAAACGAAATGCCGACATTAAACGCCATGGGTTCAACCGAACTCGCGAGTACCATCGACTTAGGATGGCGGTTGCGTGCCACGTCCATAAAGTGCGTGATGCACGAGACCGAGAACAGGTACATGAGCATCGCCAGGCTAAAGACAAAGACAAGTGCGAGCGGCATGGCAGCGCCTACGGCAAACAGCCCAAACAATGCCGCCGCCTGCAGCACAAACGTCACAAGCAGCGCCTTCATGCCAAAGCGCGCATCGATCCATCCGCCCAGGATGTTCGAGATTAGGCAGAACACGCCGTAGGCCATAAGCGTGGTACTGGCTTCGACCGTGCCCATGCCCAGCACCTGCTCAAGATAAGGCGTCACGTAGCCGTAGAACACATAGACCGAGCCCACGCCAAACAAAAAGATGAGCATGCCGGTGATGATGCTCGGCTCGCGTAGCAGACCCGCCTGCTCGCGAAAGGTGGCGGGCTCGTCGGTTTGTCCGGCGCGCGGCATAAACGCCACGAGCGCTCCACAGATCAAAACGGCAAAGGTTAGCGTGCCGTACATGGCCACGTGCCAATCGAGCGTGTCGGCCACAAACTTGCCGATCGAAGTGACAAAGACCATCGCCACAGAAAACGCACCATATACCACCGAAATGGCAAGCGAAGTTTGCTGCGGGGATAGAAGCTCAGGGATGTACGTTACACCCACGGCGAGCAGTGCGCCCGAGACGGAGCCCAGGATGATGCGCGAGGCGAACAGCACTTGAAAGTTGGGAGCCAGCGCCATGACCAAGTTACCGAGCACAAAGATAATGCTGTAGCACACGAGCAGCTGGTAGCGGCGGAATCGCCCCGTGCTGAGCGCAAGCACCGGCGTCGCGATGGCGTAGACCAGCGCGAACACGCTGATGAGCTGGCCCGCAGTGGCAAGTGATACGCCGAGTTCCGTCGCCAGGTCGCTTTCGATGCCGATGACCACGAACTCGGAGCAGCCGAGCGAGAACCCCAACAGCACGAGCAGCGCCAGGCAGAGCTTGGTGCGCGCAGGGGAGAGCGCGGCGGCGGTTGACTTACTTTTAGGCGTGGTTGCGGCGATCAAGGTTGTCACTCCAATGTCGCATTGATAAGCGGGATTCAATCCCTGCAACTCTAACAGAATGTGACAAAGGGGCAGTCCCTTTGTCACATTGCGCTGCCGGCCAGTCGCCCAAACCATCACAACATTCGATGAAAATCTCGAATTCGAGGAAAAGCGTCGAATGTTGTGACGGTTTTCGTGTCCGGCGCGGGTGAGCTTCGGTGTCGTCTGGGGGTATAAGACTAGCGAGTGTTTATTTGCGAGGCCTAAGGGGCGCCCCGTATGGATATCGATAACTTTGAATGGTGGTATAGCGAGGGTGAGGCTCCGGACGAGGGGTGGGACGAGCCCGCGCCGCGTGACGTGTCGAGCGACGAGGACGAGACCGGCAACGCCGCCGCCGACTCGGACGCTGCCTCCGACCCCGTCGAGCCCCTGACCTTCGAACAAGCCTGGGCCCAGGCCGAGGCAGACGAGGCCAAGGCCGACGCTACGGCCACGCTCGGCGAGCCAGCCGACATGTCGATCTCGCCGGCAAAGACCCCGCAGCCGCGCCACACTATCGACCCCGACAGCACGGCATCCTTCAGCATTCTCGACGTGCCCTCGCAGGGCGCTCAGGCGCCCGCACCCACACGTCGCCCCAATCTGTCTCGCGAGGAAGATGCAGGACGTCGCTCGCCGCTCGGCCCCATCCTTATCGCCTTCATGGCCGGCGTTATCGCATGCTCGGTAATTGGAAACGTCTGGAGCCATGTCGAACAACAGCGAAAAGACGCCGCCAAGGTCGAGATGTCTGTCGAGCAATCGCTCGGTCGTACGCGCTCGGTACATGTGTCGGTCGAGGTCAAGGACGGCGCGACGTGGGACACCGCGCGCGGCGACAGCCAAATGCTCATCCACATCGTGGGGCGCACGCTCAAAGGGCAGACGATTGATGAGTATCAATACGTCAATTCCGCTGGTGACGGCATCGAGCTCAAGCCCGGCGACTACGAGCTCACGGTCGATGAACCGCCCGTCGCCACCGACGGCACGCGCTTCCGCGCCTCAAAGCGCATGGTCCCCGTGAGCTTTAACTCACAGGCGCCCGACACGGTCGACACCACACCGCAGGGCGGGTTCGACCTTTACGTGGATACCCAGTAGGCGCTCGCCGCTCATTCCGCTATGGCTACTCAATAATCGCCTGCCGTCCCGTCCCGCCGCCAAGAGTGGGACAATAGCCCTCGACACTATTGTTTACTTTTGGAGGAAGTAGCATGTCTACCGTCACTACCATCAAACGCGGCGGCCTCACCGCGGCCATCGATTCCATGGGCGCCCAGCTCACGAGCCTTGCCCTCAACGGCAACGAGTATCTGTGGCAGGGCGACCCCGCCTTTTGGGGCAAGCACGCGCCCATCCTGTTCCCCATTGTGGGCTCGCTGCGCAATAACACGGCAACGTCTGCGGCCGGCACCTGCGAGATGCCGCGCCACGGACTCGCGCGCATTGTCGAGCACAAGCTGGTCGAGGTTTCGGAGGACGGCTCCTCGGTAACGTACGAGATTACCGATACGCCCGAGTCGCTCAAGGCGTTCCCGTTCCACTTTAAGCTCAACATGACCTATGCCTTGACCGGCGACGCCACCCTCACGCAGACCTTTGCCGTCACCAACACCGGCGACGTGGACCTGCCGTTCTCGGTGGGCGGCCACCCCGCGTTTAACGTACCGGCTCCCGGTGCCGAGGACGAGGCATTCGAGGATTACGAGCTGGCGTTTACCGAGGCTTGGACGAACGAGGCTCCCATCATCACGCCCGACGGTCTTATGACGTTCGAGGGTAGTTACAAGGCTCCTGATAACTCGGACGTGCTGCCCATCACGCACCGCAGCTTCGATAACGACGCCATCATGTTCACCGATACCCCGGGCTCCACGCTCACGCTGCGCGGCCGCAAGTCGGGCCACGGCGTCAAGATCGACTTTGAGGGCTTTAAGTACATTGGCGTGTGGTCTGCCGCCAACGATGCCCCGTTTGTGGCGCTCGAGCCCTGGACCGGTCATACCACCATGGACACCGAGGACGACGTCTTTGAGCACAAGGTCAACACCATCACCTTGGCTCCCGGCGCTACCGACAAACGTAGCTTTAGCGTCACCCTGCTCTAGAGGTTCCGCCGTTCTGACGAACGGCGGGCCGGTCGACGCTGCGCGCCGCCCAGAGCGACAATTTGTCATTCAAAAGGCATGGCATGACCAGAAGGTCTATGCCTTGCCTTTTTCATGCCAACTTGTTTGCTCTGGGCGGCGCTCGCCGGCATTGCCAAAACATCGGCGTCCCCAATGACTACCGCGTGCCTATTAATTTTTCGAGCTTGTGCTGCGCTGCTGGTCGCTGGCGTATATCCTGTTAAGTCGTCAGCATACGATTCAACAGGGAAGGCAGATTATGCATTCTCCCCATCAACGCGACGCGCATCCACAGCCGGTATGCAGCCGTCGCATCTTTTTGGGCAGTGCTCTCGCTGCGAGCGCTTCTGTCGTCGCCGGCGCACTTGCCGGTTGCCAGCGCCCCTCCACGCTGGAAGTAGTTCAGCCCACGACGGGCGGCGGTCGCGACGACCTGTCCGATTCCGTGATCGGCAAGGACAAGATCCGCATCGGCATGGAGGCGGCCTACGCCCCGTACAACTGGCAGGTCTCCGAAGCCAGCGAGTACACCATCCCCATCGACAACGTGCAGGGCGCCTATGCCGATGGCTACGACGTGCAGATCGCCAAGATCGTCTGCAAGGCCCTCGGCGGCGAGCCCGTTGCCGTCAAGCAGAGCTTCTCGGGTCTTATCGATTCGCTCAACAACGGCCAGATCGACCTCATCATTGCCGGCATGAGCGCCACGCCCGAGCGCGAGGAGTCCGTCGGCTTTTCCGACCCGTACTTCATTGGCTACTTTGGCCTGTTCGTAAAAGAGGGTTCCCCCTACCAAAACGCCACCAAGCTCAGCGACTTCAGTGGCGCCACGGTGCTCGGCCAAAAGGACACCATGCTCGATACCGTTATCGACGAGATTCCGGGCGTTGTGCACAAAAACCCGGTCGATTCGGTTCCCACGGTGTTCTCGAACCTGCTGCAGGGCACGTGCGACGCCGTGACCTACAACACCGAAAACGAGAAGGGCTATATGGCCCAAAATCCCGGTATCGTCCCCATCCATTTTGCCGAGGGCGAGGGCTTTAAGCAGGAGGTCGCGGCAAATGTCGGTTGCCGCAAGGGCTCGGACAAGCTGCTTAAGCTCATCGATAAGACGCTCAAGGGCATTAGCCAGGAGGAGCGCGACCAGATGTGGGACGCGTGCCTCGACCGTCAGCCGGCATAGGGAGGCAGCATGAAAACCATTAATCGCCTGGCCTCCTTTATCAAGGCCGACCACCGTTATGTATACCTGGGCACGAGCGTTATCGCGGCGCTCGGCCTGGCGTTTAGCCAGCGCAACCCCACGCCGCTGAGCTTCTTGGCCCCCACGGGCGTGTTCCAAGATTGCCTTTGGGCGATTCTTTGGGCCTGGCTCGTCGTGTCGGCGGCGGCGCTGGTCACCAAGCTTATGCACTGGAGCGATTATCGCGAAAAGTCGCCGTTCGCATCCGAGCGTTTCCGTCGTGGAGCACGTTTAGGCAGCTACGTCGTGGTCGCCATCGCGGCAGTTTTCTTTATCGACCGCTGCGTCATGTCGTTTATCGACCTGGTGCAGGTGAGCATTGTCTCGGATTCCAACCCCAGCGACTTTTTGTCGAGCCTGGTCTACATGACCTACAAGAGCGGCGACTTCTTCATTCGCGGTATCGAGATCACCATCGCGCTTGCCACCTTCGGCACCGTCATCGCATTCTTCCTGGCGCTGCTCTTCGTGTTCCTGCGCATTCAGACCTTCGATCGCGTGGACAACGACCTGGTGCGCTTCTTTAAGAGTATCGGCCGCGGCTTTGCGACCGTCTACTCCACCATCGTGCGCGGCACGCCCATGATGGTCCAGGGTCTGCTCATCTATTACGCGGGCTTCACCGTTTTGCGCGGCATGGGCTTCGAGACCGCCCAGGCCAACCAGATCTGGAGCACCTTTACCGCTGGCCTCGTCACCATCTCGCTCAACTCCACCGCCTACATGATGGAGGTCCTGCGCGGCGGCATCGAGTCCATCGATCCCGGCCAGGCCGAGGCGGCGCGCTCGCTGGGCCTTTCGCAGTGGCAGGCTATGCGCAAGGTCGTGTTCCCCCAGGGCATTAAAAACGCGATTCCGGCGCTCACCAACGAGCTCATCATCAACATCAAGGACTCGTCGGTGCTCTCGGTCATCGGCGTGTTCGACCTCATGTACGCCACCACCACCGTTGCCGGCGTGTACTACCGCCAGATGGAGGTCTACTGCGTGGCGCTCGTGGTCTACCTGATCCTGACGCTTGTGGCGAGCCGCCTGCTCGAGGCCTTTGGCAAAAAGCTCGGCGCCGAGGCCCCGGCTACGTTGCCCAGCTCCAACTAGGCTCAAGACGAGGAGAATCATCATGGCAGATACCGCCATTACCGGCGTTGCGGCCGCCGCACAGACCAATAAGCCGCTCATCCGCGTCGAGGGCCTGCGCAAGAGCTTCGGCTCGCTCGAGGTACTCAAGGGCATCGACCTGTCCGTCAATCCCGGCGAGGTCGTCACCATTATCGGCGCCTCGGGCTCGGGCAAGTCGACCTTCCTGCGCTGCCTCAACCTGCTCGAGACCCCGGACGCGGGCCACATTTGGTTCCACGGCCAGGACCTCACGGCCGAGCGCTGCAACATCAACAAGCTGCGCGAGGACATCGGCATGGTGTTCCAGGGCTTTAACCTGTTCAACAACATGGATGTGCTCGACAACTGCACGCTCGCGCCCGTCACGCTCAAAAAGATGAGCAAGGCCGAGGCCGAGAAGGTCGCGATGGAGCATCTGACGAGCGTGGGGCTCGAGAAGTTCGCGCACGCCGCCGTGGGTCGCCTGTCCGGCGGCCAAAAGCAGCGCGTTGCCATCGCTCGTGCCCTATGCATGAATCCGCAGATCATGCTGTTCGACGAGCCGACCTCCGCACTCGACCCCGAGATCGTGGGAGAGGTGCTCGAGGTCATGCGCAAGCTCGCTGCCGACGGCATGACCATGGTCGTCGTCACGCACGAGATGGCCTTTGCCCGCACGGTGTCCGACCGCGTGGTCTTTATGGACAAGGGCGTAGTGCTCGAGGATGCCGCGCCGGCCGAGCTCTTCGGCAACCCCAAACACCAGCGTACCCGCGAGTTCCTCTCGCGTTATCTCGAGGACAAATAACCGACCGCAAGCGCTTATGTGGCAGGGCCGCTCCGGTGGGGCGGCCCTTGTCGTCACAATCGAAAGGATGTCATGGCCGAGGTTTGGCGCTTCTTTGCGCATGAGGATGATTTTGCCGATTTGGACAAGGCCGGCGCATGCGAGCGCCTGAGCCGCGTGCTGTCGTTTCCGACCATTTCGAGCATGGATGCCGAGGCGGTGGACTGGCAGCCGTTCGACGACCTGCGCGCGTATATGCAGCGGGCTTGGCCGAACGTATTTACGGCGGGTAAGGCCGAGCTCATCGATCATTCGATATTGGTGACGCTTGGCGGTTCCGACCCTGCCCTCAAGCCCATTATGCTCATGGGTCACATGGACGTGGTTCCCGTGGTGCCGGGCACCGAGGACGATTGGACGCACGCCCCCTTTGGCGGACATGTGGACGATGCCTACATTTGGGGCCGCGGCGCCATCGACATGAAAGACCAAGTCGCAGGCATTCTCGAGGCGGTTGAGTATGCGCTGGCGCACGGTTGGCAGCACGAGCGCACGCTGCTCCTGGCCTTTGGCCAGGACGAGGAGACTACGCAGTACGGCGCAGGCGCCATCGGCCGCGCGCTCGAGGAGCGCGGCATTGAGCTTGAGTACCTGATCGACGAGGGTGACTACCGCATCGTTCCGGCTGCCGAGTACAGCGCGGGCGAGGGCTGGCTTATGCATGCCGACCTTGCCGAGAAGGGCTATGCCGATATTGTGCTCAAGACGAAGAGTGAGGGCGGGCATTCGTCCAACCCCTACGGCGGCACATCGCTCGAGGTGCTGAGCCGTGCCATCACCGCAATCTGCGATATCGAGTGGCCGACGCGCGTGACCGACTTGCTTGCCGCCCAACTCGTCGAGTTGGGGCTCTACACGGCCGATGAAATTGCCGCCAACGGGGATGCCATTGTCCGCGAGTGCCTCGCCAGCAAGAAGCTCTATCCGCTGGTGACGACCACCTGCGCGCCCACGCAGATCGAGGGTGGCAGCACCGGCGCCAACGTAATGCCGCAGGATATGTGGGCCAATATCAATTTCCGTATGCTCGAGGGCACGAGCGTGGCCGATGTCGTGGCCTGCTGCCGCGAGGCCGTTGCCACCGCTGGGCTCGCCGGCCGAGTCGAGGTCGAGCTGGGCCCCGGCAGCTCCGAGCCCTCGCCGTCCCCGCGCGTGGGCGGTCCGGGGCTCGAGGCCGTCCGCGCCATCGCCGCCCGCTATTTCCGTGATCCCAAGCCGACGGAGGAAAACGGATCGTCTGCGGTGGGCCAAGAGCCGATGAGCATCGTGCCCTCGACCGTGATTGGTGCAACCGATGCCGCCAACTACCAGCGCATTTGCCACGAGTGCATCCGCTTCTCCGCCTTTGTGGTCGACGATGACGAATGCGACCGCGGCGTCCACGGCACCAACGAGCGCATCACCCGTCGCGCCTACCTCCAAGGCATCCGCTTCCTCATCGCCCTGCTCCACACGCTCTAGCATGCGACAAAGGGACTGAGCCGATTTCATCGGTAATGAGACAAAAACTGTCATAAAATAAGACTAAGATATCTTAAGAGACATATGCTTGGGTTGGTATTCCTTGAACGACTGCGGGCATGTGCCAGACTGCCTCGGCCCCCGGGGAGCACCCGGGCAGGTCGCCGTGTGACTGGGGAGGAAATTATGCAGGAGCTCAGAGAGACGACGTCTCGACTCGTGAATAATGCTACCGGGGGGGTGTCTAAGCAGGGAACTTCCTGGTGAACACCGGCCGCGCGAGCGGTGGTCCGTCATGTCTTATGGCCGTCGTCGTGGGCTGCGCCCGGTCTCGCCATATGTGATTGTTTTGGCCCTCGCCGTCGCGCTGACGGCGAGTTTCTTCCTGCCGACCCGTGCGGAAGCGGCGTTTTCGGACCACACGGTTACGACGATTTCGCCTTCGGGGACAACAATCAACCTGTTTGATTACTGGGTGAATCCCGATAACCATCTGTCGGTTTCCGGCAACGGCGGCGTCAACGCAAACCACCGGTTCCAGTTTAACGACGGCCAGGGTGGTGAGCCGCTCAACCATTGGACGGGCAACACGAACCCGCAGCCCGGCATTGTCAACAACACGCTTTTAGACGGCTATCCGCAGCTTTCCAAAACCTGGGGCGGCGAGTCTCTCTGCTACCTGTTCGATTCCTCTGCCCAGATCGGCAAGACGTCCCATTTTGGCGTGACGGGCCTCCTCAAGGTTCAGAACGGCTACTACGTCTATGACAGCTCCAAAAACTACGCAGCCTACAACGCTGACAAGAATGCCTTCGACATCTATGACACCTGGGGCATTGACAAAGTGGGCGATTCGTCCCACCAGGGTCAGTTCTTCCCGTTCGACGCGGCAGACAAGGTGCTCAAAGAGGAAAACGGCCGGCTCGTCCAAACCGGCATCAAGGCAGACAACACCGGTGATTCGCGCTACAACGACGGCCGCCCCGTCAACCACCACTTCGGCCTCTCAATGTCCACGCGATTCGTGCAGCCTGCTGGTGGCAAGACGACTGCTGGCGGCAAGACGACTGCTGGCGGCAAGACGAACGCGGGCGACGACATGGTGTTCGAGTTCGCCGGCGATGATGACGTCTGGGTGTTCATCGACGATGTCCTCGTGGGTGATATCGGCGGTATTCACAACCGCGCGAGTCTGAGCATCAACTTTTGTACGGGCGACATTAAGGTGAACGGTAATAACGACGGCACACTGAAGGACAAGTACCAGAAGGCGAATAAGAACACTTCGGGCTTCAACCGCAACACCTTCGCCGACGGCACCAACCACACCCTCAAGTTCTTCTACCTGGAGCGCGGCGCCACCGACTCCAACATGGAGCTCAAGTTCAACCTCGTGACGGTGCCCGAGTCCGACATCATCAAGTTCGACCAGGACGGCAAGTTCGTACAGGGTGCCGAGTTCAAGCTCTATAAGACCGACAAGGACTTCAAGACCGTGGGCGAGCTCATCGGCTCCGGTACCACGGACGAGGCCGGCCACCTAACGCTCACGAACGACGTGGACAACGGCGTCATCAACTTCGACGATCTCTACAACAAGGATCACGACAACAACAAGTACTACCTCCTGAAGGAGACGCACGTACCCGAGGGATACCGCTCGAGTCTCGCGGCGACGGGTGGTAGCATGCAGCTCGAGTACGTGCCCGCGAGCGCTGAGAACGGCGCGGGCGGCGTCATCATCAACCGCGGCGGTATGGACGTGGGCAGCGTCGTGTGGAAGACCGGTGCGTTCGCCGCCGCGAAGGAGACCATCACCGCGCCGTCGACCGTGTACAAGGCAAATAATGACCTGACGAAGTCCGACAAGACCGTCAATCTGGACTCCGGCATACTGTTCGCTGTGGTGCTCAAGCGCGACAAAAGCGCAGGCACAGGTATCAAAGATCCGAGCAATTGGTACGCCGTGTCGGGCGACCCATCGACGGGAGCGGGATACACCCTCGCCAAGGAGCCGGGCATGACCGGTGCTATCGAGGCGGCGAAGAAGGACCTGCACGCCTTCACGCTCAACACAAGCGGCCAGTACCAGGTAGAGATTCAAAATCTGCCCGGTGACATCTCCAAGTACTACTACCTGCTGAGCGGTGATGCCCGCAAGGATGCCGAGTGCACGGTGGCCATCTACCACACAACGGCGAGCTCGATCGGCGACGCGACGCCTAAGAACACAGTCCACGTGTACAGCGACGACATCGCAGACGGCACGAACTTCAAGCGGCAGTTCGCCACGCGCCTGCTCGTCACGAACATCCAGAATCGCCTGTTCGTGCAGAAGACCGATACCGAGGGTAAGCCCGTTGACGGGGCGAAGTTCGGCCTTTACAAGTCCACCCAGGTGACTACGGATGCGAACGGCAAGGTCGTGCTCGATGGCGACCAGGCCCCCTACGACACCCTGACGACGAGGTCGGTCGCCAACCCGGTCAAGCTCGAAGGGGCGGGCGTATTCCCGTCTACGAGCGACAGTAGCGAGCCGCTCGTGAAGGGTACCTACTTCCTGAAGGAGGTCTCGGCGCCCAATGGCTTCCTGCTTAATGACAGGCTCATCAAGGTGATTGTGGACGATTACGGCGTCCACGCCGATGCTGGTACAGTTGATGACGGCGTTTCGACGTTCGTGGGCGTGGGCTCGCTCATGAAGAGCCTGGGCCAGTTTGGCGCAGAGGGCGACATTGACAACACGCTCACGTGGATCAAGGGCCAGCGCCAGACGTCCGACGGGACGCTCGACGGCAACGGCAACCTTTCCTGGAACAATGACGCCAAGGGCGGCGAGAATGAGGTACATCTTAAGTACGGCGCCAATGGACGTGTCTACCAGTATGGGCCCACCAAGAAGGACGAACCTTACCGCCTGGAGACCGAGACGGGCTGGATACGTATGGGCATCACGCAGGATGAACCTGGTGTCACTAATGCGAAGGGCGCCCGCGCCGATCTGGGCGACATGAACCTGAATGCCCTGTTCACGGGCGCCACCTGCGTGCGCGTGGCGAACGAACGCGAGGCGAGCCTCGAGGTGACGAAGAAGGTTGACGTGCCCGATGGCCTGACGGGCAATAAGGACGCGGGGTTCACCTTCAAGTTCACCGTGCCCACGACGGCGGGGAAGACGTACAAGGCCGCGGTGTTTGAGAACGCGGGGACCGCAAGCGAGAAGCAGGTCGGCAAAATGTTCGACCTCGAGAACGGCCGCGAGCAGACCATCACGGCCGACCAGACGATCCGCGTGTACGGTCTCGCCGAGGGTGACCAGTACGCGGTGCAGGAGCTGACCGGCGCAGACAAGATGCCCGCGGGCTATAAGCTGACCGGCCGCAAGCAGGGTGCCACGGATCTGAAGGACGCAGGCGATAGCGTCACCGGTAAGATCGCGAAGCAAAATACCGACGGCACGTTGGCCGAAGCCAACAAGCTGGTGTTTACCAACACTTACACGGCGGAAGCCAGCGACAAACTGACCCCACAGGTAACGAAGAAGATCTCCGGCACCGAGAGGACGGACAAGAAGTTCTCGTTCACGCTGGCTGCCACGTCGAAGACGAAGGATAAGATTGACGCCGGCGATATGGAGGATGACGGTCTAAAGGGTGACACACCCTCGGAGTCCAAGACCACGAAGGGGGAGATCACCGGCAAGGACGGTCAGCCCCTCAACTTCTCCGACATGACATTCAACAAGGCAGGCGACTACACGTTTACGCTCACCGAGGCCCACGGGGAAGATGACGATCCTAATACGACTGGTGTGCAGAACGCTGGTTGGACGATGGACGATTCCACCTACACCGTCACGGTGAAGGTTGAGGACAAGAATGCCAAGCTGACTGTCACAGGCGTGGCGGTGGAAAAGGACGGCGATGACAAGAGCGAGACGCTTGAGGTCAAGAAAGGCAAGGTGAACCTCGCCACCTTTACCAACAGCTATGCTGCGAAGGGTTCCGTGACCCTGGCGGCGAAGAAGCACTTTACGGGCGGTGCGCTCGCGGGGAACGATTTCTCGTTTGCTCTGTACAAGGGTGACAAGGCGGAAGGCACGCCCCTTGAGACCGTCACGAACGACGAGAACGGCAACATTACCTTCCAGCCCATCAACTACACCGAGGCCGGTGACTACGACTACACCATCAAGGAGGTGAAGGGCGCCGACCCGACCGTCGTCTACGACGGTCAGGAAGTGAAGGTCAAGGTCAGCGTTACCGATAACAAGAACGGCACGCTGGACGCGACCGTCACCTACGGCGGCGATAAGGCCGTGCCGACCTTCACCAACGTGAAGCCGACGACGGACGTTACCGTCGAGGCGACGAAGATCCTCACGGGCAAGGACCTGACGGCCGACGCGTTCACCTTCGGCCTGTACGACCAGGCCGGCAACGAGGTCGCCAAGGGCACCAACGACCGGGGCGGCAAGGTCGAGCTGGCCGTCAAGAACCTGAACCTGGGCGAGTACGACTACACGCTCAAGGAGGTCGCTGGCAGCGACTCGACCATCACCTACGATTCAACGGCGGTGAAGGTTCTCGTCTCGGTGAAGGCGGAGGGCGACAAGGCGAAGGCGACCGTCACTTACGACGGCAAGAACGATATCCCGACCTTCAAGAACACGTATCAGCCCGCCAAGACCTCGGCTACACTCACGGCGAAGAAGTCGTACGTGAAGTCCGACAACACGCCGATCGTACTCAAGGGCGGCGAGTTCACCTTCGATGTGTACGAGGGCAACCTTACGGCTGAGCAGCTGAAGGACAAGCGACCCATCCAGACCGCTGAGAACGGCGAGGACGGTACCGTCACCTTCCCGGCCATCGACTACACCAAGGCCGGCGAGTACAAGTACACCATCGTGGAGAAGAAGGGCGACCTGTCCCACGTGGCCTTCGACGACACGGTGCATCATGCCGTGGTGAAGGTCGTGGACAAAGCTGGCAAGCTGGACGCCGCTGTTACCTACGATGGTGACAAGGCCGATGCCCCCACCTTCACGAACACCTACACCGCAAAGGGATCCGTGGAGCTGACGGCGACCAAGGTCGTTGCGGTCGCGCCGGGCTTCACGCACGACATCAAGCTGAAGGGCGGCGAGTACACGTTCGAGCTGAAGGACGCCGACGGCAAGGTGCTCGGCACCGCGGCGAACGAGGCCGATGGCACGGTGAAGTTCACGCGCGGCTTCAAGCTCGCCGACCTGGGCGGCGCCGCGAGCAAGGACTTCACCTACACCATCGTGGAGCAGCCGGGCGCGGAGGCCGGCATGGTCTATGACAACCATCCTCTCACCTACAAGGTGACGGTCGCGGACGATGGCACCGGCACGCTGACGGCCACGCCGCAGGTAACGAGTGGAGACAACTCGCAGACCTTCACGAACACGTACCACCCGAAGGAGACCTCGGTAACGCTCAAGGCGACGAAGCGCTTCACGGGTGGCGAGCTCGCGGGGAACGACTTCACGTTCCAGCTGCTCGACAAGGATGGCAACGTGATCCAGGCCGTCCAGAATGACAAGGACGGCAAGGTCGCCTTCCAGGCAATCAGCTACGACACGCCGGGCGACCACGACTACACCATCAAGGAGGTGAAGGGCGCCGACCCGACCGTCGTCTACGACGCGAAGGACGTGAAGGTCCACGTCAAGGTCACCGATGAGAAGGGCGAGCTAAAGGCGGTCGCCACCTACGACGGCAAGGCCGACGTTCCGACTTTCACCAACTCGAAGCCGACGACGGACGTTACCGTCGAGGCGACGAAGATCCTCACGGGCAAGGACCTGACGGACGGCGCGTTCGCCTTCGGCCTGTACGACCAGGCCGGCAACGAGGTCGCCAAGGGCGCCAACGACCGGGACGGCAAGGTCAAGCTGGCCGTCAAGAGCCTGAACCTGGGCGAGTACGACTACACGCTCAAGGAAGAGAAAGCCGGCCAGACCGTTGACGGCGTGGTCTACGACACTAAGGAAGTCAAGGTCCACGTCAAGGTAGAGCAGAACCAGGACGACAACAACAAGACGAAGGTGACCGTCACCTATGACGGTACCGCTACGGCTCCCACCTTCAACAACACCTACGACGCAAAGGGTTCCGTAACCCTGACGGCGACCAAGACCATCAAGGTTGCGGACGGCTTCGATCACACGACGAAGCCCGCAGACGGCGAGTTCACCTTCGACCTGAAGGACGCTGCCGGCAACGTGATCGCCACCGCGAACAACGACGCCGACGGCAAGATCAACTTTACGCGCGGCTTCAAGCTCGCCGACCTGGGCGGCGCCGCGAGCAAGGACTTCACCT
>CATZMG010000039.1 GCA_958421655.1 uncultured Collinsella sp.
CCAAGGGTTATACCCTAAGAGCAAACCACCCCTTTTAGGGGTGGTTTTTGATTTATGCCGATTGGGCGCAATATGAGCATCAGATAGGGCTTCGAAGACGGTGCGCGGTGCGCTCCGATGCTGAATACTCCCAAAAATGCACGGCGGAACATGACCCACCTGGCCAAAGCGCTCAAGTTCGTTATCGGGGACGCCTGCCAATTCGCAATACATACAAGTTACGGCTCCAGTAACCGTTGAACGGGAAAAATCGACCGTTCACCCCATGGTGGTTAGGTGAACGTTCACCTTTTAAGTCGCAATGAATTAGTATAGTGAACGTTCACCTAGAGGATAACGAGCGCATCGTGCGCCCGCTCCGCCAACAAAGGGGTTGTTTGATGAAAAACTTCATGGACGATCAGGATTTCCTGCTGAGCACCAAAACCGGTGAGGAGCTGTTCCACAACTTTGCCGAGGGCATGCCCATCGTTGACTACCACTGCCACATTTCTCCCAAGGAGATCTGGGACGACAAACGTTTTGAGAACATCACCGAGGTTTGGCTGGGCGGTGACCACTACAAGTGGCGCCTGATGCGTGCCAACGGCGTCGACGAGCGCTTCATTACCGGCGATGCCCCTGCTCGCGAGAAGTTCCAGAAGTGGGCCGAGACTCTGGGCCGTTGCGTGGGCAACCCCGTCTTTGAGTGGAGCCACCTGGAGCTTAAGCGCTTCTTTGGCTACGAGGGCGTCTTGAACGGCAAAACCGCTCAGGAGGTCTGGGACCTTGCCAACGCCAAGCTCGCCGAGGCCAGCTTTACCTGCCGCAACCTGATCAAGCAGTCCAACGTCCGCATGATCTGCACTACCGATGACCCCGCCGACAGCTTTGAGTGGCACAAGAAGATTGCCGCCGACGATAGCTTTGACGTTCAGGTCGTTCCCGCCATGCGTCCCGATGCCGCCCTGCGCATCGAGCGCGGCCAGGAGTTCGCCGACTACTGCAAGCATCTCTCCGAGGTTGCTGGCGTTGAGATCAGCGACTTCGAGGGCATGAAGGCCGCCATCTCCAAGCGCTACGAGGTCGCCCACGAGCTGGGCTGCTGCGCTTCCGACCACGCGCTCGACTACGTTATGTACGCTCCGGCTACCGCCGACGAGATCGAGGCCATCTTTGCCAAGGGCCTTGCCGCCGAGCCGCTTGCCGAGGACGAGGTCCTCAAGTACAAGACGGCCTTTATGCAGTTCGTCGCCGGCGAGTATGTCCGCCTTGGCTGGGCCATGCAGCTGCACTTTGGCTGCAAGCGTGACAACAACCGCGCTATGTTCGCCAAGCTCGGTCCCGACACCGGCTACGACTGCATCTCCAACTACACGCCGTCCGACCAGCTGGCCGATTTCCTCAACTCCATCCAGGAGTCCACGGGTCTGCCCAAGACCATCCTGTACAGCCTGAACCCCATCGACAACACCATGATCGATACCGTGATGGGCTGCTTCCAGGAGGCTTCGACCGCCGGCAAGATCCAGAACGGCTCTGCCTGGTGGTTCAACGACAACGAGGTTGGTATGCGTGAGCAGCTCACGGCTCTGGCTAACGAGGGCGTGCTGGGCAACTTTGTGGGCATGCTTACCGATTCCCGCTCCTTCCTGTCCTACCCGCGTCACGAGTACTTCCGTCGCGTGCTGTGCGGCGTGATCGGCGAGTGGGTCGAGCAGGGCAAGTATCCGGCCGACATGGAGCTGCTGGGAGCCATCGTGCGCGACATCAGCTACAACAACGCGGTCCGCTACTTTGGCTTTGACCTGGATACCGTCGAGGCCTAAACCCGCATCGAACCACACCGAACTCGGGAGCGCCGTTGCCACACGCGGCGCCCCCGTTTTGCCTGCACGCTAACAGCAATCTAAGGAGAGACATCGATGGAGAACATCAGCTACGAGACGCTCGAGAAGATTGGCTACAAGGGCTACCTGCTGCCCAAGGACGCGCCCGAGAAGGTTCTGCAGTTTGGCGAGGGCAATTTCCTGCGCGCCTTCGTCGACCGCTTCTTTGACATGGGCAACGAGGCAACCGGCTGGAACGGCAAGGTTGTCATGGTACAGCCCATCAGTGGCGCCTTTGGCTTTGCCGATGGCATCAATGCCCAAGACGACCTGTACACCGTGCTGGTGCGCGGCAAGGAGAACGGCAACACGGTCGACGAGTCCCGTGTGATCAGCGCCTGCAGCCGCTGCCTCAATCCGTATCGTGAGGACGACTACCGCGCCATGATGGAGGTCGCCGTCTCCGACGATTTGGAGATTATCGTCTCCAACACCACCGAGGCCGGTATCGCCTACGATCCGTCCTGCAAGGCCGACGACATGCCGCCCGCGAGCTTCCCCGCTAAGCTTGCCCAGGTGCTCCACACCCGCTGGGCCGCCGGCAAGCCGGGCGTCATTGTGCTCGCCTGCGAACTCATCGATCACAACGGCGAGGAGCTGCTGCGCATCATGAACCAGTACGTGAGCGACTGGGGCTGGGAGGACGAGTTTGCGCAGTGGATGGCCAACGACTGCACCGTCTGCACCACGCTCGTCGACACTATCGTCCCCGGCCGCATCCGCGACCCCAAGGAGGCCGCTGCCGTGGCCGAGCGCCTGGGCTACGAGGATCCTTTCCTGGCCGTGCGCGAGCCCTTCCAGATGTGGGGCATCCAGGGCGATGAGTCGCTCAAGGAGCGTCTGCCCTTCGTGAAGGCCGGCCTGCCGGGCGTCTTTGTGACCCCCGATGTCACCCCGTACAAGAAGCGCAAGGTCCGCATCCTCAACGGCGCCCACACTGCCTTTGTTCCGGGCTCCTGGGTTGCCGGCTTTGACATCGTGCGCGATTGCATGCATGACGAGACCGTTCGCGGCTTCATGAACACCATGCTCTACGACGAGGTCATCCCGACGCTTGCCGCCGATCTTGATGTCGAGGACTGCAAGGCCTTTGCCGCCGCCGTCGAGAACCGCTTCGACAACCCGTTTATCGACCACGCGCTGCTCTCCATTTGCCTCAACTCAACCGCCAAATGGCGTGCTCGCGACCTGCCCACGCTCAAGGACTATGTTGCCGAGACCGGCAACCTGCCCAAGTGCCTGGCGACGAGCCTCGCTACGCTCATTGCCTTCTATACGCAGGAGCTCGTTGCTCGCGAGGGCGATGGCCTGCACCTGCGCCGCGCCGACGGCACCGAGTACACCGCTCAGGACGATGCCTTCGTGCTCGATTTCTACGCCGCCCACGCCGGTGCAGACGATGCCGAGCTGGTGCACGACGTGCTCAGCAACGAGCAGATGTGGGGCGAGGACCTTACGCAGATCGCCGGCCTTGAGGAGTTTGTCGTCAACGCGCTTGCCGTTGTGCGCGCTGAGGGCGCCAAGCAGGCATTTGCCAACGCCCAGGCCTAAATCCTTCTGTGCGCCCGCCGGGCAACTGGCGGGCGCCCGCTGACTTCTGCTCAACCTGTAGGGTTAGGACTCTTTGTAATGAATACTATCCAGATCAATCCGGCCGACAACGTGATCGTCGCGCTGTCGCCGCTTGCCAAGGGCACCGCCGTCGCGGTTCCCGGGGTGGGCGAGGTCGTGGCCGCGGAGGATATTCCGCAGGGCCACAAGATGGCCGTGCGCGCCATTGCGGCGGGGGAGGACGTCGTCAAGTACGGTCTTCCTATCGGCCACGTGACGGGCGACATCCAGCCCGGTCAGTGGCTTCATACGCATAACGTCAAGACCAACCTTTCGGGCGAGGTCGAGTACGCTTACAACCCGACGCATCCGGTCGTTGAGCCGGTTGAGCCCGAGACCTTTATGGGCTTCCGCCGCGCTGACGGCCGCGCCGCCACGCGCAACGAGCTGTGGATCATCCCCACGGTCGGCTGCGTCAACGAGGTCGCACGTGCCATGTGCGAGCAGGCTCAGGATCTGGTCGAGGGCTCGCTGGAGGGCGTTTACTACTTCCCGCATCCCTTTGGCTGCTCGCAGACCGGTGCCGACCATGCCCAGACGCGCCGTCTGCTGGTGGCGCTCTCGCGTCACGCAAACGCTGCGGGTGTGCTGTTCCTGTCCCTCGGTTGCGAAAACTGCACGCACCAGCAGGTACTCGACGAGCTCGGTGACTTCGATCGCGAGCGCGTTCGATTCCTCGCCTGCCAGGATGTAGCCGACGAGCAGGTCGAGGGTCACAAGATCCTGTCCGAGCTTGCCGACCTGGCCAAGCAGGCCAAGCGTGAGCCCATTCCTGCCTCCGAGCTGGTCATTGGCCTTAAGTGCGGCGGCTCTGACGGTCTTTCGGGCATTACCGCCAACCCCACGATCGGTCGCGTGAGCGATATGGTCGTCGCCCGCGGCGGCACGTCGGTGCTCACCGAGGTGCCCGAGATGTTTGGCGCGGAGAGCATTCTGCTCGATCGTTGCGAGAGCCAGGACGTCTTCAATGCCGCCTCCGACATGCTCAACGGCTTTAAGGACTACTTTATCAGCCACGGCGAGGTCGTCTATGAGAACCCGAGCCCCGGCAACAAGGACGGCGGCATTACCACGCTCGAGGACAAGAGCTGCGGCTGCGTGCAAAAGGGCGGATCTGCCCCCATCGTCGACGTGCTGCCGTATGCCGGTCAGGCTACCAAGCATGGCCTGAACATGCTGTGCGGTCCGGGCAACGACATGGTATCCACCACGGCCCTGACGGCTGCCGGCTGCCACGTAATCCTGTTCTCGACCGGCCGCGGCACGCCGTTTGGCGCACCGGCGCCTACACTCAAGGTGTTCACCAACCAGCGTCTGTGCGACCACAAGGCCAACTGGATGGACTTTAACGCCGGCGTGGTCGCCACGGGCGAGCGTACGCTCGACGAGGCTGCCCACGACCTGTACCAGCTGGTGCTAGAAACGGCGAGCGGCAAGCTTACGAGTGCCGAGCGTCGCGGCTGCCACGAGATCAGCATTTGGAAGGATGGCGTCTGCCTGTAGCGGTAAATGGGTTCGCATAGGGCGCTATTGACCATGGCCCCGTCGGGAGTGTTTCCGGCGGGGCCATGTTTGTTCTGTCTGTTCGGGCGTGTCTTTCTGAGGGTACGGGAGCGGCGAAAACAATAAACGTTCACCTAATCGACCTCAAATTTAAACCCACTCAATACCCATGTAATCGTGATTTTTTTCAAGTCAGATGTCCGTTTAACGGCAAAAAACGACCGTTCAAGGATAATATACAAGTGAACGTTCACCTATCATATGCAATCGAGCATAATCTAGCTAAACGTTCACCCTACGAGTGGGCGATATGCAGACAGACATCGGTATGGACTCCAATGTCTTGTTACAAGACAATCGAGAAAAGAGAGGGAGCTCGATGACTAACAAGATCGGTAAAAAGCGCAAGATCACATTCTGGACGCGCTTGGGCTTTGGTATGGGCGGCATGCTCAACTCCGGTGCCCTGAGCTTTACGCACAGCTACATGGTGCTGTTCCTGTCCACGGAGTGCGGTCTGTCCGCAGGCGAGGCTGCGCTGATCAGCTCGTTCGCCATCTATCTCAACGCCATTCTGTGCCCGCTCATGGGCTTTGTGGCCGATAACTTCTACGCTACCAAGATCGGCCGCATCTTTGGCCGCCGCCGTTTCTGGATCTTGCTGGCTATCCCGATGATGGTCGCCGAGCCGCTCATCTTTGTGGCTACGCCGTTTGGTTTCCCGTACTACTTTGTGTTGTACCTGATCTACAACGTCGCGTACACGTTCTGCACCGCCAACCTGTCGCCGCTTACCATCGAGATGACCGATGACTTCAAGGAGCGTACGTACCTCACCGGCTACAAGCACCTCTTTGGTAACGCCGCCGGCTTCCTGATGGCAGCACTCGTCGGCTTTGGCTTTGGCACCTTCGGCGAGACCAACCCGTTCAGCTACTTCATCATCGCTACGATTAACGCTTCGGTCATGGCAATCTCGCTGCTGTGCGTGTACCTGTCCACGTGGGAGCACACCCCCGAGGAGGTCGCTCAGGAGAAGATCGAGAGCGTCGGCGAGGGTATCAAGAAGTTTTTCATCGACGTTATCTCTACCTTCCGCAACAAGTCCTTCCGCAAGGTCCTGTATGCGCAGGTCTCCACGAAGCTCGCCGCTGCCTGCTGGTCTGCGTGCCTGTCCTTCTTCATCGTCTACTGTCTGCAGATTCCTAAGTCCTACGAGTCCGTGATGGAGATGCCCGGCAAGGTCGTCGCTATCGTCTGCACCGCCATCTGGGTCGCCCTCATGGCCAAGAAGGGCTTCCACAAGTCTTGGTACCTGGCAAACGTCGGTTGCGCCGCGTGCATCATCGCCTACAACTACTTCGCCTTTGGTCAGATCAACGGCACCTCCACGGTCGCCATCGCCATGATCGCCTACCCCATCATCTTCGCCATCTGGAAGTTCTTCTACGTTGGCTTCCAGTATCTGCCCGATGTTCTGCTCAACTACATCCCCGATGTCGATGAGCTCATCACCCTGCGTCGTCGCGAGGGCATCTACAGCTCCGCACAGCAGCTCTGCCAGCAGATTGCCCAGGCTGTTGCCGTCAACGTATGGGCTATCGTCCTTGCTGCCTCCGGCTTCATTCAGACCGCCGGCAACAGCGACGCCGTGACCCAGCCCGCCACCGTGCCTCTGTACATCTGCGGCTACATGCTCATCGGCTGCGCCGGCTTCTTCCTGCTCGCGGCTGTCCTTGCCCGCGGCATCAAGATCGACAAGGAGCAGTGCGACATCCTTTGCGACGAGATCCACCGTGTCAAGGAGGGTGGCAAGATGGCCGACGTCAAGCCCGAGGTCAAGGCGCTTTGCGAGGAGCTCTCCGGCTTTAAGTACGAGGACTGCTTCGCCCACAACAATGTTGGCTTCCAGGACGGCAGCGTAATTCCCGCCGAGTAGGGCAGGCGCATCGTCCAAACCACAGGGCCGTGCCACCGGAGATCCACCGGCGGGTACGGCCCTTTTTTAAAAACGAGTAGTATGAACTTCTGATTACATTTGAGGGAGAGACCCATGGAGACGAACGTTATCTGGCGCAATGCCCGCGCGGCCGTTATCGAGCTCGACGATGGCGGCTACTTTACCTGTGCCGATACGTGGGAGATCTTTGTCAACGATGAGCCCGCCGGTACCACGAATACGGTCGAGACCTATGTCGATGGCCTGACCCCCGGCAAGCGCAACCTGATCCGCTTTGTCTGCGGCGAGCGCGAGTTGAGCGTAGGCGTCACCACGCCGGCGGAGCCCTTTACCATCAACGTTCGCGACTGCGGAGCCAAGGGCGATGCCGAGCACGATGACACCACCAACATTCAGGCTGCCATCATGGCCTGCCCCAAGGGCGGGCGCGTGCTGATCCCCGCCGGCAACTACCGCATCAAGTCCCTCTTCCTTAAGAGCAATATCAACATCGAGCTTGCCGAGGGCGCGGTGCTGCTGGCCCGTCACGACCGCGCGGCGCTTGCCTACATTCCGGGCGCGGTCACGGGTGACGAGGGGGCTGGGTACGCCGGCACCGATATGCTGCCCCTGGGCCGTTGGGAAGGCGAGAGCTTTTCGACCTACTGTTCGACCTTTACGGGCCTGAGCGTGCACGACGTGTGCATCTATGGCCGCGGCGCCATCGACGGCCAGACCGATTTTGCCGAGGACAACTGGTGGAATAAGGACTTTAAGAACATCTTCCGTCCCGAGGAGGGCCGCGAGATCGCCCGCCCGCGCATGATCTTCCTGTCCGAGTGCGAAAACGTGAGCCTTGCCGGCTTTACCGTGCGCAACAGCCCGGCGTGGAATATCCATCCCATTCTGTGCGAGCACGTCGATGCCCTGTGCCTGTCCATCGAGGGTCCCAAGAACTCCCACAACACCGACGGCTTCGATCCCGAGAGCTGCGGTTTTGTCCGCATCCTTGGCTGCCAGTTCTCGGTGGGCGACGACTGCATCGCCATCAAGAGCGGCAAATTGGGCATTGAGCCCGAGCTTCGTCCCGCCACGCACGACGTGCTGATCTCGCACTGCTACATGCACGACGGCCACGGCGCCGTGGTGCTGGGATCCGAGGCCGCCGGCGGCATCAAGGACCTCACCGTGAGCAAGTGCCTCTTTGAGCGCACCGACCGCGGCCTGCGCGTCAAGACCCGTCGTGGTCGCGGCAAGGACGCCGTCAACGAGGGCATCACCTTCGAGCACATTCGCATGGATAAGGTGCTCACGCCCTTCGTGGTCAACTCGTTCTACTTCTGCGACAAGGACGGCAAGACCGACTACGTGCAGTCTCGCGAGGCGCTGCCCGTCGACGACCGTACGCCCGGCTTTGGCGCCACGACGTTTTGCGATATCGAGGCCACCAACTGCCATGCGGCCGCGGCCTATATCACGGGCCTTCCCGAGAGCAAGGTGACGCGCCTGACGTTCCAGGATGTCCATGTGACCTTTGCCGCCGATGCCGAGCCCTTTGTGCCGGCCATGGCCTGCGGCGTGGAGCCCATGGTGCGCCAGGGCATCATCGCGCAGAACGTGAAAGTCCTCGACCTGCAGAACGTGCGCATCGAGGGTCAGGATGGCGACGAGCTGCAGCTGCAAAACGTCGACAAGGTTATCCGCGCGTAGGGTAGTGCTCCTGCACAAGTGAATACGGCATGTTGAGGCGTGCGACGGTCGGGTCTGCCCGGCTGTCGCACGCAATCTATAGGTGCCGGCATTGCACGGCGGGTGTTCTGTGACAGAAAGCGTAATGACAGATGAGTGGTAAAGAGCAGCTCTTTGAGGTATCGCTCGAACGCGAAGGCGCGTATCGCAGCATTTCGGCGGCGCTCGAGGCGGCGGAGCGGTGCGTGTCCGATACGACCGTGCCGGTGCGTGTGCTGGTGGCGCCGGGCGAGTATCGCGAGCAGGTTGAAATTCGTCGTCCGCATGTGACGCTCGAGGGCGAGACGGCCGACAGCGTGCGTATCGTGGGAGGCCTGGGTGCCAAGATGCCTTCGGAAGATGGTAGCGGCCAGGATGGAAGACTCGGCACCTTCCGTACGTACACGGTGCTGGTCGATGCCGACGACGTGACGCTTGCGGGTCTAACAATCGAAAACAACGCCGGTGATGGGCGCGAGGTCGGCCAGGCGATTGCCCTGTATGCCGATGGTGACCGCCTGGTTGTCGATGCCTGCTGCATTAAAGGACACCAGGACACGCTCTTTTTGGGGCCGCTGCCGCCGCGCGAGGCCAAGCCGGGCGGCTTTATAGGCCCCAAGCAGTTCGCCCCGCGCCGCGTGGGGCGGCAGTATTTTCGACGTTGCCGGATCGAGGGCGATGTCGACTTTATCTTTGGCGGCGCGCGTGCCTACTTTGAGGGGTGTGAGATTCGCTCGCTCAACCGCGATATGGATGTCAACGGGTATGTAACGGCAGCCTCCACGCCTCAGGGCGAGCCGTACGGATTTGTGTTTCATGGCTGTTCGTTTACAGCCGATGAGGGCATTGCCCCCGGATCGGTCTATCTGGGTCGTCCATGGCGCGAGTGGGCCCAGACCGTTTTGCTCGAATGCTGGCTGGGCCCCCATATTTCACTCGAGGGTTGGTGGGATTGGAATAAGCCAGCGGCACATGACGGCACCCTGTATGCCGGCGGTGCCCTGTTTGGCCCGGCGGGTGATACTGCCGCTTGGGTGCCGTGGGCGCATTGCCTGACCGGTCAGGATTCCGAACGCTATGCGCGTGACCGAGTGCTTGCCGGCACGGATGGTTGGGATCCCGAGGGCGGCGACGGTGATGCGGTAGAGACGGCCGGGCTATCTGCCAATGGCCGCACCGTGCACATCGAGACGTACTACGAGGACGAACCTGCGCTGCGCGCCCGACTGAAGCGCGAGGGGCGCTCGGCCGCATTTACGGGCAAGACTCCCATAGACTTTGAGGCATGGAAGGCTGCGACCAGGACTCGTCTGTACGATATTTTGGGTCTTTCGCTTATGGACCGCGCCCCGATTGAGATTCGTGAGCTCAATCGCGTGCGGGTTGCCGGCAGCATCGTGCGTACTCATGCGGTGTTGCAGGTTGAGCACGATGTGTGGATGCCGTTTTACCTGTTGGAGCCGTCCCGCCCCAAGCTTGACGAGCGGGGACTCAAGCGCTGCTATATCTGCCCGCATGGTCACCAGGGGGCGGGTGCTGCAAGCATAGCCGGCGTTGCGGGCGTGCCGGCGGTCGACGATGCCGTGCGTAAGTTCAATTACGACTACGGTCTGCGTTTGGCGCGCATGGGTTACGTGACCGTCTGCCCCGATGCGCGTGGTTGGGGATACCGTCGTGACTGGAAGGGTCAGGGCGACGACGAGAACAGCTACCTGCGCGGTACGTGTCTGAATCAAGCACGTATGGCCGAGCCGCTGGGTCTTACGGTCGCGGGCCTCAACGCCTGGGACAACATGCGCTTGATTGATTACTTGGAGACACGCGGTGACATTGCCATGGACGACCTGGGCTGCTTTGGTTTTTCGGGCGGCGGTTACATGACGTTGTACCTGTCCGCGCTCGACCCGCGCGTGCGCAAGGCGTTTGTCTCGGGCTATCTGTACGGCGTTGATGATTCGCTACTGCATCTCAACGGCAATTGCAGCTGCAATTACACGCCTGGACTCTGGCGTCTGCTCGACATGGGCGACATTGCATCGCTTGTCGCGCCACGGCCGCTCTTGGTTCAGAGCTGCGAGAAAGACCATCTCAACGGCGCCCGCGGGCTTGCGAACGTAGACGAGCAGCTCGATATCGTTCGCGACGCCTACGCGCTGCTGGGCAAGGACGAAAACCTTCTGCACGAGGTCTGCCCGGGTGGACACCACCTGGGCGTGGCGCATCTTGCCGAGGATATCGAATGGCTCGATTCGCAAGTTGCGGAATGCGCCCACGCATAGCCCCTCGGATGTTGCGAATGAACGGTATGTACCTGTATGACCGCCGGTGTGCGGGTGAGGAGAAGAATATGGAAACGAAAAACTTGAGCGAATCGACCATCTGCTGCTTTGGCGATTCGACCACCTGGGGCGATAACGGATGCGGCGGGGGAGGCAACGATATCTCCTGGACTTCGCACCTGGGTGCGCTGCTGGGCGGCGCTACGATCGAGAACTTTGGTATTAAGGGTTCGCGTATTGCCGTCAAGGCCGACCGTAGCGATTCGTTTGTCGAGCGCTTGGACGGCATCGATCACACGGCAGATATCTGCATCGTCTTTGGCGGCGTTAACGACTTTAGCCGTAACGTGCCGCTGGGAGAGCTGGGCAGCACGGACGTGCACGAGTTCTACGGTGCGCTCGACTACCTGATCCGCACCATCACGGCGCGCTCGCCTCAGGCAAAGCTGGTGTTTATGACGCCGTGCAAGACGAGCGGCAAACACGAGAAGGATATTCCGGCAAGCAACGAGGCCAACCATCTGGGCCTGACGCAAGACGCCTATGTGCGCGCGATGCTGGAGGTCTGCGATCGCTACTCGGTGCCGGTGATCGACCTGTATGCGCAAAGCGGCATCAGCCCGTTTTTGCCGGAGCACCGCGAGCTCTACATGCCGGACGGTCTGCATTACAGCCCTACCGGCTATGAGCGCCTGGCGCATCGCATCGCTGCGGGCCTCACCGCCGTTTGCCGTTAAAAGTTTGCCGTTCACGGGGATTATAGGGTTAACGTTCACCCTATAATCCCCGTTCGCGTTACACTAGGGGAAACGTTCACCCATCAATAACGTCAGAGGGGACAGCAATGGGTTGCAATCAGATTCTGGACCGTTATATCGAGCAGTTGATCGAGACCTCTATGCCTCAGGCGCCGGCCTGGAATATCGAAAAGCTTCGCGCCGGCAAGGAGAACACCTGGAATTACATTGACGGCTGCATGATCAAGGCACTCATCGAGCTGTACGAGATCACCGGCGAGCAGCGCTACCTGACCTTCGCTGACGACTATATCGACTTTTTTGTCCAGGATGACGGCACCATCAAGCATTACGATCCCCAGGAATACAACCTCGACAACGTCAATGCGGGCAAAACCCTCTACAAACTCTATGACCTGGTGGGCAAGCCCAAGTACCGTGCCGCCATGGATACCATCTATCGTCAGCTCGAAACCCAGCCGCGTACCAAAGAGGGTGTGTTTTGGCACAAAGCCGTCTACCCCAACCAGATCTGGCTCGACGGCATGTACATGGCGCAGCCGTTCTACATGCAGTACGAGCTGAGCTTCCACAACCGCCGTGCCTGCTCGGATAGTTTCCATATGTTCCAGGTCGTGCATGACCTGATGCGCAACCCCCTCAACGGCCTGTACTATCACGCCTACGACGCGAGCCGCAAGCAGTTCTGGTGCGATCCCGTCACCGGCCTTTCGGCCAACTTCTGGCTGCGCGCCGAGGGCTGGTTCGCCATGGCGCTCATCGATACCTGGGAGCTCATGCCGCCCTCGATGTCGGCCGAGAAGGACGAGATCCGCAAGATGTTCCACGACCTGATCGACGCCATGCTGCCGTATCAGGACGAGAAGACCGGCATGTGGCACCAGGTCATCAACCTGCCCAATATCGCCCCCAACTATCTGGAGGAGTCGGGCAGCGCCATCTTTGCCAACGCCATCATGAAGGGCGTGCGCCTGGGCGTGCTGGGCGAGCGCTACTACCAGTACGGCCGCCGTGCGTTTGACGGCATCTGCGACACGTGCCTGTCCGAGCGCGACGGACAGCTGGCGCTCGACAACATCTGCCTGGTGGCGGGTCTTGGCAACACCGCGCACCGCGAGGGCACGTTTGGCTACTACATGAGCGAGCCCGTCGTCAAAAACGACGCGAAGGGCGTGGCGCCGCTGGTGCTTGCCTATATCGAGACCATGCATCATGACAAGCTTGCCGGTAAGCGCGATCCGCTTGCCCCTTCGGGCGTGTGCTCCATCGATGACCCGTTTGGCGGCTACACGCCGGGCATCAATGCGTGCAAGGAGGTCTAGGCATGGCGCAGTCAAAAGGCGCACTGAGCGTCGGCGTGCGCCTGCACGACCTGCCCGAGGGTACGGTCGAGGAGCGCATTCGCATGGCAGGCAAACTGGGTTTCTCGTGCATTCAGCTGCCGAGCAAAGTACTCTACAAGTCCTTTGGCATTAACCGTTCCGGCCTTACGCACGAACTCGCCGACCATCTGCGCGAGGTGCTCGACACCAACGGCGTGCAGGTGGCGGTGCTCGGCTGCTATAAAAACCTGGCAACGCCCGATCAGAATCAACTGGTGGATACCTATGCCGAGTACGAGGCGTGCCTGAGGTTCGCGCGCTGGCTTGGGGGCTGTCCGGTGGGGACCGAGACGGGGCGCCCTAACGCGCAGAACAAGATGGCCGATGACCGTTTTTCGGCCGCTGCGCTCGATGCGTTTTGCAAAGGACTCGCACGCGTGTGCTCGATGGCCGAAAAGGAGGGCGGCGAGCTTCTGATCGAGCCCGGTTGGAACGAGATCGTCAATACGCCCGGGCGCTGCCGCGAGGTTCTGGAGCGCGTCCCGAGCCCGGCGCTCGGCGTGATCTACGACCCGGTGTCGCTGCTGCATCCCACGATCGTCGGTGAGGCTTCCGAGCAGGTGTCGCGTATGTTGCACCTGTGCGGCAGCAAGATTCGCGTGCTGCATGCAAAGGACTACGAGATCGTAGACAACGAGGACCAGGATGGCTGGTGTGATGGCTCGGGCTCTCGTTTGGTATGCCACGGCGCCTGTACTTGCGGAAACTTTGATTTTGAGGCTATTGCCGCCTGGGCCGCGGCCGCGCGACCGGGCATTATGACCGTTATCGAGAACAGCACACCGTCCACGGTCGAGCGTTCGCGCGACGAGTTGCTGCGCATGGGCCGCAGCGTGATGTGCGAGCACGTGATTCTGTAACGAAGCAGGTTGGCGAAAGAGATTGTCGTAGAGGTCCAGGAGAGGAACCGATGGCTATTCATATTGTTGAGGAAGCGAACCGTTGCCTTGGGTGCAAGAAGGCGTTCTGCCAGCTTAAAGGCTGCCCGGTGCAGACGCCTATTCCGCAGGTCATTGACTTGTTCAAGCAGCGTCGTCTGGAAGAGGCAGGTGAGCTGCTGTTCCAGAACAACCCCATGAGCGCGGTCTGCTCCATGATCTGCAACCATTCGGGTCAGTGCGAGGGCGCGTGCATCCAGGGCCGCAAGGGTGCGCCGGTGCACTTCTCGAGCATCGAGAACTATATCTCGACTGCGTATTTGGATCGTAGGGAGTGGAAGCCTGCGCCGTCGTGCGGCAAGCAGGTTGCCGTGGTCGGTTCCGGTCCTGCCGGCATTACCGTGGCCATTAAGATGGCCCAGCTGGGCTGTGCCGTCACGGTGTTTGAACAGCGCCCCGAGATCGGCGGCGTGCTGGAGTACGGCATCCCCGAGTTTCGCCTGCCCCGTGCTCTCGTGCAAAAGTACCGTCACGTGATGTGCTCGCTTGGCGTGCGCGTCCGTCCCTCGACCACCATCGGTGGCGCGCTGCATATCGACGACCTGTTGCGCGACGGCTACGATGCGGTCTTTGTCGGTACCGGTACCTGGCGCGCCCGCAAGCTGGGTATTCCCGGCGAGTCGCGTGGTAACGTACTGTTTGGTATCGATTACCTGGTCGATCCCACGAGCGTGGCGATCGGTCAGAACGTGGCGGTTATCGGCGCCGGCAACGTGGCCATGGATGTTGCCCGCACGGCTCTGCGCTCGGGCGCTCGCAAGGTTACCGTGTATGCCCGATCGCGCCATATCTCGGCCATCGATGACGAGGTGGAGCTGACCGAGCTTGACGGTGCCGAGATCGTGCGCGGCAAGGCGATCTGCGCCATCGACGATAACGGTCCGGTGTTCGAGACGGCTATCTTTGACGAGGACGACAACGTGGTGGGCTACGAGGAAGAACTTGACCATGTGCCCGCCGACACGGTTGTGATTGCGGCCTCGCAAGTGCCTAAGGACAAGCTGGTGCTTACGACGGGCGGTCTGGAGACCGACCATCGCGGTCTTCTTTCGGTCGATGAGTGCGGCATGACCACCGTGCCTGGCGTCTTTGCCGCCGGCGACGTGGTCAACGGCCCGCTCACCGTGGTCCATGCCGTAGCCGGCGCCAAGCTCGCCGTCGAAGGCATGACCAGCTATCTGGGCCTCTAACCCACCCCGCCCATCAGTTGCGGTGGAATACGGGCTGTTTTGGCTGTCAAAGGCCTTATCTACTCCGTATTCCACCGCAACTTTTTGTGGGCTGAGTAAAAGCCGGGGGAGCGTGTACGGTCGGGTACAGCGCAGTTGCTGATACGATAAGTACGTTAGCAACTGCCGCCGAGCGGCTCAAACGAAAGGAACCCTGTATGGAGTCTTCCGCCTACCCGATGCTCTTTAGCCCGATCAAGGTCGGTACGACCGAGGTCAAGAACCGCGTTTTTATGCCGCCGGTGTCCACGAACCTGGCCGATCATGGCTATGTGACCGACGACTTGGTCGATCATTACCGTGCCCGTGCCAAGGGCGGCGTTGGCCTGATCATCACCGAGGTCGTGACGGTCGAGCCCACCTATACCTATCTACCGGGTGACATGTGCTGCTACGACGACACGTTTATCCCTGGCTGGGAAAAGCTCGCCGCGGCCGTCCACGAGTATGGCTGCAAGATCATGCCGCAGCTCTTCCATCCCGCCTACATGGCCTTTAACATTCCGGGCACGCCGCGCCTGATCGCTCCGTCCTTTGTGGGCCCGTCCTATGCCCGCGAGGCGCCGCGCCCCATCACGGTCGATGAGATCCACGAGCTCACGCATCAGTTTGGCGACGCTGCCGTGCGCATGCAGAAGGCCGGTGTCGACGGCGTCGAGGTCCATGCGGCACACGCCCACGGCATGCTCGGCGGCTTTTTGACCCCGCTCTATAACAAGCGCACCGACGAGTACGGCGGCTCGCTCGACGCCCGCATGCGCTTCCTGCTCGAGGTCATCGCCGAGATTCGCGAGCGCTGCGGCAAGGACTTTATCATCGACGTCCGTATCTCGGGCGACGAGTACACCGATGGCGGCCTGACCCTCAACGACATGATCTATGTCTCGCGTCGCTTGGAGAAGGCCGGCGTCGACATGATCCACGTGTCGGGCGGCACTACCATCAAGCGCGGCTCCGCCATTCCCGCCGCCGGCACGCAGCAGGCCTCGCACGCCGCCTGCTCGCGCGAGATCAAGAAGCATGTGAATATTCCCGTTGCCACGGTAGGCCGCATCAACGAGGCATGGATTGCCGAGGAACTGATCGAGGACGGCGCTGCCGACATTTGCATGATGGGCCGCGCCAATCTGTGCGATGCCGAGTTCTGCAACAAGGCTGCTGCCGGCAACGCCGACGAGATCCGTCCCTGCATCGGCTGCCTGCGCTGCCTGAACGGCATCATGTTTGGCAAGCGCATCTCCTGCACCGTCAACCCGGACGTGGAGCGCGACGAGGCCGGCTACGAGCTTGCCGCCGAGGCCAAGAACGTGCTCGTTGTGGGCGCTGGTCCTGCGGGCATGGAGGCAGCCTACATTGCCGCCAAGCGCGGTCACAACGTGGTGCTCGTGGACAAGCAGGATGAGCCGGGCGGCGAGATGCGCATCGCAGCCGTTCCGCCGGCAAAGCAGGAGCTCACCCGCGTGATCAAGTATCAGTACCGTCGTCTGGCCGAGGCCGGCGTGAAGTGCGTATTTGGCACCGAACTTACTGCCGAGGATATTCAGCGTGACTACGCCGGTTACGAGGTTGTCCTGGCCTATGGTGCCGAGCCCATCGCTCCGGCCTTCATGCAGGGCTTTAAGCAGGTTATGACGGCTGACGACCTGCTGGGTGGCAAGGCTTTCCCGGGCAAGAAGATCGTCATCGTGGGCGGCGGCACCGTTGGCTGCGAGACGGCCGATTACCTGGCCCCGTTGGTCAACGATCTGTCGCCGGCAAACCGCGACGTCACCGTTATCGAGATGACCAAGACGCTCGCCGCCAACGAGGGAGGCGCCGGTCGCGCGGTCCTCATCACGCGTATGCTTTCCAAGGGCGTTCACGTGCTGACCGAGGCCAAGGTGACCGAGATTACCGAGGACACCATCAGCTACGAGAAGGATGGCGAGATCCACACCATCGCCGATGCCGATACGCTGGTGCTTGCCATGGGCTACCGCCCCAACACCAAGCTGGCCGATGACCTTGCCGCTGCCGGCGTTGTCACCCACGTGCTGGGCGATGCCCAGAAGTGCGGCAACATCCGCGACGCCATCGGCGACGGCTACAAGGTCGCCTGCGAGCTGTAGGCTCTTGGCAAATAGGGGAGCGGCCGCCTTGCGGTGGCTCAAGCGATAGCCAATCAAATAAGGCGCCGCGACACATAGATTGTCGCGGCGCCTTTTGTCTGGCGGCTTGTTGGGAGGGGCGGTGCGCCCCGTGGGCCTTACTACAGCCCCAAGAGCTCCTTGACCTTGGCGATGATGGCCTCGTCGGTGGCGTTGGCAAAGAAGTACTCCTGGAAGTGCTCACCAGCGAGGGCGCCCTTCACCAGGCCCTGATCGATCTCGCCCAGGACGTCGACGAGCGGGCGCATGGTCACAGCGCGCACGCCGTCGAGGATTTTCTTGTTGCGCTGCTCGGGCTCAACGCGCTCGGCGGGGTAGCCGTTACCCGAACCAAAGCCAAAGAGCTTCTCGAAGGTGTACTCGAGGTTGAGCTCCTGGCCCCAGCCGTTCTTGAGCGCGAAGGGCATGGCGACGGCATTGCCATCGTTGACCTGGGCAAAGGTGTAGGCATCCAGCGGGTCGGCAACGTGGCCGCACAGCACGCCGGGGAAGGAGTTGCAGGCGAGCATGGCGCCCTCGCCGGTGCCGCAACCGGTCACGACGTAGTCGGCAGCGCCGGAGTTGAGCAGCACGGCGGCAAGAATGCCGTTCTGCACGTAGGTGAGGGGCTTGGAGTCGGCGTCGGCATACATGCCATAGTTAAAGACGGTGTGCCCCATGGGCTCGACAACCTTCTTAAGGGCAGCCTCGATCATAGGGTTCTTGGAGTTCTGAGAATTCTCATTAATCAGAGCGATCTTCATTTGAGTCAACCTTTCAACTTAATCTTCCAGTTTTTTGTTTCTGTGCGCGGGCGGCGGCAAAGCCAACCCGCGATGAGCTATGCGGGCGGTCGGCAGTTAAGTCTGTCGCGAGTTCCGCACGCAAAGGAAAGCACTTAATGTGCTTTCCGTCTTGCGCAGGACTGTCCGAGCAGCAGACTTAACTGCCGACCGCCTCGCTCAGTTTCCTTACTGCGGCTGTTTGCCGATGTATGCCAGAATGCCGCCGTCCACGTACAGAATGTGCCCGTTGACGAAGTTCGATGCATCGGAAGCCAAGAACACGGCGGGGCCCTTCAGGTCCTCGGGCGTGCCCCAACGGGCGGCCGGCGTCTTGGCGATGATGAACTGGTCGAACGGGTGACGGCTGCCATCGGGCTGCGTCTCGCGCAGCGGCGCGGTCTGCGGGGTAGCGATATAGCCCGGCCCAATGCCGTTGCACTGGATGTTGGCCTCGCCAAACTCGGAGCAGATGTTCTTGGTGAGCATCTTAAGTCCGCCCTTGGCGGCGGCATAGCCGGCGATGGTCTCGCGGCCCAGTTCGCTCATCATGGAGCAGATGTTGATGATCTTGCCGTGGCCCTTGGCGATCATACCGGGCAGGCAGGCCTTGGACACGATAAACGGTGCGTTGAGGTCGATGTCGACGACGCGACGGAAGTCCTCGGCGCTCATGTCGAGCATCGGGGTGCGCTGGATGACGCCGGCGTTGTTGACTAGGATGTCGGGCGTGGTGCCAAAATCGGCTTCGATCTTGGCAACGAGCTCGGCGACGACAGCCTCGTCGGTGACGTCGGCAACATAGCCGTGAGCATCAAAGCCCAGCTTGCGGTAGTGCTTCTCGGCTTCGGCAACCTTGTCGGCGTGACGGGCGTTAAAGGCAATCTTGGCGCCTGCCTCTCCGAGCGCCTCGGCAATGGCCATGCCGATGCCATAGGTGGCGCCGGTCACGAGCGCGACCTTGCCGTCCAGGCGGAAGCTGTCCATAAGATCAGACATAGCAATCCTTCCAAAAGAAACGTTCATCTATATAAGTCTTGCTTTTCGTACAAGCTCAGTATATGTGAAGTAGGGTAATAAACCTTCCCATTCTCCGAAAAATAGGTGAACGTTCACTTTTAAAAGGTAAACGGTGAACTCGCCCTGCTGTGCGGACGGCACGATTGTCCTGATCGAGGAGGGCAAGCTCGAGAGACAAGTGAGCATGGGCTGCCCGTTGGCCCCGCGTGTAGTGCTACTTTTCAAATGCGGCGCGCACAAAGTGCCGGGTGAACAACTTGCTGGCGATGTCGGCGACGTTGCCTAAGATCAGCGCCGAGATAACGGCGGTCACGTCTGGTCACGTCAAAGCCACCTAAGTTGTGCATGGGTGTCAGCGCCCCCATTTCACCGCAACTGTGGGGATGGGGGATGCGATAGTATTACGTGATGAGATTCGAAAAACCGTGAGCTTCATCCGAGGGCTTTATGGAACAGCACCAGCATTATCAGAGCCTGCAAGATCAGGCATACAACGCATTGCGCTCCAAGATCATCTATGCCGAGCTCAAGCCCGGCACGCGCCTTTCGGCGATTGGTCTGGAAAAGGAGACGGGAATCGGGCGCACGCCCATTCGCGAGTCCTTTGTGCGCCTGCGCGAGCAAGAGCTGGTGGAAACGCGTCCCAAAAGCGGCACCTATGTCTCAAAAATCAGCATGGAGCGCGCCGAGAACGCCTGTTTCTTGCGCGAGAAACTCGAGAGAAGTGTGCTCATTAAATGCTGCTCTGCCGCCACGCCCGAGCAAAAGCATCGGCTCGAGCAGATTCTTGCCGAGTCCGAGTCGCTCGACCACAGCGAAACGCGTCGCTTTTTTGACCTGGACAACCTGTTCCATGAGACATGTTTTGAGATTGCCGGCCGCCACATGTTGTGGGATTGGATGAAGAGCGTCAACACGCATTTTGAGCGATACAACTGGTTGCGTATGGTGTCGCAGGATCTGGATTGGGAGCCGATTCGTCGGCAGCATCGCCGGATTCTCGAGGCCATTAAAAAGGGCGATACCGACACGGCGAGCTACCTGGCAGAGACGCACCTGCATCTGATGCCCGAGGAGCAGGGCCCGGTTATCGCCTTGCATCCCGACTATTTCGAGCTGTCCAAAGACTCGGCCATCTAACTCGTTCCCTACATTAGTTGCGGTGAAATAGGGACTGTTTTGCGGCTTTGACGACGTAGGCAGTCCGTATTTCACCGCAAGTGCGGGGGTGCGATCGGGGCATGAAAAGGCTGCGGCGCCGCTTGGAGGAAAAGACCGGAAGCAAGGGTCCATTCCTCCAGACGGCGCCGCAGCTGTTTTGGTGGACTGGATTATGTTGAGTCGGTTGATTGACCGGGAAAACAAAGCGGCTTGGGGGCGTGTCGCTTCCGTCACGTTCTATCAGCATACAAGACGGTTTCGGTTCTTGTTCGTGACGGAAACGGCGCGCTTCCGAGCCGCTTTAAAAGAAAGGGGGCGAGGTCTAGGACACGCCCCCTTTCACGATAGAGAGCTAAACCTAGCCGCGGACCTTCTTGACGACGTCCATGGCCTCGCGGGCGATCTGCTCGACCTTGGAAAAGTCGCCGTCGGCGAACAGGGCCGGCTTGACCATCCAGGTGCCACCACAGGCGATGATGG
>CATZMG010000040.1 GCA_958421655.1 uncultured Collinsella sp.
GGGGTCAGCCCGTGGGAGGCCAGGGCGCCGCTGACCGGTGGACGGCACCGAGCCGCCATCGAAACTGTAGAAGGGGGAGGCCTCGCGGCCTCCCCCTTTTTTCGTTTGATAGAGAGCTGTAATACAAGAACTCGCCTTCGTTTAGCTTGTCTTACTGTTTGGCTGTATTTTGAGTCCTTCTTTTGTATTTGCGCGATAATAACTCCCATTGGCGTTAGGGAGGACTTGATGTTTACCGTTTTTGTCTTGGGCAATATTGCTTCGGGTAAGTCGACCGCCTGTCGCTATCTTGAGTCTCGCGGCGCCATGCTCATTGATTTGGATGATCTCGCAAAATCGTTATATGTTCCGGGTTCTGATCTCGTTGGCGCACTCGCTGAGGAATTTGGCTGGGACATTCTTGACGAGGAGGGCGGCGTTCGTCGCAGCGTTTTAGCCTCTCGAGCTTTTGTTTCTCCTGATTCCGTCGCTCGGCTCAACGGAATTGTCCATCCGGTCCTTATCGATCAGTTGTCGCTGAGGATTCTTGATCCGGTTTGCTGCACGGTTTCGTCCCCCCGTTATCCCTTTGCGGTTGTTGAGGTTTCTGCCCCGACTGGTTTTGAAGGTGCTTTTGGCCTGGCTGATGAAATTCTGGTTATCAGCGCTCCTTTAGCAGTTCGTCGCGAGCGTGCCATTCATCGCGGTATGGAGTCCTCTGATTTTGATGCTCGCTCTACATGCCAACCTGATGAGGCTTCGCTTTGCACTCTCGCTACGACGGTAATCGATAATGCGGCAGGCGATAACTCGCTCTTTGAACAACTGGACGCATGGCTTGCGCGCCATGGCTTCGGGGATGTAGCGGATAAGGAGGAGGCCGATGCCTAAGACACGTTTCTTTACGTGGTATCGCGTGGCGCCAATTGCCGTTGTGTTCGTCTTCGGCCTTATTTCGCTCGTCTACTCGTATGCCCCTGCCGCCTTCTTTAAGCCTTTGTATCCGATTGACTACGAGGCATATGTAAAGCAATCGAGCATTTCGCACAATCTTGATCCGTATCTGGTGTGTGCTGTCATAAAGTCTGAATCGAATTGGGATCCCGAGGCTGAGTCGAATCAAGGCGCTCGGGGATTGATGCAGCTGATGCCTGAGACTGCCCAGGATATGATTGCCTTGGGTCTTGTCGATGGTAGTGAGTATTCAGCCGACAACCTTAACGATCCCGCTACGAACATCGAGTTTGGCTGTGCGTATTTTTCGTATCTTCTAACGTATTTTAACGGGTCGACGGACAGCGCCATTGCCGCATATAACGCCGGCATGGGTAATGTGGACGGTTGGGCACAGCAGGACACATCGCTTCACAACGCGATTACCTTTCCCGAGACGCAGGCTTATCTGATTCGCGTCAATAATGCCTGGGTTCGATATAAGACTCTCTATCCCGATCGGTTCGTATAGGACTAAGCCCACCGCCTGCGTATACTGCAGATGTATGAGTTAGGAGTATCCATGGCGGAATTTGAAGTAGAACGCGTTGGCGGTGAACTTAAGCGCTTTGGCGTTGAGGGCGCTGAGGTGCCGTTTGAAGTCGTTTCTCCCTATGAGCCTGCCGGTTCCCAGCCCAAGGCCATTGAGTCGCTTGTGCAGGGTGTGAGGGACGGAGACCGCTACCAGGTTTTGCTGGGTGTGACTGGTTCGGGTAAGACTTTTACGATGGCCAAAACCATTGAGGCCCTGGGTAAGCCGACGCTTGTCATGGCTCCCAATAAGACCCTTGCCGCTCAGCTTGCAAGCGAGCTCAAGGAGTTTTTCCCCAATAACTCCGTAGTCTATTTCGTATCGTATTACGATTACTATCAGCCCGAGGCGTATGTGCCGCAAAGCGACACCTATATCGAGAAGGATTCTTCGATCAACGAAGAAGTCGAGATGCTGCGCCATCAGGCGACCGCCTCGCTGCTCTCTCGACGCGATGTGATCGTCGTTGCATCGGTGTCCTGCATCTATGGTATTGGCTCTCCTGAGGATTATGCGGGGCTGGCGCCGAATGTCGACAAGAAAGTGCCGCTCGAGCGTGATGACTTTATCCATGCGCTCATCGATATTCAATACGATCGCAATGATTATGACCTGGCGCGCGGTACGTTTCGCGTGCGTGGCGATGTCGTCGACGTGTATCCGCCCTATGCCGAGCATCCGTTGCGGTTTGAGTTCTTTGGCGATGAGGTCGAGCTTATCGCCGAAATCGATGAGGTCACCGGCGAGATGCTTCGTGAGTACGAGGCTATTCCTGTGTGGCCGGCATCGCACTACGTTACCGAGAAACCCAAGGTCAAGGCGGCTCTGAAATCGATTAGCGAAGAGTGCGAGAAGCGTGTGGCAGAGCTCAAGGCGACCGACAAGTTGCTCGAGGCGCAGCGTCTGCAGCAGCGCACCGATTACGATCTTGAGATGCTCGAGACAATGGGATTTTGTAACGGCATCGAGAACTATTCGCGCCATTTGGATGGCCGCAAGCCGGGCGAGCCGCCCTTTACTTTGATTGATTACTTTCCCAAGGATATGCTCTGCATCATCGACGAGAGCCATGTGACGGTGCCGCAGATCCGCGGTATGCATGAGGGCGATCGTTCGCGTAAGGTGACCTTGGTGGAGCACGGCTTTCGCCTGCCCTCGGCACTCGATAACCGTCCGCTCCGATTTGATGAGTTTGAGGCGAGGATCCCCCAGTTCATCTATGTTTCGGCAACGCCAGGTGATTATGAGCTGCGTGTGAGTCAAAACGATGTGGAGCAGATCATTCGACCGACCGGTCTACTCGACCCCAAAATTGACGTACGTCCGGTTCGCGGCCAGATCGATGATCTCGAGGATGAGATTCGCGAGCGTGTGGCCCGCAAGGAACGCGTGTTGGTGACCACGCTGACCAAACGCATGGCAGAGGACCTTACCGACCACCTGCTCGACGCTGGCATTAAGGTCAACTACATGCACTCCGATACGGCGACGATGGACCGTGTCGAAATTCTGCGAACGCTGCGCGAGGGAAAAATTGATGTTCTGGTGGGCATCAATCTGCTGCGTGAGGGCCTGGATCTCCCCGAGGTCTCGCTGGTAGCGATTCTCGATGCCGACAAGGAAGGCTTTTTGCGCAACCGCCGTTCGCTGATTCAGACGATTGGTCGTGCGGCTCGTAATGCCGATGGCGAAGTCATCATGTATGCAGACGTCGTGACCGATTCGATGAGAGAGGCAATCGAGGAGACACAGCGCCGACGCGAGATCCAGATGGCCTATAACGAAGAGCATGGCATTGTGCCCAAGACAGTGCGCAAGGCCATCAACGACATCTCAAGTTTTATTGCCGAGGCCGAAAAAACCGTGGGTTCCAAGGGGCGTTCGAAAGGCGACTCTCTTGGCCATGGCGCATTCTATACGCCCGATGAAAACGGCGAGGGTGCTGCGCCGGAGACAGTATCGTCCGAGCAGACACTAGCTGAGCAGCTCGAGGAACTTCCACATGATGAACTTGTGCGGATCGTCGAAACCATGGAGGAAGATATGCGCAATGCTTCTGCTGCCATGGACTTCGAGGAAGCAGCGCGTCTGCGCGATGCAGTCGTTCAGATTAGGGCGATGCTCGAGGGTGCGACTGAGGACGAGACGATTGAGCGCTTGCGCTCGCAGGCCCGCAAAGGCTCTACGTTCGCTTCGGGCAGAAAACGCCAGGGTGCGCGGTTTAAGAAATAAAAGCACTGCCCTCGAGCTCCTCGCGGAGTTCGGGGGCAGTGCTATTTAGTGGACTAGAGATCAGCAATGATGGCTTTGGCGCAACGGATGCCATCGGTGGCGGCACTCATGATGCCACCGGCATATCCGGCCCCCTCGCCGCAAGGGTAGAGCCCCGGGGTCGATACAGCGTGGCATTGACGGTCTCGAGTAACGGTGACCGGAGAGCTCGAGCGTGTCTCAACACCGGTGAGGACGGCATCGGGATGGTCGTAGCCACGCAGTTTTTTGCCGAGCAAGGGAATTCCCAGACGAAGCGACTCGATGATATGTTGCGGCAATGACTCATCGATTGCTGTCCAAGTCACGCCGAGCGGATAGGTGGGCTTTACCTTGCCGCATGTCGTGCTGGCGCGTTCTGCAAGGAAATCGCCGACGAGCTGTGCCGGTGCGTTCCAGTTGGAGCCGCCAAGGCGATAGGCAGCCCGCTCGCAAATGCGCTGGAGTTCTACGCCTGCAAGAGGATCGTCGCTGGGGAGATCGTCGGGCGTGACGTTAACGAGGAGAGCGGCGTTTGCGTTGCGGCCGGCGCGGGCGTTGAGACTGGCGCCGTTGACGCACAAATGGCCGGGCTCTGAAGAGGCTGCGACAACCTGTCCGCCAGGACACATGCAGAATGAGAATACACTGCGGCCGTTGGGAAGATGGGCAACGAGCTTATAGGGGGCTGCTCCGAGCGCGGGATGACCCGCTGCGGGGCCATATTGCGCCCGATCGATATCACGCTGCGGGTGTTCGATGCGAACTCCCATGGCAAACGTCTTTTGAGCGAGGGCGACATCATGGGTTTTGAGAACCTCGAATACGTCGCGGGCGGAATGACCGCAAGCAAGGATGAGATGCTTTGTGTTGATTGACTCGCTTGTCGCGTCGTGGGACGACTGGATGTCGATACCGACAATGGCGCCAGATGTGTCAGTGTGAATGTCAACGAGTTTCGTTCGATAGCGAACGGTTCCTCCGAGCTGTTCAATGCGCTGGGAGATGCTGGTAACGACGGCGGGGAGGATGTCGGAGCCAATATGCGGTTTTGCATCCCATAGAATATCGCGGGGAGCGCCCGCTTCGACGAAGGTCTCGAGGATAAGGCGATGGGCGGGATTTTTGGTTCCCGTATTGAGCTTGCCGTCCGAGAAGGTCCCCGCGCCGCCCAGACCAAACTGGATATTGCTCTCGGGGTCGAGGATGCGCTCCTTTAGAAAGAGGTCGATCGCATGTGAGCGGCGAAATGCCGGGTCGCCGCGCTCGATGAGCAAGGGCTTAAGACCCGCTTCGGCGAGCGTAAGCGCAGCGAAAAGGCCGGCGCAGCCGGCACCGACAACGACAGGGCGTTCTTGAGGTGCGTCGGAGACGGGGGAGGGGAATGAAGGTTCATCGTCTTCTATCGCGCGTACACGCGAGCGGTCACGCTCGGCAACGCTGTCGACCGCTTCTCGCTCGAGGTGGGGACTAGTCAGCTCAACACGAAAGCTCAGGATAAAATGGACGTCTCGTTTTTTGCGAGCGTCGATTGACTTTCGGTGGAGCTCGATGGACTTGATCTCGGAGTCCTTGCAACGTAGGACGCGCTTGGCGACTCGCTTGCCAACAATAAGACAGGCATTCTCATCGCCGGCTTCATCGAGCGACGCGTTGACTTGGGTGATTTCGATCATCGAGGTCTCCTTAGAGGCAAGAAAGAGGCCGTCCGGTATCCCAGACGGCCCGAATGCGTTTTTGATTATAGACTGCGCGGCTACAGGCTGCTTGCAGCGCGAATACCCGAGATCCAGGCCCACGCAAGGCTAAAGCCTCCGCAATCGGCGTCGATGTCGAGCGCTTCTCCGCAGACGTAAAGCGGGGCGCCTGTGGTGCTGTTCACGTAAAGATTGGGTGTCGAGACGCACTCGATAGATATGCCGCCACGCGTGACCTGTGCTGAGCGCTCCTCTGCCGTCCCTTCGACGGACAGTTTAAAGTGCTTGAGGATTGAGACCAGGTGGATGACATCGCGCGAGCCGGGATGGCACCGCTCGAATGCCGTACAGACGACGTGTGAGAGCTGCGGGGCGAGCATGCCGTCAAGCCAGTGGGAGTTTCGGGGCGAAAAATCGCCGAGCACGTTGACACGCTGCTCGAGCGTATCGAGCAGCTCATCTTTGGAGAAATCTGGAAAGAAGTCGATCAGAACAGTGTCGCCCTGGTTGATACGGCGAGAGAGATTGAAGGCGGCGACGCCTGAGATGCCGAAGGCACGGAACAACACTTCGCCATCTTCTCGCCAGAGCTCTTCGTGGCTGCGCGAGAGCGTTAAGCGGGCTCGGACGCGCAGACCATCCAGAGTTTGGAGTGCCGTCCGGTCGCCGACGACTGATGCCGATACGGGGCACAGGACGGGGCGCAGGGGCGTCAAGGGAAGGCTAAACACCTCGGCGATGCCGGTGGGGTTGCCGCCCGTAGCGATAACCACGGCCCTTGCCTGCAGGGCATCGCTCGTGCGAGGAGTATCGGCTAACGCCTTTCGAAGCGAACGGAGCTCCGTCTTTCGGTCGCCGTGCTTTTTGGGTTTGAGTACATGAGCGGGACGGTCGATCTGAAGCGTCCAGCCTTCGGAAGCCTTATGAGCCGTAATGACGTTAGTCCCGCAGAGTAGGGTGATGCCTAAACGCTCGCATGCATTGAGGAGTGCATCGCGAACCGACTCGGCGCGAAGGGAGCGCGGGTATAGGCGGCCTTCCTCACGGATCGTCATGATGCCCAGCGAGGAGAAAAAACTCTCGAGATCTTGCTCGGGTTGGGGGCCCATGATGGATTCGACAAAGGCGGGGCGGTTATATCGCCGAATGTCGATGGATTCGTTTGAGAGGTTGCAGCGGCCGTTTCCGGTTGCGAGCAGCTTGAGACCGCAGGCGACGTCGCGCTCGACGACGCAGACGCTTTTGTCGACACGCGCCGCCGTAATGGCGGCGGCGAGGCCCGAGGCCCCGCCGCCGATCACCAAGACGTCATAGAAGGCGCTTGCGTTCACTTAGGCCTCGTCTGTCTTGTGCGGGGCGATGGCCTCAACGGCGGAGACGGCTTGGGGCAGCATGCCGGCGGGCAGCGCGGTTTCGACTTCTCCCTTGTCGCAGGCTTCGGCGAGCGCGGGATCGATGGGCAGCTGACCAAGGATGTCGAGATGATAGGTCTCGGCGACCTCGGGAAGCTTGCTCTTGCCGAAGACCTCGATCTTCTTGCCGCAGTCGGGGCATTCGATATAGCTCATGTTCTCGACAATGCCCAGAATCGGAACGTTCATCTTCTCGGCCATGTTGACCGCCTTGGCGACAATCATCGAGACTAAGTCTTGCGGGCTCGTGACGATGACGATGCCATCGACGGGCAGTGACTGGAAGACGGTGAGTGCGACATCCCCCGTTCCCGGAGGCATATCGACCAGCAGATAGTCGATGGGGCCCCAAGAGGTTTCGCTCCAGAATTGCCTGATGGCGCCGGCGATGACCGGACCACGCCAGAGGACGGGATCGGTCTCGTTTTGAAGCAGCAGGTTGGAGCTCATGACCTTGACGCCGTGCTCGGAGATCTCGGGCAGCATGAGGTTGCCGAGGGCATGGACATGGCGTCCGCTCATGCCGAACATTTTGGGGATGGAGGGGCCGGTGATGTCGGCGTCGAGAATGCCAACCTTGTTGCCGCGGCGGGTGAGCTCGGTTGCGATGGCGCCCGTCACAAACGACTTGCCGACGCCTCCCTTGCCGGAAAGCACAGCGATAACGCGCTTGACCTCCGACAGCGTATTCTCTTCAAATTGCGACGGCGTTGATTGTCCGCCGGCTGCTTGTGCGTGCTCGCAACCCATGTATGACTCCTTTGTATATGTTGGGGCCGGGGCCCCGCGATGTGACACGAGCGTCATTGTACCCTCGTTTGCGAGCGGGAGTCATTTGCGATGCATTTGGGCCGAGCGTGCTTGCAATACGATGGGTCCAAGCGAATGGGCGGGCTTACTGAACTTTGCTGGCGAACTCGAGGTATTGCATGCGCTGCAGCTTGTCGATCGTCGAGGCGTATGGGCTGTCTTCAGATTCCAAGTCGTAGCGCAGCCCGTCGGCACCAAGATAGCCGGCGACGTTGATGGTGGGCACATCTGACCTTGTTGCAAGCAGGGCCTTTTGATAGTCAGTGAGCGGGGCGCCGATCTTATTAAGGGTAATAGCTGCAATCTCGTTTGCCCCGACGGTGTCGTAGACGTTGAGCTCGGTATTGCAGGCGATTTCATAGTTAGCCCAGACGAAATAGGTCGACTGATAGATACGGAAAGCGTGGCTTGCCGTATCTTCCTGAGGGTACAGCTCGTCGTTGAGAGTCGTTGCGGCGCTTGGCTGATGGTCGCCAAAAAAGACAAGAACAACCGGTCTGCCGATATTTCGGAGCTCGTTGATAAAGTACTCGAGGTCTCGGTCGGATGCATTGATGCAGGTGAGATAGGTATTGAGCGCGCTATTGGCGCCCTCGCTGGCTCCCTCGACCCAATAGTTTGTCAGCTCTTCGGCGGGAACGGTGCCATAGTCGTAGCCGCCGTGATTTTGCATCGTGACGTCAAAGATGAACTGCGGGGCTTCGTCGGTTCTGAGCAGGTCGAGTATCTTGTCGTAGGTGGCGTAGTCGCATACGCCGGCATGGTAATAGGGCGCACCTTCGAAATCGCCGATTGAAAGAAAGTTTCCAAAACCCAGCTGCTGATAGATTTTATCTCGATGGTAGTTGACGGGGTTTTGCGGGTGCATAGCGGTAGTGGTATACCCAAGCTCTTTAAGGTCCTTTGCCAGGCTGTTGACGCCATTCATCTGATACAGCTGATAGGGGATTTTGCCTAATCCGACAAAGGCCGTTGTCGCTCCGGTCAAAAATTCGAATTCGGAGTTCGCCGTTCCGCCACCGGTGACCGAAGCGAGCATGGTGCCGCGAACAAGTGTGTCGGGAAGCGAGTTGTAGAATGCGGGACCGGTGTACCCGGCCGCCTGGAGCTGCTCAAAGCACGAAAGGTCGCTAAAACTCTCGTTCATGACGGCAACAATCGTCGGCTTGATTTCATTGAACTGGGCAACGGCCGCCGCGCGCTGCTCGCTCGAGCCATACGTGCTGTCGTAGGCGGCGGCGAGCTCCTGCTCGATGCTCTGCGCCTCATCGGGCGTATAGTCTTCGGGCTTTTCAATGGGCAACTCGTTGACCATTTCGGTGAACGAAGTGATAAAACCCTGAGACGCATACGTGGTGATGGGCTGCCAACGGTCAAATCCAAAATCCAGCGACTGCTCCAAGTCGATGTTGGAAAAGCCCAAGAGCCCCACAACGGTCACTAGCAGAAAAGCGCAGAGGTTAGCGGCGATTGCGGGGAAGACATGGGCGGGCGTACGGAGCTTTCGCGGTCGGATAAGCGAAAGAAGCCCCAAGGAAATTTCCAGCAGAGCGAGTGAGGTTACGATTCCTGCAGTGAAGGTGAACTCATATCCCTCACTTACTTCCATTGCGGTGCCCAATGCCAAAATGTCGCTCGGCAGGATGGCCTCGCCTTTAAACGTTATGACGAAGTGCTCGGCAATGCCAAGGGCGCAACAGACGACGGGCACGAGGGCCATGACGCCTCCATGACGCTGTCCCAGCAAATAAAGGGAGAGCAGAACCGTCGCGAGCAGCCCAACGGAAAACCCGAATGAGTTGGCGGGAATGCGATAGAACGTTTCGTTGCAGGCAATTTCGAGTGAAACGAACGAGAGCGCTGAAACAGCGGCGACGACAAGGATGTCGCGGCAAATACAGGCAACCGTTCCCGTCGCAAGATCGGTTTGGTCGATAAGTCCCGAAACCAAGGGCTCGACAAGAAGTATGACGGCGGCAGCACCGAGCGCCGAATAAGAAAGGACCCATAGGGAACAGTCCTCATTTACGAGCAATTGATTCGTAATCCATGCAGCTACCATGCCGAGCGGGATGAGGAGCATCGCGCACCAAAAGACGCGGGCAATGGGCGGTTTTTCGTTGTGTTTGATTGAAAAATACACGCGCACGACGACGGCGGCCACGATAAGGACGGCGATGAATATGGGCAGATTGGCCATGCCACTCGAAGTGATTTCAAGGGGGATATCTTCGGTCATGGACGTTCCTCTGTTACAGCAAATTAAGTTCAGTTTTAGATTACTCTAACCTTTCCACGGCATTTCGAGAAACAAAGCATCCGACACGCAAAGCAAAAGGTCTGCGAATCTTGTATTACGAACATCTGTGCGCGTTGAGTGCGTTAAACTCATCGACAGTGTGATTTGAGGTTATAGGAGGCAAGGAGCTTCCATGTCTGATTCTTCTATCGTTATCCGTGGTGCGCGCGAACACAACCTGCGCAATGTCGATGTTTCCATTCCGCGCGACGAGCTCGTGGTCATTACCGGTCTTTCGGGCTCGGGCAAGAGCTCGCTGGCGTTTGACACGATCTATGCCGAGGGTCAGCGCCGCTACGTGGAGAGCCTGTCGAGTTATGCGCGCCAGTTTTTAGGCCAGATGGACAAGCCCGATCTGGACTCGATCGACGGCCTTTCGCCGGCCGTCTCGATCGATCAGAAGACGACGTCCAAGAATCCGCGCTCGACGGTGGGTACTGTAACTGAGATTTATGACTACCTTCGCTTGCTTTTTGCACGCGTGGGCACGCCGCACTGTCCCGAGTGCGGTCGCGTTATCGAGCGCCAGACCACCGACCAGGTCGCCGATAAGGTCCTGGCAGCGGGAGAGGGTCGTCGTGCGTTTGTGCTGGCACCGGTGGTGCGCGGGCGCAAAGGCGAGTACGCAAAATTGTTCGAGGATCTTCGGGCTGAGGGCTTTAGCCGCGTGCGTGTCGACGGCGAAGTACGCTCGCTCGACGACCCCATCGATCTGGACAAAAAGTTCAAGCACGATATCGAGGTCGTAGTCGACCGCATCGTGATTCGGGAAAACTCTCTGGGCCGTATCGCCGAGTCGGTTGAACAGGCGACTGCCTTGGCACACGGCAATGTGAACGTGTACATGCTGCCCGATCGCGATGCTCCCGAGGGAACCGAGGGCGAGCTGCTGGAGTATTCGTTGGCTCTGGCGTGCCCGGAGCACGGGCATTCCATCGACGACCTACAACCCCGCGACTTTTCGTTCAACGCGCCCTATGGTGCGTGTCCCGAGTGCGATGGTCTGGGCTTTAAGAAAACGGTCGATGCCGAGGCGCTGATTGAGGACCCGTCGAAGTCGATTGCCGATGGGGTCTTTGGAAGCCTGTTCGGCAATTCGAACTACTACCCCCAGATCTTCGCCGCGGTCTGTAAGCACTTTAAGGTGAGCGCGGATACACCGTGGGAAGACCTACCTCCGCGAGTGCGCCGTGCATTTTTGGATGGCATGGGCGACAAGAAGATTTCGGTGGACTATCAAAAGCTCGACGGTCGTCGCAGCCAGTGGGACACCAAGTTTTCGGGCGTGCGCAATATCCTGTACGAGCGCTATACCGAGACGACCAACGAGAACACTAAGGCGCGCCTGGAGAAGTACATTCGCGAGGAGCCGTGTTCGAGCTGCCATGGTGCTCGCCTGCGCCCCGAGATGCTCGCCGTCACCGTGGGCGGCAAGTCCATTTATGAGGTTTGCTGCCTGTCGTGCCGCGAGTCGCTCGAGTTTTTTGAGGACCTTGAGCTCACCGAGCGTCAACAATTCATCGGCGGTCGTATCGTCAAGGAAATCCTGGAACGCTTGCGTTTTCTGGTTGATGTCGGCCTTGATTATCTGACGCTCGATCGTGCTTCGGCGACGCTTTCCGGCGGTGAGGCGCAGCGCATTCGCCTGGCTACGCAGATCGGTGCGGGCCTCATGGGCGTTCTCTATATTCTGGACGAGCCTTCGATTGGTCTTCACCAGCGCGACAACGAGCGGCTGATTAAGACACTCGAGCGCCTGCGCGATATCGGCAACACCGTTATCGTCGTTGAACACGATGAGGACACGATTCGCGCTGCCGACTATGTGATCGATATGGGGCCAGGCGCGGGCGTCAACGGCGGGCACGTGGTCGCCGCGGGAACGCCCGCTGACATCATGGCGTGCCCCGAATCAATGACGGGTGCCTATCTGACCGGCAAGCTAATGATTCGAGTTCCCAATGAACGCCGCAACCCCGGACGTGGCTGTCTTAAGATTACGGGAGCATGTGCCAACAACCTCAAAAACGTTACCGCCAAGATTGAGTTTGGCACGCTTACCGTCGTAACCGGCGTATCGGGATCGGGAAAGAGTTCCTTGGTCACCGATACGATTGCGCCTGCCCTCACCAACGCTATCCATCGCTCTACGCGTCCCGTGGGCCCGTTCAAAAAAATCGACGGTATCGAGTGCATCGATAAGGTGATCGATATTGATCAGTCGCCAATCGGCCGTACGCCGCGGTCGAATCCCGCTACCTATATTGGTTTGTGGGACGACCTGCGTGCGCTGTTTGCGAGCACGCCGGAGTCGAAGGCGCGTGGCTACTCGCCGGGACGCTTCTCCTTTAATGTGAGCGGCGGACGCTGCGAGGCGTGCAAGGGCGACGGCCAGATCAAGATTGAGATGCACTTTCTTCCCGATATTTATGTTCCCTGCGAGGCTTGTGGTGGCAAGCGCTATAACCGCGAGACGCTCGAGGTTACCTATCGTGGCAAGACTATCTCGGACGTACTTGACATGAGCGTGGCCGAGGCACTGGCTTTCTTTGGGAATATTCCGCAGATCAAGCGAAAGCTTCAAACCCTGTATGACGTCGGCCTAGGTTATGTGAGCTTGGGCCAGCCCGCCACGACGCTCTCGGGTGGTGAGGCGCAGCGCGTAAAGCTCGCCAAGGAGCTTCATCGCCGTCAGACGGGTAAGACGTTCTATATTTTGGACGAGCCTACGACCGGTCTTCATTTTGAAGACGTTCGCCAGTTACTTGATGTGTTGCAGCGTCTAGTCGATGCGGGCAATACGGTGTTGGTGATCGAGCACAACCTCGATGTCATCAAGGTCGCCGACCGCCTGATCGATATGGGTCCCGAGGGTGGCAACGGTGGCGGAACTGTCGTGGTCTCGGGTACGCCAGAGCAGGTTGCGGCATGCCCGCAGAGCTATACCGGCAAGTTCTTGGCGCCGTTGCTCAAACGCGATAAGGAGCGTCAAGCGCAACTCGATGCCTAATACATAGGTGTTTTTGAAACGTGAGCGCCGCCGATTCCTTGCGATTCGGTGGCGCTCTCTTTGTCGAGATAGCGTATGCCGCGCAAATGGACATATACTTAAAAATTGCGTTCTTATATGAGGGAAAGGATATGCCATGCCGAAGGCCGTGAAGACGCCAAAGACCAACGCCATGCGTGAGCTGGAAAGCGCCGGCATCCCCTATGTTCTCCATACGTACGAAGACGATGGCGATGAATCAGCAGGCCTTGGCGTTGCGATTTCCGAACAGCTTGGTGAGGAGCCCGGCCAGGGATTCAAAACTCTGGTCTGTGTCACGCCGTCAAACGATCGCGTTGTGTGCTGCATTCCCGTTGCCGATGAACTTGACCTGAAAGCTGCCGCGCGCGCCGCAGGGGAGAAATCTCTCGCCATGATGCACGTGAAGGATTTGCTTGCCGCGACTGGCTATGTGCGCGGTGGCTGTAGTCCTGTCGGTATGAAAAAGCGCTATCGGACGCTAATTGATGAGACATGTATCCTTTGGGATACCATTTTTATCTCGGGAGGCAAGCGCGGCTACCAGCTTGAGGTTGCACCCGACGACTTAGTTGCATTTTGCGGGGCCACGGTCGCCCCGATTACGAGAGAGGACTGAGCGATGCCGCAGGAAGAATCAAAGCGCGGGGCTCATTTTGCAAAGGGGTCGACGCCCTCGGCGTCTTCGCCTGAGTTGGCTTCGGTCGAACATGAGATTCGTAAAGCCTGGTCGGCTGCCGCCGATCCGGGTGAGACAGCGGTGTATTTGCGTGCCGCCGGCGCCGGTCCGGCGCCTTCTCGTTCGCCTCTTTCCTCGACTCGACCCGACGAGACGGCAGTGTTTTTGGCCGCTGCTCGTGCAGGCGTGGATCGGACGTCCAGCACTTTGGATACGCCTCATGCCCCGCGTCCCGATGAGACTGCGGTGTTTTTGATGGCCGCACAAGGGAAAAGTTCGCATCAGGGCGCGGCCGCCGTTAGCCCTGCAACGCAGGATGCTCCCGATGACGGCGAACCGTTGCTTTCTGATGATGAATGGTCACCGCTCGGTTCAGTTGGTCTCGTCGAAGGCGTGACGGTCGACGATGATGACGATTGGGATCCCTTGTCGTTTTCTGGTCGAGGTGCTGCCGCGCAGGAAGTCGATACGGTGTTTGGGGATTATGCCGCGTCTGGCGACAATGCGATCTTAGTCGATGATTCCTTTGCGGCGGATGTCCCTCTTTCCTCTGAGGATGAGATTGAGCCGCAGCCCGAGTCGCACATAGAATCTCAGGATGACGTAGACGATATGGGCTCGTCCGACTATTCCACGGTGGGTCGATCTGCTGGGCTTATGACCGTGCTGACCATTGTGTCGCGTGTCACCGGTTTTATCCGCACGTGGGCCATGGCTGCCGCTATCGGCATGTCGCTGCTCTCGTCTTCCTATCAGGTCGCCAACAACCTGCCCAACATGCTCTACGAGCTCGTGATGGGCGGTATGTTGGTTACCGCCTTTTTGCCGGTGTACATGGGCGTCCGCCGCGAGCAGGGGCGCGAAGCCTCAAATGAATATGTGGGCAACCTGCTTGGCATCCTGCTCTTGCTGCTGGGCGGCATTTCGGTCTTGGGCACCGTGTTCGCTCCGGGCTTTATTTGGACGCAGTCTTTCCTATCGGGTGACGGCGGGAGCATGGATACCGCCGCATTCATGTTCCGTTTCTTTGCCATCCAGATATTGTTTTATGGTCTGGGCTCAGTGTTCTCGGGCGTTCTCAACGCACATCGCGATTACTTTTGGTCGACGTTTGCCCCCGTTTTGAATAACGTGATCGTCATCGCCAGTTTTATGGGGTTCGAGCCCGTCTCCGCGCAGTTCGGCGAGCATGCTGGCGTTATCTTGATTTCGCTGGGAACGACCCTTGGCGTCTTTGTTCAGATGGCGTGCCAGATTCCCGCGCTGGGCAAGCACGGCGTGCATCCCCATATCCATATCGACTTTAAGGACCCCGCACTGCGCCAGACGATTACGCTGGGCATTCCGACGCTGCTCGCCACGGTGTGCATGTTTGTCTCGACCTCCATCACTAATGCCGCCGCACTGGTGGTGCAGCCCGAGACCGGACCTTCCGTCATTGCGTATGCACGCCTGTGGTATACGCTGCCTTATGCGCTGATCGCCGCCTCGCTTTCGACGGCGCTCTATACCGAGCTATCGCATGATGCCCAAGAACAGGACTACGACAGCGTTCGCACTGGCATCTCGAGTGGCGTTGCCCAGATGCTCTTCTTCCTGATTCCGTTCGCGTTGTATTTGATTGTCTTCGCCCGCCCGCTCAATATGATTTACTGCGCCGGCAAGTTCGATGAGTCCGGCGTGGCGTTGGTGTCGGAGTTTCTTATTTACCTGGCGCTTTCGCTGCCGCTCTACGGCGTGGTCGTGCTCATGCAGAAGAGCTTCTCGGCCTTGCTCGACATGAAGCCCTACGGTCGTTATTGCCTTTACTCTGCCATCGGACAGGCCGGTTCGGTGCTGTTGTTTGGTGTGGTGCTGGGCTACGGCATGCCTGCGATTGCGCTTTCGTATGTTGTCGACTATGTGATTTTGGTCGGCTGTTCGCTGTGGTGGCTGCGTCGTCGTCTGCAGGGTCTTCAGGTTAAATCTATTCTGCATGGCTGTTTCTTTGGCCTTTTGCTCGGCGGTCTGGGTGCCGCAGCGGGTGCCGGCGTTTTGTGGGCGCTCGAGAACTATGTCGGTGCGCTCGGCGGGTCAATTCTGATTACGTTGGGTTACGTATGCATCGCGGGCATGGCTTCGCTTGCCGTGACCTTTGGGCTCGCTATTGTCTTTAAGATGCCCGAGGTCTCTGCGCTGCTTCGTCGCAAGTAGGTGCGCGTGGCAGGTCACGACAACATACCAACACTTGCCGAGCAGGTTTCGCGCGTTCCCACGCAGCCTGGATGTTACCTTTGGAAAGATGCCAAGGGCGATGTCATCTACGTTGGCAAGGCGAAAAACTTGCGTTCCCGTATGCGCCAGTACGTGACGCTGCAGGACGAGCGCCAAAAAATACCGCTCATGATGCAATTGGTCGCGAGCTTTGATTACATCGTTGTCGAAACCGAGCATGAGGCGCTTGTGCTCGAGCGCAACCTGATCGGTCAGTACCATCCGTACTTTAATGTGGACCTTAAGGACGACAAGAGCTATCCCTTTATCGCTATCACCAAGAGCGACCTGTTTCCGGCTATCAAATATACGCGTGAGCGTCATAAGCCGGGAACGCGTTATTTTGGTCCCTACACTGACAGCCGCGCGGCGCGTGAGACCATTGATACGCTGCGCAAGGTGATCCCGATCTGCTCGGCTTCTTGTGCGGAGTGGCGTCGATGCCGCCGTATTGTCGAGTCCCACAAGGGCGAAGAAGATATCGTCAATATGATTTGCGCACAAAACGGACGGCCTTGCTTTGACTATCATGTGGGCCGTGGACCGGGGGCGTGTGTCGGTTCGATTTCTCCCGCCGACTATGCCAAGAACGTTAAGCGCGTCGAGCGCTTTTTGTCTGGCCATCGCAAGGATGTCGTCGACGAGCTCACGGCCGAGATGGCAGAGGCTGCTGAGGCGCTCGATTTTGAGCGTGCGGCACGCGTCAAGCGTCGTCTAGATGTCATCAGGGGCCTGGATGATCGCCAACAGGTCGTATTTCCGTCCAGTGTCGATATCGATGTCATTGGCTTTTATCGCGAGGAGACCATCTCGGCTGCCTGCGTCTTTGTCGTGCGCGAGGGCCGAACGGTTCGAACCTGTGAGTTTATTCTCGATAAGGGCCTCGATGTCGACGAGGAAGAGCTCCAGTCGGGTTTTCTTAAGCGCTATTACGACGAGACGGCCGATATTCCAGCTGAGATCAATCTTTCTGTTGAGCTTGAGGACGCAGAGACGCTAGGGGAGTGGCTTGCGGCCAAACGCGAACGCTCCTGTCATCTCCATAGACCTCAGCGCGGTGAAAAGCATCGATTACTCGATATGGCATCCAAAAATGCCCGTCATGCCCTTATGCGCTACATGATGCGCACGGGCTATGCCGACGACCGCACCAATCAGGCACTTTTGGAGCTCGAGAGTGCTCTGGCACTGCCCGAGCCTCCGATGCGTATCGAGTGCTTCGATATTTCCACGCTGCATGGCACCTTCACGGTTGCGTCGATGGTGGTGTTTACCAACGGCCATGCCGACAAGAGCCAGTACCGACGCTTTAAAATCCAGGCCGAACTGGACGAGGCGAACGACTTCGTGTCGATGTCCGAGGTCCTTGGTCGGCGCTACGCTCCCGAGCGCATGGCCGACGAGCGTTTTGGCTCGCGCCCCGATTTGCTTGTTGTCGACGGCGGCAAGCCGCAGTTGACGGCAGCCATCAAACAACTTGAGGCCCTTGGACTCGATATACCAGTTTGCGGCTTGGCGAAGGCCGATGAGGAGGTTTTCGTGCCTTGGGACGAGACGCCTGTCGTGCTGCCGACAGGGTCCGCTTCGCTCTATCTGATTAAACAGGTACGAGACGAATCGCACCGTTTTGCCATTACATTCCATCGCGAGCTGCGCGATAAGGCAATGACGGTCTCGGTGCTCGACGATGTACCAGGTGTGGGACCCACTAGAAAACGTGCTATTATGCGCCATTTTGGCTCGATGAAGCGGTTGCGCGCGGCGAGTGAGAAAGAGATCGCAGAAGTTCGAGGCGTTCCTGCCGATGTCGCAAGATCGGTCCATGAGGCTCTTGCTGCCTGGAATGAAGAGCGAGACAAGGCCTCCACAAGTGGATCTGAAAACTAAACAACCCTAAACAACTGATATACATGATTGCGCGATTTTCAACCATTTATTTCGCCATGATTGCCTGCTGGTTTCGGGTTTTATTAACGCTAAAACGTTTGACTAACCCAAGCGAAAACCCTGCTATCCTGCGGGTTGACGAAGACTGATATCTCACCTCGCCGATACATACTGTCTGGCGAATCGTTTGTCAACGAATTCGGTGAACGGTAGTAAATACCGTTCAAGCGTATGTATGTATCGGTCGCCGAGCGCGGCACCTCAGTTAGGTTCGTTGGTAGGTAAGGTATATATCGTCCGCAAGTTGCGCGGGGGCAAGTCTAGGTGCTCCCGAGTAAGATTCTCTATTGATAGGAGAAGACATGGCCATCATCAACAAGGGTATGTCCAGGCGTTCGTTCCTCGGCCTCACCGGCAGCGTCGCTGCTGTCGCAGGGCTTGGTCTCACCGGCTGCGGTGGCAGCTCTAGCGACGAGGGTTCCGCTTCCGGTTCCACCGATTCCGCCAACCGTGGCGGCGGCGTGATCACCGCTGGTTCCGCTTACGCTCCGTCCAGCTTCGATCCCGCCAGCACCGGCTCCGCCGTGGGCCTGGGTGCTAACTGGCACGTCGTCGAGGGCCTCTACGGCATCGATTACCACGACTACAGCACCTTCAACGAGCTCGCCACCGACGATCCCAAGTCTGTGGACGACACCACTTTCGAGGTCACCATCCGCAAGGGCGCCAAGTTCTCCGATGGCACCGAGGTCACCGCTGACGATGTCGTTGCCTCCTACACCGCTTGTGCCGCTTCCGCTACCTATGCTCCGTTCTTCCAGCCCTTCGAGTCCATCGAGGCCAAGGACGCCAGCACCGTGACGGTCAAGCCCAAGGTCCCCAACTTCTCCCTGCTCAAGGATCGTCTGGCCATCGTCCGCGTTACCCCGGCCACCCAGACCGAGGAGGATCGCGCCAAGCAGCCGATCGGCTCCGGCCCCTGGATGTACGACTCTATCTCCGATACCGAGATCACCCTGGTTCCCAACCCCGAGTACAACGGTGAGTATGCTGCCGAGGATAAGAAGATCCAGTACAGCATCCTGACCGACCCCACCGCTCGCGTTACCGCTCAGCAGGAGGGCTCCACGCTCGTTATGGAGCTCGTTACCGCTGACGCCGTCGACCAGCTCGAGAGCGCCGGCTGCAAGATCGATAACGTTCAGGGTTTCGGCACCCGCTTCATCATGTTCAACGTCGCCAAGGAGCCTTGGAACAACGTCAAGGTCCGTCAGGCTGTCATGTATGCGCTCGACACCGAGAAGATGGTCAGCAACACCTTCGCCGGCCTTGCCACCGCTGCCAGCTGCTACCTGCCCAAGAGCTTCACCAACTATCATGAGGCTTCCACGGTGTACAAGACCGACGCCAAGAAGGCTAAGAAGCTCATCGAGGAGTCTGGCATCACCCCGGGTGCCATCACCCTGCGCACCACCGACAACGAGCAGATTAAGGGCATGGCCGCCCAGGTCAAGAACGACCTCGACGCTCTCGGCTTCGATGTGACCATCCAGACCGATACCTCGCCGGCCACCTACGCTGCCATCGACGGCGGCGAGGCCTACGATATCCTCCTTGCCCCTGGCGATCCTTCCTGCTTCGGCGCCGACCCCGACCTGCTGCTCAACTGGTGGTACGGCGACAACGTCTGGATGCAGACCCGTTGCCCGTGGAAGGAGTCCGCTGAGTGGCAGAAGCTCCACGGCCTCATGGATGAGGCTCTTGCCGCCGAGGGCGACGAGCAGCAGAAGAAGTGGAACGAGTGCTTCGACATCATTGCCGACAACGCCGTTCTGTACCCCGTTGTCCATGTCAAGACCGTCTCCGCTTTCTGGGACGATCCGTCCACTGCGCCCAACGGCGAGGCCCTCGATGGCTTCAAGGGCATCGGCACGACGAGCATGTCCTTCAGGGGCGTCGCGACCGTCAAGGCGTAAGACTCGCTTGAGTCTGTATGCAGGATATCGGTCGTTGGGACCGTATCCTCATAGTTGAAACAAAGACCCGGGCGGCAACGATGTCGCTCGGGTCTTGTAATGAGTATCCGTACTCATATACCAGTTGGTCCTACCGACAAAAGAAAGGGGAGAGAACGTGAACAACTTGCTACGTTTGATTGGAAGGCGTCTTGTGGCGCTGCCGATCATGGCATTGGGCGTCACCGTCCTGGTGTTCTTCCTTATGTCGTTCTCCAAGACCGACCCCGCCTACACGGCGTTGGGTGACGGTGCCTCGCCCGAGGCGGTTGCCGAGTACCATGAGAAGTATGGTCTGGACGACCCCTGGCCCGTGCGCTACGTGCGCTATATGGGCGATTTGATCCATGGCGACATGGGCACCTATGGTGCTGCTCGCAACTCCGTTGCCAAGCGCATCTCCACGGCCCTGCCCGTCACGATGCAGCTGACCTTCATCGGTCTTGCCATCGGTGCGGTCGTTTCGTTTTTGCTCGGCGTCATCGCGGCACTGTATCGCGACAAATGGCCGGACCAAGTGATCCGCGTCTTTTCCATCGCCGGCTTGGCAACCCCGTCGTTCTGGCTTGCCGTTCTGTTGATCCTGCTGTTCTCTTCCTACCTTAAGGTGCTCCCGGCATCGGGTGCTCTGCCTCACTTCACCACGAATCCGGTTGGCTATCTGGGACGTATGATCATGCCCGCTATCGCCTTGGCATTTCCGCTGACGGGCCAGATGACTCGTATCGTGCGTACCGCCATGGTTGAGGAGCTCGACAAGGATTATGTCCGTATGGCTCG
>CATZMG010000041.1 GCA_958421655.1 uncultured Collinsella sp.
CGCAGACGCTCAAGCAGGAATACCTCGATACATACGAGGGAGGTGAATGACATGATAGGCAAGAGCTATGCAAAGATAGCGATTGTTGGCTTTGTACTTTGTCTTGCAATGGTGCTATGTGCATCATTTGCGAGGTATAGGTCCGAGCAGTCGTTCATCGATGGCGCTGAAAATGGGTTTGGTATAGACGGGATGTATGTCAACGATGGCGCGACCAGGCCGTCTATGGCGATTCTTGCAGGCGAAGACATGGAATGGCAAATCTGTAATGACGATGGCTCTTGTCTGAGTGGTCGTTTGGCCGCAACGAGCGACCCGAATTCGTTCGATCTTCTCGACAATGATGGATCGGATTGCGGTTCAGTTCACCTGTCGTATGCATCACGAGATGGGATGGACGGCATTCTCTACGTCTCCCACGAGTCTGGCGATTTCAAGATGCGCAGGACTAACCGAGTGCCGGCTTTTTTCGAGGAGTGAGAATTCCCGGCGGTCTGCCGATCAGGCCGCCGGGGTATTGAACCCCGCATTCATCCGTACACACACGGATGAATGCGGGAAGTGTCCGGATGAAGTTGATAATCAAGGAAACAAAGCCGTTCTGCCTTGGACGGCTTTGGCTTGGACTTTAACTACAACATCGCAATCGACACTTATCAGCTCGCGCAACGCGCATGGCCAAATCTCGGACGCTGGTGCATGGAGGACCTTCGAGATTTACTGGACATCCAAAACGACGACGCACACCGCGTGCTCGCCGACTGCGAAGACGAGATGGCTGTCTACAATGCGATCAGAAACGGCGTGAAGTCCGGAGAGCTTTCTGTGGAACCGCCGCGCCGTCGCGCGAGCCGACCGGGCAACCCGGGCAATCTGGTCCCGGCTCTCCCGGTCGTATTCCTACGATATCGCCCCTAGATCACCAATGTGTCAGATAAAGAATGAGGCAATGGCTATGATCACGCCTACGGCAGATGCAACGACTGCGCCTTTTTTCCTCTCCTTTAGTCCGACGAATAGGGTTGCCGTAAAGTAAAGGGCGGAAATGCAGGCTATGGCAAGCGAAACGAGTTCCTTGGGCGGTTCCAGCAAAAGGTCGCTAGCAAAGAGTAATGCAAGCAGGGCAAAGCCGATTGTGTTCAAGTATCTCGATTGATTTTGCGACAACATGGCAACTTCCTTTCAGAACATGCAAGTGAAAAGTTGGTACGATGTCATTGCGGTTGCAAACAAGCCGCCGCCAGGACCGGTTGTCACGAGATCGGCGATAACTTCAGCGGTGCCAGCAAGGTAGGGATCGCGCAGGCAAGCCTCCTCCTTCGCGTTCAGCTTGACCTTGTGAGGGACGGTGCGGTTATTTGCAAATCCGTGAGAATCGCACCACGCCTTGGAATATGAATCCGTGCAGCGTCCGCGCTCAAAAAGGGATATATCGTAATTTTCGTCGTAGTTGTCTCCGACGTAGATCTCGCTGCTCTCGGCGGGAGACCCCTCGTCGGCATAGGCTGCCGCAACGGGCACAAATGGTGTCATGACAAGGGAGAGGCAAAGAGCTGCTGAGACGATGGAGGGCAGGCATTTCTTCATGGCTGGCTCCTTAATCTGGCCTTTGATAGTTGCTTGATGTCGCCTCCTTCCGCTTTATATCCGTTGTATTTGGCGTATTTCTTTAATAAGGCAAGAGGTTCTTCCTCTCCTTCGGATAAGCCGATGATGTTTCCTTGATCATCCAGTATGAATACGGACGGAATATGCTCAAGTTCATATTGGCCATACACGGTCTTATCTTAATTTTTGCTGATGGCTCAGGCAAGGCGGGGCTTACGTTCGAGGCGACCAACAATGCCCTGGCCCTACAGAGAATAAACGCCACGAACACGCACGCCGGCGGCTGGGAGAAGTCCGAACTCCGCGGCCGCCTCAATACCGGCGACCTCTGGTCGCTTTTGCCTTGCGAACTCCAGTCCAAGGTGAAGTCCGTCACGAAGATGACCGACAACCTGGGCGGCGGCAAGGCAGGCACCCCCTCGGCCACGACTGACAAGGTCTTCCTGCTCTCGATGACTGAAGTCTACGGTGACCTCCAGTCTGACGGCGCCCAGTATGAGAACTACAAATCCAAGGGCGTGACAACGTCGAACTATTCCAGTGCTTCGTCGAGCAGCTATCACTGGACTCGCTCCGTGCATCCGAGCAACTCCGCGTCCTTCCGCTGTGTCCACAGCAACGGCAGCTATGACTACTACAGCGCGACGAACATCTACTGCGTGTTCCCCGCCTTCTGCTTTTAGCCTCATCTGCAAACAATGAAAAGCCCGTGCGATTCTGCGCGGGCTTTTCATTTGGCAACCAAACGAACGATTCTCGTCTTGAAGCATAGTTATCGGTTTGAGTAGAAATGGGGTCACACAGCGGCTCTCAGAGCGCCAGCCGAACTCTCCCGCCATTACCGCTGCGGCATCCTCGTATGGAGCCCATCCCGCTTGGCGTTTCGTTGCAACAGCCCACTTGTCCACCGATCAAGTGAACTACTGGAATAAATACAGCGACACGCTTGTTCGTTACAGTCGCTATATCTACGTAAATCGCCGCGATAAATACAGCCTGTATTCGGCTGTATACCAGCTACGCGTATGTAGATTCATATCGCGTTAATAAATCGGCTCAAGCGCGTGCAAAACGCACAAGTAACCGCAAAAAGCGTCTATCGCGCAGGTAGATTTTTAGCACCCTGTTGCTTAATCAAAATTAAGCAATTGCTTAAAACAAAAAAGGTCAGACACTAGGTGCCTGACCTGCAAACTTCTGGTCGGGACGACTGGATTCGAACCAGCGACCCCTTGACCCCCAGTCAAGTGCGCTACCAAGCTGCGCCACGTCCCGAAGCTTTTGTTTGTTGCGCTGCTCTCGCTCGCAACAGGGAGTATATTAACCCGAAACTTTGCCCTTGCGCAAGAACTTTTTTAAATATTTTGAAGCAAGTCCAAAATTGTATCTGCGAGCTGGGGTTTTGTTAGCACGGGAAGTTCTTGCGTGCCCGCTGTACTCACGATCCACGCCTTGTTGGTATCGGTTCCAAATCCCGAATCGGCGCGCGAGACATCGTTGGCGATAATGGCATCGCAACCCTTGCGGGCGAGCTTTCGCTGCGCGTACTCCACGACGTTATCGGTCTCGGCCGCAAAGCCGATCACGCACCGCTCCCCCTTTTGGCGCGAAAGCTCGGCCAAGATATCGACCGTCTCGACCAGTTCGATGCGATCCAGGCGCTCGTTAGCCTTTTTGAGCTTATGGTCGGCAGGGGCTGCGGGGGTGTAGTCGGCGACGGCTGCGGCACAAATGGCCGCATCGGCCGTCTGAAAGGCGCCCAGAGCCACCTGCAGCATCTCTGCGGCGGTCTGCACGCGCACGCACTCCACGCCGCGGGGGACATCAAGCGATGTCGGTCCCAGCACAAGCGTGACCGCAGCACCGCGGCGAGCGGCCTCCCCCGCCAGGGCGATGCCCATCTTGCCCGACGACCGGTTGCCGATGAAGCGCACGGGGTCGATCGGTTCGTGCGTGGGGCCGGCGGTAATCACGATGCGCTTGCCCGCAAGGTCCTGGGGCACGGGGCTCAGCACCTTGCAGACGGCCTCGACGATGTCCTCGGGCTCGCTCATGCGTCCCGTGTCCACGTCGCCGCAGGCAAGGTAGCCGTTACCGGGTCCCACCACATGGACGCCACGGTCGCGCAATGTGGCCATATTGGCCTGCGTCGCCGGCGCCTTCCACATGCCGTTGTTCATAGCGGGTGCGATCACGATGGGTCGCGGCGTGGCAAGCAGCGTGGTGGAGATGAGGTCATCGGCGATTCCGTTGGCCATCTTGGCGATGATATTTGCCGTCGCGGGCGCCACGATCACAAGATCGGGCTCCTGCGCGAGCGAAATGTGGTGGATGGGGTCGGAGGGATCGTCGAATAGGCCCACGGCAACGGGCTCGTTGGTGAGCGCACGGAAGGTAAGTGGTCCCACAAACTCGGTGGCATGCTCGCTCATAACGACCTTGACGCGCGCGCCGCGCTTTTGCAGCAGGCGCACGATATTGCACGACTTATAGGCGGCGATCCCGCCGGTAATGCCCAGCAGGATCGTTTTTCCCTCAAGTTGCATTGAATTGTTGGGTGCCGCCGTCATCGTTAGGCTTCCTCGCTGGGAAGTACCAGCAGGCGGTGGCAATACGGGCAGTGCGCGATCTCGCTTCCGTCGTGGTTTAGGTCGCTCATGGACGATGCCTGCAGCGCGGTGTGGCAGATGGTGGGAATGTTGCCCTGGATGGTCTCGACGGCCAGGCCGCGGAACTGCTTGAGCAGGCGCTCGTAGTCGGTGAGCACGTCGGTCGGCAGCGTGGCAGCCAGCGCAGTGCGCTCCTTGGTGGCGGCGTCAATCTGTGCCTGGAGGTCGGCGGCCTTGGCGCGGGCGGCCTTGGTGTCGGCCTTCACGCCTTCCTCGAACTTGGCGATGATGGCCTGCGCGCGAGCCTCGCGGTCGAGCGCCTCCTTATGGGCGATGACGACGTCCTTGCGGGTATGCTCGATCTTGTCCAGACGCTTGGCCAGGGTGGCGAGCTCGTTCTCCAGGTCCTGAACCTCGCGGTAGTCAGACCCGTCAACGTGGCGCTTCTTGGCGGCCTCGATGGCGTTATTGGTCTGGATCTCGGTAGTGTTGAGGTCGTCGAGCTCAATGTCCAGATCCTTGCGCTGGGCGTAGAGCTTGGTCATCTCGGACTTGAGCTTAACGTAGGTTTTGCGCTTGGAAGCGAGCTCCTTGAGCTCCGGCATATTGGCAAGTTCGCTCTTGTTGCGGGCGAGCTCCAAATCGATCTGTTGCAGCTTGAGTAGCGTAGCGCCGGCGCTCATAAGTTCTCTCCTTTTGTCACAGTCCACCATTGGCAAGGGTTCAGTATTTTAATCGCATGACGGGGGTCGACCCCGGCATCAACTGCAGAGTTCATCAATATATCAACGAACGGCTCCTCGGAGCGGTCGTGGCCGAGCAAGATCACCGGCAGACCGCGCAAGGCAAGGTCTTGCGCCACATGGTAGCCCGCCTCGCCCGTCACAATGACATCCGCACCGGCGGCGATGGCAAGCTCGCCAAAGTCGCCGAGGGAGCCGCCCAAAATGGCGACGGTGCGGCACGGGTGATCGGCCTCGCCCCAAACGCGTGGGTCGCTGCCGAAGGCCGTGGCGGCGCGAGTGGCAAGGACGCGCAGGCTGCAGGGCTCGTCGAGTGTCGTAAGGGCTCCCAGGCCGCAGGCCTCGGGGTCGTCCACGTGCTCCAGCGAGCTTGCCGGCGCGGCGTCCAACAGATTACTTAGGCAGACACGTGCCTCGTGCGAGCGGTCCAGGTTGGTGTGGAGCGAGATGATGCTTACCCCGCAGCGGGCAGCCTCGTAGAGCGCCGCACTGCACTGGGGACGCGTCGCGCTGGGCGGGCAAAATGCCTCGGGTGCCTTGATGTAGACGGGATGATGCGTGAGCAACACGTTGGCTCCGGCTGCCAAGGCGCGGTGCACGTTGTCCCTGGTAGCGTCAAGCGCGCAGGCAACGCCGCGGATCTCGTCATCGGGGTCGCCAACGGATAAGCCTACGTGGTCCCAGGGTTCGGCGTCCGCCTTGGGATAGCGTGCAAGCAGGGCGCGCTCGAGCTGGGCGACGATCATGCAGCACCTACGATCGAGAGTAGCGTCTGGGCAAAGTCGTCCAGATCGGTCGGATTCACGCGGTCATCGAAGGAAATGCGCAGTGCGCCCAACGCCTGCTCGCGACCGATGCCCATCGCGCTCAAAACGTGGCTGGGGTCCATGCTGCCGCTCGAGCATGCCGAGCCTGCCGATACCTCAAAGCCGGCGGCGTCGAGCTTGATGATGAGCTCCTCGGAGTCCATGCCGTCAATATAGATCGATACCATGCCGGGCAGACGGTCGGCATGTGCGTAGTCGCCCATGGTGGCGTGAATGCGCGGGTGGGCCGTAAGCGTGGCGTAGAGCTTGTCGGAAAGGGCCTGAAGCTTCTCGCGCTCCTCGGCCACATGGGGCGTCAGCGTGCGGGCGGCAGCGGCAAAGGCCAGCTGCGTGCGCAGGTCCTGCGTGCCGGCGCGACGTCCGGCTCCCTGTCCGCCGCCAAAGATGCGGGGGCGCAGCGGCGTGCGGGTCTTAACGTAGAGCGCGCCGGATGCTACAGGACCGCCAATTTTGTGGGCGGCGACGGACATGGCATCGACGCCCAATTCGGTGGCATCGAGCGGAATGTGCAGATAGCCCTGGATGGCGTCGGTGTGGAACAGGGCGCCTTCGGTATGCGCGGCCGTGGCTAGCTCGCGGATGGGCTGCACCACGCCGGTCTCGTTGTTGGCGGCCATGATGCTCACGAGCGCGACGTCGTCGCCGAGCAGCTCGATGAGCGCGGCGGGCTCGATGTAGCCCGCACGGCAGGGCTGCACCAGGACGACGGTAAAGCCGGCGGCACGCAGCAGCGGCAGGTTGTCCAGGATCGAATCGTGCTCGATGGCAGATACGATCACGCGGTTACGCTTGCGGTCGCGCTGGCGAGCGCCTTCGGCAAGACCGAGCAGTGCCAGCTGGTTGGCCTCGGTGCCGCCGTTGGTCAGGACGATCTCGGACGGGCGGACGCGCGCGCCAAAGCTACGGGCGATCTCGCGACGAGCGACTTCCAGACGCGCGGCAGCCTTGCGGCCGAGTGAGTGCAGGGAGTTGGGGTTGACGCCCGCAAGCTCGCTATCGTCGTACTCACGCTGCGCAAGGAGCGCCTCGGCGCGCATGGGCGTCGAGGCGGCATAGTCAAGATTCACGGTTATGCGGTTTTGACCTGCGGTCATAAGGGTTTATGCCTCCTGTGCAGCCTCGTTGCCTAGCTTTTGCAGCAGCGCAACCTCGGCAGCGGGATCTTCGGACTTAAATACGGCGGAACCGGCCACCAGGACATCGGCGCCGGCCTTGACGACCTCGGCGATGTTCTTGGAAGAGATGCCGCCGTCGACCTCGATCATGGGCGACACGCCGTGGCGCTCGCACATGGCCTTGAGCTCGTGGAGCTTAGCGATGGTGCCCGGGATAAAGCTCTGGCCGCCAAAGCCCGGGTTCACACTCATCAGCAGCACGATATCGACGACCTCGATGATGCTCTCGAGCGCGCAGACAGGCGTTGCGGGGTTGAGCACCACGCCGGCCTTGACGCCGCGCTGCTGCAGGTGCGTGAGCGTGCGGTGCAGGTGCGTGGAGGCCTCGTAGTGAACGGTGATCATATCGGCGCCGGCATCGGCGTACCAATCGACGGTCTCGTCGGGGTTCGACACCATGAGGTGCGCGTCGACCGGCACGTCGGTGGAGCGCTTGACGGCCTTGAGGATATCGACGCCAAAGGTGAGGTTGCCGGTAAAGTGACCGTCCATCACGTCGAAGTGCACAAAGTCGGCACCGGCGATCTTGTCGAGGTCGCCCTTAAGGTTGGCCATATCGGCCGAAAGGATGGACGGAGCGATTTTAATGGAACCCATGGTAGTAGCCTTTCTGCATTAGTCGGTGAGTCCGTAGAACTCTTGCGATGGGACGCGGTCGGTGAGAATTTCGAGCGCCCTATCCAAAGTAACACCGTTGTAGAGCGTTTGCTCCACGGCAAAGGTGAGCGGAATGTCTACGCCCAGTGAACGGGCGAGCTCGCTGACGCTGCGGGCCGCAACGGCGCCCTCGACCACCATGTGCGTGCGTGCCTGGTACTCGTCGAGCGACACGCCGTGGGCAAATTCGTAGCCAAAAGTGCGGTTGCGCGAATGCTCCGAGGTGCATGTGGCGATGAGGTCGCCCATGCCGGCAAGGCCCATGCAAGTCATGGCCTGCCCGCCGCGGGCATGCACCAGTCGGCTGATCTCGGCCAGACCGCGCGTCATGATGAGAGCGAGCGTGTTGTCGCCCGCGCCGGAGCCGGCGGAAATGCCGCACACGATGGCGATGACATTTTTCATGGCGCCGCAAACCTCGACGCCGGTCATGTCCTGCGACAGGTAGATGCGGAAGGCCGTGGATAGGAGTAGGTCCTTAAAGGTCTCCCCTATCTGAGGGTCTTCGCTGGCGATGACGGCGGCAGAAAGTCCGCCGCGGCAGATCTCCTCGGCATGGTTGGGGCCGGAGAGAGCCGCCACGCGCGCCTCGTTGCCGATCTCGCTTGAAATGACCTCGCTCATGAGCAGTCCAGATTCTGGCTCAATGCCCTTGGTGAGGCAGAGTACCGGGGTGTCGGCGGCGATGAAGGGGGCCGCTTGATGGCATACACTGCGCAGGTGCGTGGAGGGCACGGCAAAGATGATGGCATCGGCGCCCTCGAGTGCCTGCGACAGGTCCATGGTGGCGACGACGTTGCCGGGCAGCTCGTAGTCCATCAGATACCGGGGATTGCGGTGCTCGCCATTGATGCCGGCGGCCGTCTGCTCGCTATGGGCCCACATGATCACGCGCTCGGCTCGCGCGGCGGCAAGGCCGGCGACGGCGGTTCCCCAGGAGCCGGAGCCAATCAGCGCAACATTCATGACTCTCTCCTACTTATCGTCGGGCTCGGTGACGCGCTTGGTAAACGAGAGCTTGGACTCCTTGCCCGTCATGAGCTTTTTGATGTTCGCGCGATGGGCCCACACCACGGTGATGCCGATTAGCGCCATGCAAAACTTAAGTCCCAGGCTGCTATACGGAAAGACCGCACAAGCGGCGATGGGAAGACCTATGGCCGCGGCAAGCGAGCCCACGGACACAAACTTGGTGATGGCGACGGCCACGATAAACATGCCCAGCAGCGAAAGTCCGATGGGCCAGTACCAGGCGAGGATGACGCCCAGGCCCACGGCGATACCCTTGCCGCCATGGAAGTTGAGGTAGGGCGAGAAGATGTGGCCCCACACCGCTGCCAGGCAAATGACGCCGAGCATCCAGTCGCCGGGGGCTCCGGGCGCCATGATGCTTACAGGGAAGCCATAGCCCACGCCCGCGATAAGCGGACGGGCGATAAGAACGCAGATGGCGCCCTTAAGGCAGTCGAGCAGCAGCGTGAGCGCGGCCACCTTGGGGCCGGCTACGCGCAGGGCGTTGGTGGTGCCGATGTTGCCGGAGCCCGCCTTGCGAATGTCGGTGTGGTTAAACACGCGGCCCAGGATCAGGCCAAACGGAATCGCTCCGATAAAGAACGAGACCACGGCGCAGATGGCGGTCAGCAGAATCGGATTATGCATCCTTTTGCTCCTTCTTCCTAAAGAAGAGTCGAATGGGCGTGCCGGAAAAATCGAAGGTCGAGCGCATACGGTTCTCCACGTAGCGCTGGTAGGTGTCGTTGACCAGGTCGCTGTGGTTGACGAAGAACGTGAACGTCGGCGGGTTGACGCCCGTCTGGGTCACGTAGTGCATGCGCAGGCGGCGCTTGCCGTCCACCACGGTATGACCGAACTCGCGCAGGTCGGTGAGGAACGTGTTGAGGCGCGAGGTGCTGATCTTTTGCGAGCGCGTCTTCTCGGCAGCGTCGACCATCGCCCAGATCTTCTCCACGCTGCGGCCGGTTAGGGCCGAGATACGAAGGTACTGGGCCCAGGGGGCCATGACGCCCAAACGGCGGTCGACGGTCTCCATGCAGGCCTCGCGCTTGCGGTCGTCGTCGAGCAGATCCCATTTGTTGAGCAGCACCACGATGGCGCAGCCGCGCTCGATGGCCAAGCCCATGACCTTCTGGTCCTGCTCGGTGACGCCCACGGAGGCATCGACGACGAGCAGCGCCACGTCGGCGCGGTCGATGGCACGCAGGCCGCGGACCATGGAGTAGTACTCGATGTTCTCGTACACGGTGCTCTTCTTGCGAATGCCCGCGGTGTCGACCATGCGGTAGTGCTTGCCGTTGCGTTCGACGACGGTGTCGATGGCATCGCGCGTGGTGCCGGCGATGTTGGACACGATGGAGCGGTCGGCGCCCAGGATGCGGTTGAACAGCGAGGACTTACCGGCGTTGGGGCGGCCGATGATGGCGACGTTCAGCGCGTCGGGGAACGCGTCGGCGATCTCGTCCTCCTCCTCGGGCAACAGGGCCACGATGTCGTCGAGCAGGTCGCCCGTGCCATGGCCGTGCAGGGCCGAGAGCGGCGTGGGCTCACCGATGCCGAGCGAATAGAACTCCCAGATGTTGTCATTCTCGCGATCGGGGTTGTCGAGCTTGTTCACCAGCAAAAAGACCGGCTTGTCGCAGCGCTTGAGCATGCGGGCGACCGACTCGTCCTCCTCGGTGACGCCGGTGCGGCCATCGACCACAAACAGGATGACGGCAGCTTCCTCGGCGGCGGCAAGTGCCTGGTCGCGGATGGACGTGGCAAAGACGTCGTCGCTCTTGAGCGGCTCGATACCGCCCGTGTCGACGATGGTGAACTCGCGGCCGTTCCAATCGGCCGTGTGATACGAGCGGTCGCGCGTGACGCCGCGGGACTCATGGACGATGGCGTCCGAGGTCTGGGCCAGGCGGTTAACGAGCGTGGACTTGCCCACGTTGGGGCGTCCGACGACGGCGACGATAGGTTTCATCTGCTCTCCTTTAATGGGTAGGGTCAGCGGGAATAGTTGAATTGGCGGGCGTTATGCCAAGGATGTGCTCCAGGGTATCGAGCAGCTCGTGCGGCATGGTCGATACCACATGAACCTCGGCGCCGCGACCGGTAAGGCTTGCGAGTAATTCGTCACGATGATACTCGTCAAGGGTCATACCGTCGGCGTTGAACATGAGCTTAGGCACAAAGAGCATAACCCCCGACAGGTCCTGCGGCAGCTGCTCCAAGATGTCGCAGGCGACGATGAGGCCGGTCACGTCCACGTTGCCGCCAAAGTAACGGTTTTTGATTGCCGTGACGGTACCGGCAAGGCCCTGCGGCGATTCCACAAAACGCGCCACCGTATCGCGCGCGCTGGCGCCCGAGAGGCACAGCAGGCGCTGGCCACGGGCGGCGATTGCCTCGCGAACGCGGCGCAGGCGCTCGGCATCGGCGGCGAGCACGTTGTCGGTCTCGTCCAGATAGGAGCGGATCATGCCGATGCCGTCGTAGTACTGCGGGTAGCCGTCGTAAAAGTCCGCCTCGGGCGGCTCGATGCCGGCATCCAGGTAGAACTCGTCGCTCATCTGGAAGGTGTGGCGGCCAAATCGCTCGAAGGCACGGTCCTGGAAGGGCCGGATCAAGGCGATGGTCTCGCGCGCCAGCTCGGGCTTGTCGCTGTAGGACCAGCTAAAACGGTTCTGATGCTTGGTAAAACCGAGCGGCACAATGCCCAGGCTCGTGATTTGCTCGTGCTCCTCGCAGAAGCGCAGGGTCTTTTCCAGCTCCTCGCCGTCGTTCATGCCGGGGCACAGCACGATTTGCGCGTGAATCTCGATGCCGGCGGCCATGATGGCCTTGAGCACGTCCATGCCGCGCTGGGCGTTGCGGCCCATCATGCGGCGGCGGACGTCGGGGCTTACGGCATGGACCGACACGTTCATGGGGCTCATGTTGCGTTGGATGACGTTTTGAACATCTTCGTCGGTGAGGTTTGTGAGCGTGACGAAGTTGCCCTGCAAAAAGCTCAGGCGATAGTCGTCGTCGCGGATGTAGAGCGTGGAGCGACCGCCCTTGGGCAGCATGGTCATAAAGCAGAACACGCAGGCGTTTACGCAGGTACGCATGCCATCGAAGATGGGGCCATCGAACTCCAGACCCCAGTCCTCGCCGGGAAAGCGATCGAGTTCAACGGGGGTGACGGTGCCGTCACGCGGATCGAAAACCTCCAGCTCGACGGTGTCGTCATCTGCTTCCCAGAGCCACACGATCATATCGGTCAGTTGCTCGCCGTTGACCGTAAGCACGCGCATGCCCGGCTCGATACCCACATCCCATGCGGGCGATTCGGGGCGCACGTTTTTAACGAGCGCGCCCTCACCCGGCTCGGGGTCGCGGCTGCGCCCGTAATCGGCCACCTCAGCGGCGTATGCGGGTACGGTCTGGTCCATGATTAGCGGCAAAGCTCCTTGATGCGCTCAACGGCGCGCTCGATGTGTTCTTGCGGGGTGGAGGCTCCGGCAGTGATGCCGATGTGGTGAGCGTCGGTAAACCACGCGGCCTGTAGCTCGGAAGCTTCTTCGATGTGATGTGTGCGCTCGCAGACGTCGGCGCAAATCTGCGCCAGGCGGCGGGTGTTGCCCGAGTTCTTGCCGCCCACCACGACCATGCAGTCGCAGCGGCTGGCAAGTGCGGCTGCTGCCTGTTGACGCTCGCTCGTGGCGGCGCAGATGGTGTTGATCACACGCAGTTCCTGCACTCGCGGGGTGATGGAGGCCACAACCTCGGCCAGGTTCTGCGCGGTCTGGGTGGTCTGCACGACGAGGCCTACCTTGCCCTTGAGCGGCAGCGCGTCCGCATCGGCGGCGCAGCTCACGACCTGCGCGTCATCGCCGGCGTGGCCCAGGATGCCCTCCACCTCAGGATGCCCCGGCTCGCCCACGACGAGCACGCGATAGCCCTCGCGTACCAGGCGCTCGGCGGCCACGTGGACCTTCTTGACGTAGGGGCAGGTGGCATCGACCACGTCGAGACCGCGCTCGCGAGCGGCCTCGATCACCTGCGGCACCACGCCGTGCGCGCGAATGATCACGGTGCCCGATGCGGCATCGTCCAGGGTCTCGGCCAGACCGACGCCCGCCTCGGAAAGCTCGCGCACCACGATGGGGTTATGGATGAGCGGACCCAGCGTGTGGACCTGAGTGCTCTCCCCCACCTGCGGGGCGGCCGCCAGGGCCATATCGAGCGCGCGTTGAACGCCGTAGCAGGTGCCGGCGTGGGCAGCGATTTCGATGGTGGGGGCGTCTGCCTTGCCGGGCACGGCCTCGGCGGTGCTCATGACTTCCTCGCCCATGGCTAGAACCTACCCGGGTGCTCGGCGCACAGGTCGTCGCGCATGGCGTAGACACGACTCATGGCTTCGGACTCAAACCATGCCAGACGCTCCTTGCGCTTGAGCTCGGCCGGTGCATCGGATAGCGAGATGGCCTTGCCGGCGCGGATCCAGCACTTTTTGGGGCGCATGAGCTTTTTGCCCGCAGGCGTGATATCGGACCAGCCGCAGATGGCGAGTGGGTTGACAGGCGCCTTGCCCATCTGGGCGATGAGCGCAAAGCCGCCGTGGACCTCGGGCTTGATCTCGCGCGAGCGGATGCGCGTGCCCTCGGGGAAGATCAGGACGTCCTCGCCGCGTTGCAGTGCATGCTGGGCGGCGCGCAGGCACTTCATGTCGGCGGTGCCGCGCTCGACGGGAATACCGCCCACACGGCTAAAGGCCCAGCGCACGATCTTGCTCTTGGCAAACTCGGATTTAAAGATGGGTCGAATGCGACGGCCGCCAAAGAACAGCGCCGTCTCCACGGCCAGCAGCTCGGCCATCGAGGTATGGTTGCAGATGACCACGCTGCCGCGGCCTTCCTGGCGCTCAAACAGCAGATTGGCATCCTCGACCTTCCAACGCCACATGAGCTTGGAGAAGGCCCAAAGGATGGCCATAACTACGACGACGGTGCCGCGGATGAGCGCTGGGAACTCGGCGTAGGGGGCGTTGTAATAATCCTCGGGCGTCTGCTTAAACAGGCGCATGGGCTACCTCCTTTGGTTGATGAGGTCCTCGATGATGCGAACGACCTCGTCGATGGTGTGGGCGGTGGAGTCGACGTGCACGGCGTCCTCGGCGGGCACGAGCGGCGCCACCTCGCGGCTGCTGTCGAGCTTGTCGCGCTGCTTGAGGGCGTCGAGGGTCTCGTCGATCTCGGCCTCGAGCTGCTCGGCGGTGAGCGGCTGGGCGTCGTTTTGGTGACGCTGCAGCACGCGGCGGCGGGCGCGCTCGCGCGGGTCGGCGGTCAGGAAGATCTTGACCTGCGCGTTAGGGAACACGACGGTTCCGATGTCGCGACCCTCGGCTACGATATCGCGGTCCTCGGCGGCACGGCGCTGATGGATGAGCATGGCGGCGCGCACGCCCGGATAGGCCGAGACCTTGGACACGTTGGCGTCGACCTGCGGGGTGCGGATGGCGACCGAAGCGTCCTGGCCGTCAACGGTCAGGCGCGTGTCCTCGCCGGTGCCGTTGGTAAAGCGGATCTCAATCTGCTCGGCGAGGGCGTCGATGGCTGCCTCGTCGTCCAGGTCGATGCCGCGGTCGAGCGCGGCGAAGGTGACGGCGCGGTACATGGCGCCCGTGTCGAGCTTGTTAAAGCCCAGCTGGCGGGCGATCTCCTTGGCGATGGTGGACTTGCCGGAACCGGCGGGGCCGTCGATGGCGACGATCATGCAATGCTTCCTTTCGATGGGTGACGTGCTGGTATGGTTCGCGGGCGTTGGGGCGCGGCGGGTTGCCTAGCCCGTGTAGCGCTCGCGGTAGGTGTTGCGATTGGATGCGGAGCCGTGGCTGCCGTGGTGACGCGTGCGGCTGGCGGGCGTGTCTTGGGGCTTGCCGCCGTTGCGCTTGGAGCTCGCCTGCTTGGGCGGGATGCCACCGCTTTTGAGGATCTGCACCTCGCGATCGGTGAGTTCGCGCCACGAGCCCTTGGCCACGCCCTCGAGCTCCAGGCCGGCAAAGTTGCAGCGGTGCAGACGGATTACCGGATGGTGAATCTTGCTCAACATGCGCTTAACCTGATTCTTGCGACCCTCGCGGATGATGACCTCCACGGCGGTGGTGCCGGGCTTGACGCCCTGGGGCGCCACGGCCTCGGCCTCGCGTGCGGTGATGATGCGGCAGATTGCCGGCTGGCATAGGCCGTCGTCGAGCTCGATGCCACGGCGGAGCGGCGTAAGATCGCGGTCTGATAAGTCTCCGTCCACAAGCGCCTGGTAGGTCTTGTAGACGTGTTTGCTCGGGTGCAGCAGGTCCTGAGACAGGTCGCCGTCGGTGGTAAAGAGCAAAAGGCCTGTGGTGTCGCGGTCCAGGCGACCAACCGGGAATAGTCCCGGAAAGCGGTCGCGCGGGACCAGATCAGCCACGCAAGGGCGCTCCTGCGGATCGCTCATGGTGGTAAGGTAGCCGGTCGGCTTGTAGAGCATCAGGTACACGGCGCCCTGGTTGAGCTTGACGGGCATGCCGTCGACCTCGATGTGATCGTGGTCGACATCGACCTTGGTGCCCAGTTCGGTCGCGACCTGGCCGTTGACGGTCACGCGGCCGGCGGTCATCAGGTCCTCCGAGCCGCGGCGGCTCGCCACGCCCGCGCGCGCCAAAAAGCGCTGCAGGCGCATGGTGTGCGGATAGACGGGCTGGGCGTCGGTGGCGGGTACTGCGTTGCCCATGTCGCGCGTCTCCCCTACTTCGTTAGTCCTCGTCATGCAAATCCTCCGAGGTCTCGTCGACGACCAGGGTCTCCAAGTTCTCGACTGCCTCAACATCTACAACATCGGTATCGAGCAGTTCGCGCTCTTCGTCTAAGTCCTCGGCTTGCTCCTCGAGCGTGGACTGAATACTGCGGCCGCTCAGACGCTCGCGGATAAACTGGCGCGACTGCTCGTCTGGGGCAAACTGCTCCAGGTCGGGCAGGTCGCGGGTGGAGCGCAGGCCGAACTTTTCCAAGAAGGCGTTGGTCGTGCCGTAGATGATGGCCTGACCGCGCTGGGGGTCGCGGCCAAGCTCGCGCACCAGACCCTTGTCAACGAGCGACGCGATGACGCCATCGGAGTTGACGCCGCGGATGCCCTTGACCACCTCGCGCGTAACGGGCTGGTGATAGGCGATCACGGCCAGGGTCTCGAGTGCCGCCTGCGACAGTTTTTGCGTGTCCCAGCTCAGCACGTAGGCCTCGACAACGTCGTGATAGGCGGGGTGCGTAAACAGGCGCCAGCCGCCGGCGACCTCGCGCAGCTGAAAGCCGCGGTTGGCCTCCTCGTACTCAACTTTGAGCTCGGCGAGCAGCGATGCGCACTCGCCGGGGGCGATATCCAGCGCACCCGCCAGCGCGGGCGCGCTCACCGGATCGCTCGACACCAGCAGGAGTGCCTCTAAGGCGCCTTTGAGGCTGTTTGTCTCCAGCGTGGAAAGGGTTGACATGGTTGCCGCTCCTATTCGGTGAGCTCGGGGCCCTCGCCGGGCACGTATGCCTCGGCGCCCTCGACGCGGTTGATGCGGATGGTTCCAAAAATCTCGTCCTGGCTCAGCGTAAGCGAGCCACGCTTGGCGAGCTCGAGCATGGCCAGGAAGGTGACGACGAACTGCTCGGTGGTGGCGTCGCCGTCCAGCAGCTCGCGGAAGGTGCAGGTTTGGTGTGCCATGGTAAAGCGGTCGACCGAGGCCACGGTCAGGTCGAGCGGCACGCGATGCGGCGCCACGTGCTCGGCTTCCAGCAGGAAGGTCTGGCGCTTGCCGTCCAGGTCGGCACAGATGACGGCCAGGCCGCGCAGGGTGATGCCGGCCAGGTAGTCGGGCATAAGGCCCAAAAACTCCGGGTCGGGGCCGGCCACGCGCGGATGCATGCGGCTCTCGGCCTGCATGCGCGCGCCAAGGGCCGCCGCCGCACCCTTAAACTGCTTGTAGGCGATCAGGCGCTGGATCAGGACCTCAAGCAGGGCGTCGCCGTCGAGGGCGCTGAGTTCCTCGAGGTCTTCGTCGTCCTCGTCATCGTCGTCGGCTTTGCGTGGGACCTCCTGCGGCACCAGCGAGGCGGCCTTGATGTCCAATAGGGTTGCCGCGACCAGCAAAAAGTCGCTCGCTACGTCCAGGTCCAGCGCCTCGATGCGCTCGGCCTCGGCCAGGTATTGCTCGGCCACCTCGCTAATGGAGATGGCGCCGATATCTACTTTTTGACGGGTTACCAGCTGCAGCAGCAGGTCGAACGGTCCGCTGTAGACCTGCGTCGACACGCGATACGACATCTTCGACCTCCTTTGACGGCGCCTTCGCGGCGCGGTTTGGGTGCATGTTGGGACCGTTTTGCACGGTCGACCTGTAAGTTTACCTTAGATGCCGGCGATTGCGAAGTTGAGCAGCCACTCGGCCAGCGGATACACGGTAACGTCGAAATAGCGGCCGATCACATCGATGCCGGTCCACATGGGCAGCAGGTACAGGACCAGGATGAGGATGGGCATGGCGTATTGCTGCAAACGATAGTAGTTGGCGAGCGCCTTGCCTTTGAGGAACGGCACGATAATCGACGAGCCGTCGAGCGGCGGGATCGGGATAAGGTTAAAGAACGCGAGCGACAGATTGACCACGATAAAGGTGGCGCCGAAGTTCATGATTTGGGATGCCACGGCAAAGGACATGCTGGTATAGAGGTTGCCGTATGCCGCGTGCATGAGGGCGGCGGCAAGGCATGCCAACGTGATGTTCGATGCGGGGCCGGCCACGCTCACCAGGACCTCGTCGCGCTTGGGGTGCTTGAGGTTGTTGAGGTAGACGGGCACGGGCTTGGCGAAGGCGAATACCGGGCCGCCGGCGGCAAGCATCAGCAGCGGCAGGAGAATGGTGCCAAACGGGTCGATGTGGTTGAGCGGGTTGAGCGAGACGCGGCCGCGCGAACGGGCCGTCTTGTCGCCGAGCGCCCAGGCCGCGGCGGCGTGTGCGCTCTCGTGGATGACGATGCCGACGATGACGGCGACGGCGCTGGCAAGCAGGTTCATGAAGTAGCTGTTGGACATGGCGCTCCCCTAGCGGACGCGGCGAGAGGCGCGTGTGAGCAGGTGGTCGGCCACAAACAGGATGACGGCCACGATGGCGTAATCCAAGCGGAACACGCCGCCAAAGGGTGAGGTGATGACGCCGTAGCCGGCGATGGCACTCGGCAGCGCGCGAGAAAGCTCGACGACAAATCCGACAATCTGCAGCTTGGCGGTCAGGCCGCTAAAGCACAGCAGCACGGTCATCGCGCTCATAAAGATGCCGCAGATGCGGCACGCGATGGCGATGATGCTCATCGTCACGGCGGCGGCTTTACGAGAGTTCACGCGCGGTCTCCTCTTCGATCTGGGTGGAAAGCTCGAGCCATTCGTCCTCGAGCTTGGGCAGCTCTTGCTTAAGGCCGTTATATTCCCCCAGCGCGGCGTTGAACTTATCCTGATCGGCATAAAGCTCTTCGCTTGCCATCAATTCCATAAGCTCGTCATAGCGGGCACGCTTTTTGTCCAGTTCTGCCTCGATCTTTTTAAGCTGGTTGCGCACGCCCTTGAGCTTTTTGTTGAGCGCGGCACGGGCCTGGGCCTCGGCGCGCTTTTGCTCCTTGGTCTTTTTGCCCTCGGCAGGCTTGGGGGCGGCGACGCTGGGCTGGGCGGAGCTGGTCGACTTGGTTGCCTTGGTCGAAGCCGGTGTGCTCTCCCCTGCCGCCTCGGCGGCGGCGCGGGCTGCGAGGTCCTCGCGTTTGTAGAGGTAGTAGTCGTAGTCGCCGTCGTAGACCGTCACCTTGCCGTCGCGGATGTCGATCACGCGGTTGGCCACGGCGCGCACCAGGTGCTCGTCGTGGCTGATCAGCACGATGGTGCCGGGGAAGTTTTGTAGGGCGTTCTCGAGCATGTCCACCGAGTCGATGTCCAGGTGGTTGGTGGGCTCATCCAGGCACAGGAGCGCCTCGGGGGCCACGAGCATCTTGGCCAGGGCCAGACGCGCCTTTTCACCGCCGGAAAGGACGCGTACTTGCTTTTCGATTGCGTCGTTGTCGCTAAACAGGAAGGCGCCCAACAGGCTGCGCTGCTGCGGCACGGTCCATTTAGGCGTAACGGTGTCGATCTCTTGCAAGACAGTGTTGGACTCGGTCATGCCCTCGAGCGCGTGCTGGGCGTAATAGGCCACGCCCACGTTGGTGCCCAGGTCGCGCATGCCGGTAGTGGGCGGCTCCAGGCCGGCGATGATCTTCATGAGGGTGGACTTGCCGGCGCCGTTAGGGCCGACGAGCGCCACGTGTTCACCGCGGTAGAGCTTGAGGTCGATGTCGCTGTAGATGTGCTTGTCGCCGTAGGACTTGGAGACGCCCTCCAGGCCCACGACCATTTCGCCGGAGCGTGGCGGATCGGGAAACTTAAAGTCGATGTGCTTGTGGCCCTCGGGTAGGATGACGAGCTCCTTTTTGATCTGCTCGATCTTGCGGATGCGCTCCTGCGCCTGGGCTGCCTTGGTGGGCTTGTAGCGGAACTTGTCGACGAAGACCTGCATGTGGGCGATGTCGCGCTCCTGGGCAGCGCGCTTGGCACGCATCTGCTCCAGGTTGTCCTCGCGCTGCTTAAGGTAGCTGCTGTAGTTGCCGGTGTAGGTGGTCACGCGGCGGTTCTCGAGCGCGGCCACGTGGTCGACGCAGGCGTCCATGAAGGCGCGGTCGTGGCTGACGATGAGCACGGCGCCATCGTAGTTGGCGATAAAGCCGCGCAGCCACTGGACGCTCTCGAGGTCCAGGTGGTTGGTGGGCTCGTCCAGCAGCAGCAGGTCGGGATGGCGCAGGAAGAGCTTTGCCAGCGCGATACGCATCTGCCAGCCGCCAGAGAACTCGGAGCACGGGCGCTCAAAGTCGGTGACCTTAAAGCCCAGGCCGGACAGGATCTTGCGGGCGTTGCTCTCGAGTTCGTAGCCGCCCAGATGCTCAAAGCGGTCCTGGACCTGGCCGTACTCGTTGAGGAGGGCGTCGACATCTTTGCCCTGCTCGGAGAGCTCGGTGATCTGGGCCTGTAGCTCGTTGGCGCGCTCGCCCATGCGGCGGATTTCCTTGGCCGCTGCCATGACCTCGGCAAGGATGGTGGTGTCCTTTTGCTCCAGGTTGGTTTCTTGCTCTAGGTAGCCCACCTGGCAGTCCTTTGCGTACTGGACCTGGCCGGCGTCTGGGCTGTCGATGCCCATGATGATCTTGAGCATGGTGGTTTTGCCGGCGCCGTTGGGGCCCACGAGCGCGAAGCGATCGCCGGGGTTGATCTGGAAGGATGCGCCGCTAAAGAGGACGCGCGCGCCGAAGCTTTTTTCGATCTTGTCGACCAGGAGGATCATGGTGCCGCCTTTGACCTTGTGTGCCTATATGAAAAAAGGCCC
>CATZMG010000042.1 GCA_958421655.1 uncultured Collinsella sp.
GTCCCTTGCGGCGTAGTTCTTATTTAAGCCGTCCAAGTTTTGGGGTGCAGTTCATTCCATCGGGCGCGTTTCCTATTCGGGCCAAATAAATTGCGTGCGGCCGGCCTCGCCGCCATCAATCAACAGGCTCTGCCCGGTCATAAACCGGTTGGTCACGCCCACAAAGTAGATCCACTCGGCGATCTCTTGGGCGGTGGCCCAGCGTTTAAGCGGCGTGAGCTCCATAATCTGGTTCCACAGGTGTTCGTCTTCCATCACGCAACGGTTGAGCGGCGTTATAACGCCGCCCGGGTCCACACTGTTGGCGATGGCCTGCGGTGCCAGGCGGTTTGCAAGGTTCTTGGTGTAGGCGATAACACCGCCCTTGCTGGCGGCATAGGCGGGAAACTCCGATCCCGTATGTCCGCTCGCCGACCCCACATTGACCACGGATTTGATAGCCGGCGCAGGCTTGGCGGCGAGCCCCTCCCCCACAAAGGCGTAGCGCTCGGTCACGTTGATGGTGCCACACAGGTTGGCGGCGATGTCGTCGGCCGAATCCTGCGTACCGGCAACGTTCACGATTACCTGAGGCTCAAGGTCGCTTGGAAACGAGTCCGGCTCGCGGACATCAACGATCAGATGGCGGTAGCGCTCGTGTTCGATCGCCGCCGGCAAAAGATCAAAGCCCACGACCTCGTGGCCCTCATCCAAAAAGCGCTGCACGCACGCGGCTCCGATACCGCCCGAAGCGCCCGTGATCAAAACCCGCATACTTGCTCCTTAGGCGGTTGCGTGGCGCTCGAGGTACTCGGAACCCACATTCTCGCGCTCCCAGCCGCGCACGACCTTGTAGCCCACGGGGCTCAGGAAGACCTCGCACAGCAGCTCGGCAACAGCGCCGGTCAGCGAGCACATGAGGACCTGCACCCAGGTCCAACCAAAGAACGTGTGGCTCACCACGATGGCGAAGACCAGGTTGTCGATAAACTGGCCAACACCCGTGGACACATAGGAACGGAAGGCAAAGCTCGCAAAGTTATTCTTCTTGAGCATACGGCCGAGCGACTGGTTGAGCGTGGAGTTAACCACGGCAGAAACGAGCATTGCCAGCGAAGAGCCCAGCACCACGTACCAGGTGCCGCCGATGGTGGCGTTAAGGGCGGTGTTGACCTCGATCATGCCCGTGTCGTAGTAGGCGCCCCACATGCCGGGCGTGAGCGAACATGCCCAAAAGCACAGGCTCACGGCCAGGTTGACCAGCAGCGCGAGGATAGAGATTTTGATGGATGCCTTGGCGCCAAAGCGCTTGCAGATCATGTCCTGGCACAAAAACGAAACCCAGCTCACCACAAAGCCGCAGTCGAGCGCCAGATACGGCAGGCTGATGAGCTCCTTGTTGGCCAGCAGGTTCATCATGATGACGCTCACGAAAAACAGCGAAACCGTTGCCGCGGGAATGCTCCGCAACAGGACCTTGTAGTCCTCCATGACCTTCTTGATCATTATGTACTCCTTTGGTTTTAGGTTTAACGAGCAGGATATCGGACCCGAACTGCTCGGACGCCCCGGTCTTGAGACGACGGTGGGTATGATAGCCGCTCGCGCGGCATAAGGCAAACAAACGGCGCGGCAGCCCCACAGGACCACCGCGCCGATGCGTTAAAAGGCTACGTTGCCAAACTCCGACAGGATAAGGTCGGGGTTGTGGTCGGTTGCCCAATCCACGTTCCACGGGCTCGTGAACAGCAGCAGCTTACCGCCGCGCATGTCCTCGACGCGCAGCGTGTCGCGCGTGAGCGAAAGGCCCGGGATATCGATGATGTCGGGGTCATTCTGGATCCAGCGGATGTCCGTATAGGGCAGCGGCTGGCGACGAACCTCAACACGGTACTCGGCCTTGAGACGGCGCTCGAGCACCTCAAACTGCAGCACGCCGACCACGCCCACGATGACGCTCTCCATGCCGGCACCCAGCTCGCGGAAGATCTGGATGGCGCCCTCCTGGGCAAGCTCCTCCATGCCCTTGACGAACTGCTTGCGCTTGAGCGTGTCGACCTGCGTAATGCGAGCGAACATCTCGGGGGCGAACGTCGGGATCTGCGGATACTGCACGTGGCGCTTGCCGGAGCACACGGTGTCGCCGATGCTAAAGATACCCGGATCGAACAGGCCCACGATATCGCCCGCGTACGCCTCGTCCACGATGGCGCGATCGTCGGCCATCATCGACGTGCCCGTGGCGAGCTTAAGCTTGCGGTTGCCCTGCACGTGGAAGGCATCCATGCCGCGCTCGAACTTACCCGAGCAAATGCGCACAAAGGCGATGCGGTCGCGGTGGTTCTTGTCCATGTTGGCCTGGATCTTAAACACAAAGCCGCTAAAGTCGTCGCGGCAGGGATCGACCGGCTCACTGGTGAGCGTATCGGTATAGGCGCGCGGCGTCGGGGCCAGACGCAGGAACTCCTTGAGGAAGGGCTCCACGCCAAAGTTGGTGAGCGCCGAGCCAAAGAACGCCGGGCTCAGCTTGCCGCAGGCCACAGCATCCAAGTCGAGCTCGTCGCCGGCGCCATCGAGCAGCTCGATGTCGTCCATCAGGTTCTTATGGTTTTCTTCGCCGATGAGCTCGTCCATGGAAGGATCGCCCAGTTCGGCCTCGACCTCGGCGACCTTCTTGGTGGCGTTGGCGTGGCCGTCGCCCTCAAAGGCAATGACGTGACGAGTCTGACGATCGAACACGCCGCGGAAGTTGCGGCCGCTGCCGATCGGCCAGTTCATGGGATACGTATTGATGCCCAGGACATTCTCAATCTCTTCCATGAGCTCAAACGGATCGCGAGCCTCGTGGTCGAGCTTGTTCACAAAGGTGAAGATGGGAATGTGGCGCAGCGTACAGACCTTAAAGAGCTTCTTGGTCTGGGCCTCGACGCCCTTGGCGCCGTCGATAACCATGACAGCGGCGTCGGCAGCCATAAGGGTACGGTAGGTATCCTCCGAGAAGTCCTGGTGGCCGGGGGTATCGAGGATGTTGACGCAGGCGCCGTTGTAGGTGAACTGCAGCACCGAGGAGGTAACGGAAATACCGCGCTCCTTCTCGATGTCCATCCAGTCCGAGACGGCGTGCTTGGCCGAGCTCTTGCCCTTGACCGAACCGGCGGTCTGGATGCTGCCGGTATAGAGCAGCAGCTTCTCGGTAAGCGTGGTCTTACCGGCGTCCGGGTGGCTGATGATCGCGAATGTGCGGCGCGACGAGATTTCATCCGACAGGCTTGCCATGCGGATCCTTTCTTGCATTGAGTGCATTACGTCGTTGTAACCGCATTATTGTAGCCGCGAAATCCCGCTCTAGGGCACCTATCAGGACAAATTCATCAGTTGGGGTCTGGGTAGCCGGCTTAATCCATATTTGCCTCTTGCATAACTGTGCATAGTGTATATATACTGTGCTTACCGGTTATATACACGTGTAGCCCAACAGCTAAGGAGCCGCTGTGGACATTATCCTATCCAATTCGAGCGACAAGCCCATCTACGAGCAGATAACCTCGCAAGTCAAAGCTCAGATCTTATCGGGCACGCTCGCTGCGGGAGCCAAACTCCCCAGCATCCGTGCACTCGCGAGCGATCTTGGCGTGAGCGTCATCACCACCAAGCGCGCCTACGCCGACCTGGAGCAGCTCAGGTTTATCTACACCGTGCAGGGCAAAGGCTGTTTTGTCGCCGAGGGCAACCAAGAACTCTTGCGCGAAAGTCAGCTCTGCCATATCGAAGAGTTGCTTGCGAAAGCGGCGAGCCAAGCCGAAACCCTGGGCGTCACGCGCGACAAACTGCACGAGATGCTCGACCTGGTGGCCCCCGAAACCATGCAGTAGCCATCTGCAAGAAAGGCTATACCATGCAAAACTTGCTAGAACTCAAAGGCATCTCACGCACTGTAAGCGACCGCTTTTCGCTGCGCGACGTCACGCTTGCCGTGGAACCCGGCCAGATTGTCGGCTTTGTTGGTGCCAACGGTGCCGGCAAAACCACGACGATTCGAGCCGCGCTCGGGCTTATAAAGCTCGATGCCGGCGAGGTGCACCTGTTTGGGCAGCACTGTGGCGCCGACGCGCCCGATGAAGCGCAGCGCTGCTTGCGCACTCGTGTCGGCCTCGTGCTGGACACATGCCCCTTCCCTTCCACACTCAAGGTAACCGAAGTCGAGGCACTCGTAAGCCCGGCATACCCCACTTGGAGCCATGACACCTTCGCCAGCCTCATCGACCGATTTGACTTGGATCCCAAGACAAAGGTCAAGGACCTCTCCCGCGGCATGGGCATGAAACTGCAGCTTGCCTGTGCACTCAGCCATAATGCCAAGCTACTCCTTTTGGACGAAGCCACCGCGGGCCTCGATCCCATGGCGCGCGAGGAACTGCTCGATGAGCTGCTTGCTTTTGTCGCCGACGGCCAGCACAGCGTGCTGCTCTCGAGCCACATTACGTCCGACCTCGATCGCGCCGCCGACCGCGTCATCTGCATCGATAACGGCTCGATTGTGTTTGACCTGCCGCGCGAGGACATTACCGACCGAGCCGGCATCGCCCACTGCACCCAAGCGCAGGCCGCCGAGCTTATGGCTTGCGTCGAAGGTGCCCATGCCGCCCGCCACGCCTACAGCGTGGACGTGCTCGTGCCCAACCGTCGCGAAACGCTCGAGGCCTTTCCCGAGATTCCCTGCGATCGGGCAACCATTGACGACTATCTTCGCCTCACGCTGAAAGGGGCTTCGAAATGAAACGCGCCTTTATGTCCGAGCTCGCCATCGCTCGCACGCTCATCCCGAGCATTGCGGGCGTCGGCCTGTTCATCTTCGTCGTGCTAACCCTTGCCAACGCATCGGACGGCGATTCCGGTATGAGCGCCGGCGCCTGCGCGGTCAGCGCCATGTCGCCCATCATAATCATGAACTCACTGGCTGGCTACGATAACCAAAACGGCTGGGAGCGCTATCGGGCAACGCTGCCGTTCTCGCGCAAAGACATCATCTGCGCACGCTACCTGTGCATTATTGCTTTCTCGGCCGTCATGGCATGCGCCGCCGTGCTTTTGAACATCATCGCCCTTCCGTTCTTCGATCACACGGGCATTCCCTCGACGGGACAGACCGTCTTTGAGATCACAATAGCCTCCGCCGCATCGATGCTCATCTCCCTCATGATGGTGTTTTTGGCACAGCCGCTGTTCTTTCGATTTGGACACATGGAGGCGCTGCGCCTTTCCGTCGGCCTGTTTGCCCTGATGGGCTGCGGTACCATGGCAATGCTGAGCTCTTCCAACCCCATTAGCAACTGGCTCATGTCGATTGCCGGAGCGAATCCCGATCCTGCCGTCCTTGGCGGTCTGTGCGCAGGAATTGCCGTACTGGCCCTCGCGCTATGTGCAATCAGCTGCACCGTCAGCACTAAGGTTTATCGAGTACGCGATCTGTAGCCACGCGAGTCTCAATCCACGAAGGGCGCGATCGCCGCCCCTCCCCGCAAATCCGTGGCAAACGGCATGTCCCTGGCGTGCGCCACCGTACTACTTGCGCAGCGGCTTGGGCAGTGGAATGCCGGCGGCGATGACGGCCGCGATGATCATGCAGACGATACCCTTGAGTGGAAAGCACATAAGCAGCAGGCCCACGACCATGACCGGCTGACGCATGACCGCACCCATCGTCGATGCCGTGCAGACGGCGACGCAAAAGACCGGATCTGCGCCGGTGAGGATGGCAAGGCCATAGCCCAGGCTTACGCCCGAGAAGATAACCGGGAAGAAGTGGCCGCCGCGCCAACCAAGGTTGATGAGGGCGGGCGTCAGCATGGCCTTAACAAGACCGGTCGCGATAAGCACGCCAGCGGGAATGGTCAGATAGGTTTCCATGAGCACGTCGGCCTGGGTCTCGCCGGCAAACATGGTGTAGGGCAGGACCGTGCCGCAGATGGCGAGCGCCAGACCGGCTAGCATGGCCTTGACGACAGGACGCTCCCCTATGGCATGGGCAAGCGCTTCGCTCGCATGCTCAGAGACAAAGTACAGCCAGCCGCAGATTGTTCCGATCAGCGACAGAGGAATGAGCCAGGTAAGCTCCAGGTTGCCCACCTCGGCGGACTCGAACCTGGGCATGCCCATGCCGCCGCCCATGAGCTGGCCGAGCAGCAGATAGGTGCCCAGGCCGCCGGCAATCGCAATGCCGTAGACCACGGTCTTCTGTGCCTTGGGCAGCTTGATGGTGATCTCGCCGGACGCAGAGCCCTCGTCGCCGTCGGCGCTACCGGCAAGCGGTGCCACAAAGCCAAAGACGGGCGCGGTAAAGAGCGCCGTCAGGGCAGCCTGGGTACCCAGCAGCGTGAGCTCCCTAAACTCGGCGCCAAAGCGACGCATACGGTCGCCAACCCAGCTGCACAGACCCGCGATAACGCCGGTCAGGCCGGCCTCCGGTCCAATACTTCCGCCAAACAGCAGCGGCAGCAACGCCGCGAGCGAAAGCTTGCCCAGGTTGTCGTACGGGTAGCGCCCGTCTTGCTTGACCTTGGCCATGACCTGATTGAGGTCATCGGTCTTGGTGCCTGTCATCTTTTCGTACAGACCGATTAACAGGCCGCCCAGCAGGCAGACAAAAAACGGGTACGGCAAAAAGCCAAACGGGCCGCTGGCGAGCTCGGGCGAAGCGACGCCCAGCGCGTGCGGAATCTCGGTCCACAGATAGTCGATACCGTGCTCCATCGCAAAAAAGAACAGCCAGACCGCGGCACCTGCGAACGCACCGGTCACGGCAACGCTAACTAAAAACAGCGCGCGGTTTGTGGGTTTGGCAAGGTTATCCATCGGGTCCTCCCGCGGTCAAAGTCGACATAGTTATGTTTTATTGTAGAGCGAGCGTTGCCCGAACGAGCCAACCGTCTGCGCCGCAAACGGCACCATTGGGAGTCATAGTGGGACAGGCTCAAGACCTATCCGTTGATAATCGAGGCAATCTCGCGCAAATCGTCGGCAAAGTAAATGCCTTGCTGGCGCTGCGGGCTCGATAAACCCTTATCGATCATGTGCCCGAGCAGTGCCTTGAGGTCGTTGTAGTAACCGCCCAGGTTATACAGGATGCACGGAGCGCTCAGGTGCCCCAATGACACCGCGGACATGACCTCGGCAATCTCCTCGAGCGTGCCCGTCCCACCGGGAAAGGCGATGAACGCATCGCCGAGCTCAATCATCTTGGCCTTGCGCTCCGCCATATCGCTCGTCACGATGAGGTCGTCGATACCGTCATGTTGAAACTCGGCCTCGATAAAAAAGCTCGGCTCCACACCCGTCACGAGTCCGCCAGCATCGAGCACGCTATCGGCGAGCGCGCCCATCAGGCCCGATTTGGATCCGCCGTATACCAGCGCGTGTCCGTTGGAGCCAATCCAGCTACCCAGTTCTTGCACCGCAGGCAGAAATGCTGGGTCATTGCCGGCACTGGCACCCAGGTACACGGTGATATTCATATTCAGTCCCCCTCATCGTGACGCACGGCGCCCGTTCTAGCGCTGGCGTCGACGATACTCGCGCACACGGCGCGAAAGATCGGCGAGCTCGTCGCGATCGAGCTCTTCCAAATGTTCCAGATCATCCATAAAGCGCGCCATGGTGTCCTTTTGACGCATCTTGATAAGCGTATTGCAGTAGTTCACCGCCACGCCCGTGAGCATGGCGATGTAGAAGATGCTGATGACGCTCAAGACGACGGTAATGGCGCGGGCAACCGGCGTTTCGGCCGGAATGTCACCAAAGCCGATGGTCGAGACCGTCTCAAAGCTAAACCACAGGCCATCGCCAAACGTGAGGGTCGTGGGCTCGGACAGCCAGACGGCCGTCGAGCACAGCAGATAGAAGACGAGGAACAGCTCCGTAATGCGCACAAAGCCCGCCTGGCGCAACACGTCGGCAAGCGTCCTGAGCTTTTTCATCGCGACCCCTTCCACGGACAACCAATCACGTTCGCTCGGTATTGTCCCACAACCGTCAGTTAGGGACGTTCCTTTTGTGCCGGCAGAAAGGGACTGTCCCCAACTGCCGGGCGGAACCGTTTAGCGGTGCCGCTGCCGGCTGGGCAGGCTGAGCTGGTATCCTTATGCGGTAATGTCTCGATTCGTTAGGATTGCATGTGAGAGCTGCCACTGTCCTTCGTTCAGTTATATGTCGCACCCTGGCCGTCGCGCTTGCCGCGCTCGCCGTACTGAGCACCATCATGCCCGCCCCTGCCTTTGCCGCCGGTTCCGATCAACAGGTCAAAACGGTCCGTGTCGGCTGGCTCGTCAACAACGAGGGCTTCCAGGACGGCACCCCCGGCGAGCGTCTCTCGGGATGGGGTTACGAGTACCTCCAGACCCTGTCGTACTACACGCCCGGCTGGCGGTACGAATACGTCTCCGGCACCTTCACCGAGCTTATGGACATGCTCGAGGCAGGCGAAATCGACCTCATGCCCAACATCTCCTACTCCGAGGAACGCGCCCAAAAGCTGCTCTTTTCCTCGAACCCCGAGGGCACCGAGCGCTACTTCATCTACGCCAAGCCCGATCGAGACGATCTGGCCAAGGGTGACCCCCAAGCGCTCCAAGGCCTTACCATCGGCTGCAACCCCGGCGTTATGCAAACCTTCGTCGGCCAGCAGTGGCTCGCCAACGAAGGCATTACCTGCACCTATAAAGAAATCGACACTGGCGGTGCCCTCTTTGACGCGCTCGCAAACAACGAGGTCGATGCCATCATCATGAACGACACGACCTCGTCGCCCAGCGCCTCCCCCATGTTCTACATTGGTTCGAGCGACTACTTTTTTGCCGTCCCCAAAAGCCGCTCCGACCTGATGGACGACATCAATGCCGCCATGTCGGCAATCGCCCGCGTCAACCCACGCTATATCGACGAAGTCAAATCTAACTACTCAGCCCAAAACAGCGGTTCATCATCGCTCAACGGCCCCGAACGTTCCTGGCTCAAAGCAAATGACAACACCATCACGCTCGGCTACATTACGGGCAAACTCCCCTACTGCAACGAAGACGAAGACGGCAAAATGGAAGGCTCGCTCGCATCGCTTGCGACGACGCTGCACGATAAATTTGGCATTACGGTCAAAACCGTCCCCTTTGATAGCTACAAGATGATGTCAAAGGCCCTGTCAAAGGGAAACATAGACGTTGCGCTGCCGGTATACCGAGATTACTGGTTTGCCGAGCAAACAGGCGTTGCGCAGTCGGTATCGTTGGGGACCATATCCCTCACCGCCATCCACACCGGCAGCGACCTGAACAAAGACCTTCAGAACATCGCCTGTACCAAATCATCGTTTGTCAACAAAAATGCACTTGAAAATCTGTTCCCCACAGCGACCGTGACCGAATACCAATCCGACGATGAAGCGTTCGACGCCCTCAGAAAGGGAACGGCGCACTGCATCGTCGCTCCCAGCTCACGCATAAAAACCATCGGCGACCGTCATGATCTCAAGGACTACGAGACGGTCGAGCTCCCTGACACCTGTGAGCTCTCGTGCTGGATTTCGCGCGGAAAGCCCGAGCTGCTGGGAATCATCAACAAGGGCATCATCAATGCCGGAGAATCGCTCTCCGCAAGCAATTACTCATCCACGTCGTACACGACCCAGGAATCAGACACGCTTCAATTCCTTTTTCGCAACCGCACCGCCATTGCCGCTACCCTCATCGGTATGTTGTCGGTCGGCATCGTCCTGCTCATCTGGGCGCTCGTGCGCGCTCGAACCGAGCGCAAAAAAGCCGACGCTGCCAACGCCGCTAAGACGGCATTCCTCACGCGCATGAGCCACGACATCCGTACGCCGCTCAACGGTATCCTGGGCCTTATCGAGATCGAGGAATTGAAGGAAGGCGATATCAAGGTCGCCCGCGAGAGCCGTGCCAAGGCGCGCGTTGCCGCCAATCACCTGCTCTCGCTGATCAACGACATCCTCGAGATGGGCAAAATCGAAGACCGCAAGCTAACACTGGAGCATGCGCCTTTTAACCTCAAAGAGCTCTGTGACAATACGCTGGTTCTGTGCAAGCTCCGCGCGACCAGTAACGGCATCACCATGCAGGACAATAGTCTGCCGTACGCCACGGGGCCATACATGATCGGCAGTCCCACCCATATCCGACAGATCATGATCAACCTGTTAGACAACAGCATTAAGTACAACAAGCACGGCGGCTCCGTCACCTTTAGTTCAAAGACCAAGCCACTCGATAACGGGCGCGCGCTCTTTTGCTTTAGCGTTTCGGATACCGGCATTGGCATGACTCCCAAGTTTTTAAAGCATATCTATGAGCCGTTTGCCCAAGAAGGTGACGATGCGCGCAGCAAGTTCCAAGGAACCGGCATGGGCATGCCAATCGTCAAGTCGCTTATTGAACTGATGGGCGGCACCATCGAAGTCACCAGTGAGCTCCATGTGGGCACCTCGTTCTACGTGGAGATTCCGCTCGATATCGACGAGAATCCCCAGGCGCGGGCGAATACGGTTGAGAGCGCGCCCGACTGCTCGCTCGCCGACATGAACGTGCTGCTCGCCGAAGACAACGAATTGAATGCCGAGATTGCCCAGACGCTGCTAGAATCCGAGGGCGTCGTGGTCACCCGCGCCGCCAACGGCAACGAGGTCGTCGATCTGTACCTGTCGCATCCCGCCGGCAGCTTCGATGCGATCCTGATGGACATTATGATGCCGGGCATGGACGGCTATGAGGCAACCCGCACGATTCGTCTGAGCGAGAAGGTCGATGCAGCCGATATCCCCATCATCGCGCTCACCGCCAATGCCTTTGCCGAGGACGCCAAGGCGGCACACGATGCCGGCATGAACGCCCATCTGTCCAAACCGGTCGACTTTAACAAGCTCAAAAACATGCTCGCCCGCATCAAGAAATACGGAGCTGTTTCGCTATAGTTTGTGCTCAACCACCATACGCAGCAGAAAGGAAGCCAATGATGTTTAGGCCCTTACGTCGAAAGAAACGCGCCATCACTGACGAGGAAGCGCGCAAGTTGCTCGCCACCTGCAAGCGCGGCGTCTTTGCCGTCAACGGCGATGATGGCTACCCCTATGCCATTCCCGTCAACTACTTCTTTGACGCCGAGCACGACAAGATTTATTTCCATGGCGCCAAAGCCGGCCACAAGGTCGACGCACTCAAACGCGATGACAAGATCTGCTTTACCGTTTACGGTAACGAGTGGTATAAGGACGATGACTGGGCTCCCTACGTTATGAGTACCGTGGTCTTTGGCCGTTGTCGCCTGGTTGATGAGGCGCCTGCATTCATCGAGGACAAAGTCCGCCAGCTCGCGCTTAAGTACTACCCTTCTGCCGAAGAAGTCGAGGAGGAAATCGCCAAAGACATCAAGGGCGTCCAACTCTACGAGATTTCGATTGAGCATCTTTGCGGCAAGCAGATTCAGGAGAAGTAAGCCCCTCAACAGGCCTCATCAATAGCAATATGGCCCGGTTCCAACCCACCTCGGAACCGAGCCATATGCTTATGAAGCGTCGGCGGCTATGTGCGCAAGCGCCTCAACGAGCTCTTGCGAGCTCACAGGCTTGCTCAGGTGCGCGTTCATGCCCGCCTCGCGCGAAAGCCTGCGGTCGTCGGCAAAGGCGTTGGCGCTCACGGCGATAATCGGCGTGGTCGCGGCATCCTCGCGATCGAGCGCTCGAATCTGACGCGTGGCCTCAAGGCCATCGATGCCCGGCATCATGATGTCCATCAACACCACGTCGTACTCGTGCGGCGCGCTCGCGGCAAACATCTCGACGGCAGACTCGCCATCCTTAGCATGCGTCACGACGGCGCCGGCGCGGGCGAGCGTAAACTGTGCAATCTCGGCATTCAGGTCGTTATCCTCTACGAGCAACACGCGCAAGCCCTGGAGCGCATCGCCGTCACCCGCATTCACGCGTACTGCCTGAGGAATCTCGGAGCGCTTGCACTTCTCAAACGGCAGGCGGATGGTAAACGTCGTCCCCTGCCCCAAGGTGCTCGTAAAGCTCATGGATCCGCCCATAAGCTCGACCAACTGTTTTGCGATAGGCGCGCCCAGGCCAGTTCCCGATGAAGCGCCTTCCACCTGTTGCTCCTCGCGGCAAAACGGCTCGTAGAGGTGCTGTTGGAACTCCTCGCTCATGCCAATACCGTTGTCGTCGATCGTGTATTCATAGACGGGGACGCCATCTACAGGCTCCACCTCGCGGCACACCAGGCGAACATAGCCGCCCTGGCGGTTGTACTTGACGGCATTGCCGGCAATATTGAGCAACAAGCGCTTGAGGTGCGTCACGCTCACCCGTGCATAGGGATGATCAAGCGTCTGCTGGTCGCAGATAATTGTCACCAGACGCTCCTCGGCCTGGCGCTCCAGAATATCGCGCACTTCACAGTTGAGTGCCACCAAATTTGTGGGTACGAGGTTCAAGTCGACCTGTCCGCTCTCCAGGCGACTCATATCGAGTGCCTCGTTGGCAAGGTCGAGCAGCAGTCCCGACGCCGTCCAGATCTTTGAGCGGCACTCGGTCTGCTTTTGCAAATCGTCCGCATTGGCATCGCCGACCTCGACCATGCCGCGAATACCGTTGATAGGCGTGCGCAGATCGTGGCTCATGCGACGCAAAAACTCCGTCTTTGCAGAGTTGGCAGACGAGGCCTCACGCGCTGCCTTTGCCAGCCTGTCGCCATAGTCGCGCTCCTGCTGCAGCAAGTCCGTCAAACGTCGACGATCAGCGCGGCGACGCACCATCACAACAACGGCTATAACACCGCCGTAGAGCACCAGCACGCCGACAGCAACAGCCGCGACGACCTCAAAGTAGCGCTGCGCCGAGGCATAGGTGTACACGTAGAATTTTCGCGCTTTGCCGTATGTGCCCAGATACCACTCGCCGTTGACGTTGACCAGTCGGACTTTGCCGGGCAGGCAGTACTCTTTAATCCCGTCGACAATGAAGACATCTGTCGCAGGCAGATCGAACCCGCCCAATACGGTAGGTTCAACGGCATTGGTCGCAACGACCTTGCCATCGTTTTCGATCACGATATTGCCGCTATCGATGGTTTCATAGCCTTCGAGCAGACTCTGCAGTTTGAGTGTATTGCTTGCAACCGCCTTCGCGCTTTGATGCCTGACCGCGATAACGATGCCCTCGCCATCCCGCCGGGTCACGCAACCAATGTCTGCAACCGAATCATCCGAAAGCGTAATACGAGCGGTATAGGACTTAAGCGGATGGGTTGCCACCTCCAGCACGGGCGCTTCTTTGAGATACGTAGCAAGCGACTCGTAGCCCACGTCATCCGTCGAGGACTCGGACACCAAATTGCCCGATGCGTCCGTCATGATCAGTGCGCTCACGTTGAACTGGTCAGCATATTGCTCCAGCGCGGCGTTATCCACCGAGCCGTCGCGCTCCATATCGCGCGCCACCTCTCCGGCGATCTCCATAACGCGAATCAGGTTTTTGGTCGTATAGGCGCTATTGAACGCATCGTAGGAAAGGCTCTGCGTCGCCACGTAATCGACAACGTCGGCAAAGCGCTGCTCGGCCTGGGCTGTCGTGTAACCGTAGCTCATCATGCCGGCAACAACCGAGAGCGCTATCCCCAGCAGGGCGGCAATGAGCCATACCCAGGCCGAACGATCGCCCCGCTCCTCTACGGCGTGGTCGGGCACATCGATCATGACAGGCCCTCCGTATTCACAAATGGCGCGGGGTCATCAAAGTACTTTGACACCAGGCGTTCAATGGTGCCATCGGCAAGCATTTCTTGGTAGGCACGGGTGAGCTTAACGTCGATGCCGCGCGTATCGTTGAGATCGAAAGCGGTACCCAGACCAACCTCCAGCAGCGGCTCATCCAAAATGCGATACGTCACACCATAGTCTTTTTCGTAGGTGAGCAGCGAGGACTCATGCGCGGCGATGGCGTCGACCAGGCCCTCGACGAGCGCCGGGTTCAGGTACGAACGGTCCGAAAAGCTGTAGAGCTCCTTGATCTGCGGAACGTTTTCATTTGTACGATTGAGCAAAATGTCCTCGGGCATGGTGGTGGACTGGACCGCCACGACCTTGTCCTCAAGATCGGCAAGCGTGTAGATATCGCTCTGGGGATCGACCGCGACTACCTGGCGGCTCGCAAGGTACGGGCCGGCCCAACGATACTCGTTTTCGCGACCCGTCATGCTAAAGCTACCCATGACGCAATCGAGCTCGCCGTTCGCCAGCATCTCTTTCTTCTTTTCCCAGTCGATCAGCTGGTATTTTGGCTTGTAACCAATGCGGGCCAAAGCCTCGGTCAATATCTCGACATCCAGGCCAACGATATCGCCGTACTCGTCGGTATACACAAACGGTGGATAGAGGTCGCTGCCGACGTTGAGCGTCTTAAGGTCGTTGTCTTTGGCCTGCGAGGCGTCCGGGGCTTTTGATGCTGGCGTCGAGGCTTCGTCATTCGACCCGGAGCAGCCGGCTATCGCTATGACAAAGGCACTCGCCACTGCAAGCGCAACAAACAACGAAATGGCAACCGAGCGACGGGGTCTTTTCATCGAGCTCCAGACGATCCTGTCTATAGACTGAAATGGTTAAAGATAATAGCAAACAAAACCACACGAGCGCCCAATTGTTACAGACGCTTTACCATGCGGGGCCTTCTAGCCGACTTGGCAGAAGGCCCCGCATGCAGCGCACGCTTACCGTGCATTAAAAACGTAGCGGTCCAGGCGGTCGCATGCTTCCCTTACGCGCGAAAGCGGCAGCGCCAGATTCACGCGAATGTGGCAGGGTCCGTGGAACGGACGGCCGTCCTGGTAGCCAACGCCCACGCGGGCACCCTCATCGAGCAACCACTGAATATCGCGGCCATGCTCGCGGCACCACTCGGTGCAGTCCAGAAACACCATGTACGTGCCCTGCGGACGCGAATAGGACACGCCCTCAAAATGCTTGTCCACGTAATCGCAGAAGTACTCGATATTACCGGCAAGCACCTGGTTGAGTTCATCAACCCACTCGTAGCCCTGCTGCTGGTAGGCACCGATAAGCGCATGCATGGAGAGGACGTTCATCTCGTTGTAGTGGGTCTTGTTAGACACGGCGCACACGCGGTCGCGCAGCGTCTCGTTATAGATGATGTGGTAGCTGCCGACCAGGCCCGCCAGGTTGAACGTCTTGCTGGGCGCGTAGAGGGCAACCGTGCGCATGCGGGCATCCTCGCTCACCGACTGCGTCGGGATATGCTTGTGACCCGGCAGGATGATATCGGACCAAATCTCGTCCGAGATCACCACGCAATCGTGCTGGCGATAGATGTCCATGGCGCGCTCGATCTCGTCGCGCTCCCATACGCGGCCGCAGGGATTGTGCGGCGAGCAGAACACCGCGGCATGGATGTGGTTTTGGGCGAGCTTGCGCTCCATGTCCTCAAAGTCCATGCGCCACACGCCCTGGTCGTCAAGTTTAAGCGGGCTGTGGACAATACGATAGCCCGCGGCTTCGATAGACTTGGTAAAACCAATGTAGGTGGGGCTGTGGACCAGCACCGCATCGCCCGGCTGGACATACGCGCGCAGCGTCGACACGACGCCGCCCAGCACGCCATTTTCGTAACCGATATGTTCAGGGCGCAGACCCTCAACGCCGTTGCGACGGCTCTGCCATTCGATGATGTGGTCGAAGTACTCGGGACGCGGATTGAAGTAGCCAAACATGGGGTGCTGAGCGCGCTTGATGATGTACTCCTGAACCGTGGGCACCGTAGCAAAATTCATGTCGGCCACCCACATGGGAATGCGGTCGAAGCCCTCGTCTGGTGCGTTCGGAGCCATACCGGGGATCTCGCCCCAAGAGTCAACGGCGATGGAGTCCATGCCGTGGCGGTCGATAAGCGAGCTAAAGTCGTATTTCATGCTGAGCCCCCGTGCGAAGTAGACTGTTTCGACAGGCGTTATTGTCCACCAGCGTGGGCGGTTTTGGCATGGGGTTTGGCGCTTAATTTGACGGGTGCGGACGAATGGCTGGTTAGTCTTGCGCGTCGTTGACGGCGACTACGGTTAGCTGGGTTTCATCGACCGTAAACGATATGTCGAGCCCGGCGAAGGCCAGATGATAGACGCGGTTTGGCTCGTGCTTGCTGCCCGCGCGGCGTGGATCTTGGCGAAGAACCTCGACCAGACCGGGGAGCTTTGCGCTTGGGACTTTGTCTTGTAGTGTTTGCGGGAACTCGACGTCGAGCTCTTGCCACGGGGCGTCCTCAATCCAGCCGCCCGTTGCATCCGAGTGGCAGTCCGCAAACGGAATGTAGGGCTTAATGTCGTAGATGGGCGTGCCGTCGCGCAGATCGGCCCCCAGCACATGGATGATGGGGCCGTCGCCAGTAAGCTCCACGCGGTCGAGCTTAACGCAGGTGAGCCCGATGGGGTTAGGGCGAAACGGACTGCGCGTGGCAAACACGCCCACGCGTTCGGCTCCGCCCAGACGCGGTGGGCGCACGGTCTTCGACCACTTGGCATTGGTGCCGGACCTGTCCTGTGTCTTGGCATCGGTAGCTATGTCCTTAGCCGTGCCGCCGGGCGTTCCGTTTTCGAAGCGCCACAACAGCCATAGGTGAGAGAAGGAGTCCAGGCCCTCAACCGCTGCGTTGGAGGCAAATTCCGGCACAAAGACGATGCGTCCCTGCAGATGGGGCGCCAAAAAGCTGTTGCGCGGAATGCCGAACTTCTGCGGCAGGTCGGTGTGTATGTGTGCAATAGGTTCCATGCCGGTCATTGTACGGCATGGAGGTGTGGGGCGTTGCGCGCAATTCTTCGCCGCGGTTCCCCGTCGTGCAACCAACGGTTGCTTGGAAGGGCACCTGCCGCCGCGTATGCTTAAGCCATCAACCAGCAGAAAGGAGCCGCCATGGCCTTTGCAGAAAAGCTCATTGCCGTCCGTCGCGCCCATCACCTTACCCAGGAGCAGCTCGCCGCCAAGCTCTTCGTCACACGCCAGGCCATCAGCCGTTGGGAACGCGGCGAAGTCACCCCTGGCATCGACATGATGAAGCTCATTGCCGCCGTAACCGGAGAGCCCCTGTCTCACCTGCTCGAAATGCCCGAGCACTATTGCCAGAGCTGCGGCATGATACTCACGCCCGACGACTGCGGCACCGATGCCGCGGGCGCCGTGACCGATCATTACTGCAAGTGGTGCTACGACCACGGCAAGTACACCTACGAGACCACGATGGAGGCAATGATCGAAGATTGTGCCCCGCGCCTGGCGCAAAACACCGGTATGTCGCTCGATGAAGCCGTCTCGCTCATGGGCGCCGTCCTGCCGCAACTGGAGCGCTGGCGCACCGTGCAGGAAAACGAGGAGCGCTACGGCGCCGAGGCTCGGGCGCGCTATGGCGACGAGGCTATCGATGCAGCAAACGAAACGTTACTGGACATGGATCCTCAGACATGGAACGACATGAAAGAACTTGAACGCGCTGTCCTGGGCCAGCTCTCGATTGCCATGGGCGACGGCGATGCGGATGGAAGCGAGGCCCGCAAGCTTGTCGCGATGCATCGTCGTTGGATTGCTCTCAACTGGGGATGCGAACCCCAGAACGAAGCGTACCTGGGGTTCGCCCACGGCTATCTTGCCGACCAGCGCTTTGTTGACTACTACGACAAGCCCTGCGGCACCGGAGCCACGGCGTTTCTGGTTCAGGCGATCGAGTCGTCGTTGGCGCACGCATAGACCGCGGCAGCTTTGGGTATTTCAATCAAAACCTCAACCGATTGGAGACCTATGGCTACTGATCATGAGCTCGCGCTGTACGTTATGACCGGCTGCCCGTATTGCATAAAGGTCAAGCGCTTTCTGGCCGATAACGGCGTGACCATTCCCGAGCGCAATATCTCGACCGATACCGAAGCCGAGCAGGCACTCATCACCGTCGGCGGAAAACGCCAGGTTCCCTGCCTGTTCATCGACGGCAAACCACTCTACGAATCGAGCGACATCATCGCGTGGGCGCAAGAGAACCTGCTCTAGTACGCGCATCCCGTCCGTCCAAGGCCCCACCCCATACGGCCCAAATATGTACACCAGCATCCAAAGTCGACATTTTTCGACATCTTTGGATGCTGGTGTACAGTTTTTTGCAGGGGTAGTCATTGGGGACGTTCTTAAATGACTAGTTGTTTGAGACGGCCTTTGGATTATGGCTGTTTGATGCCTCGGGAAAGAGCTTCCGAGGGAGCTATGGTCAAAAAAGGGCAAATATGAGTACTGCTACCTGTTTAATAGCAGCAATTTTGATCATTTCAGGAACTATTCAACGTCCCATGTGCCCGCAGATGACGCTATTTCTCCTCATATGTTCAATAAAAGTTGCTCCTAATGGGAACAAATCTCATCAGGAGCTACTTTTTATAGCAAAATTAATGCAACCATAAATGCAACAGTACTCATATTTGCCCTTTTTTGACCACGACCCTCCAGAATAGTCGTTAGGGACGACTCTAAATGACAAAATCCGGCACTTGGACGTTCTTGTATGACTAGCCATTGAAGGACACCCAACGACTACTCCAATTCGTGACACACTGTGTCGCGAATTAAGCTGGTCCCACTATCGAAGACCGATGAGAGCTCCTGCCCAGAATCTCGCTAGCTTAATAAAACGCTCCCCTCCGGAAGTTCAACGAGCATCCAAATTCCAAGCTGAAAAGCAAAGAAGTATCGAAGCCGTCAATGCTCATTTTCTATCGAGCAGGCGGATCAAAACAAGCTAATTAGCCTGATAAACTGCTTGTATTTTTGTCTACAAAACTGTATACAAAAAAGGGAATCCGAGAACCAGCGCTCGACATTATGTCGATCGATAGGAGGTGCTATGAATGCTGAGCAGCTTGAAAAAATGATGGGATTTGCCCCTGGAGAGCTTGAGAAAGCCACAGAGGCATACGAGAAAGATGAATGGCCGAAAGGCCGCACCGTTAAGCTGGGAAGGCCGCCGATCTCTGATGAGCCGAGCGCTGTCTTGTCGGCACGTGTGGGCGAATCGGTTCTTGAGGCGTTTGACGAAAAAGCCAAACGCCATGGGCAAACGCGCACGGAACGGCTCAGGGAACTCATAACACTTGATGCAATGATTGCCTAGGCACCGCTCCCCCGCCGAACCCAAACATGTACGCCAGCATCCAAAAACGACATTTTTCGACATCTTTGGATGCTGGCGTACAGCTTTTTTGCAGGTAGTCATCGGGGACGTTCTTACAT
>CATZMG010000043.1 GCA_958421655.1 uncultured Collinsella sp.
TCCTTTTAATATGAGCAGGACATTGTCAAGAGGCAAAATCGGGCCTGGCCCCAACGATATGGGGTCAGGCCCTCTCCCTATATCAGCCCGTCCGCGGCGACCTCGGCGTGTCTTACCGACGCTCGTCTTTGCAGTTTAATATCCGCCCGCGGCGATCTCTCGCCGGGCAATCCGTTGCTACGGCTGAGGCTTCTACGTCGAACCGACAGTCTGTGCACGCGTGTGGCGCCCTGGGCGCTCGCAGAAAAGGGACCTGAGGTTCGCCTCAACGGCTTCGGATCGAACCGCTTCCGGGGTGATCGGCTTATGTGCGGGGGACCGGCCCCCTACGCCTCCTCGGCCATGAGGCCGACCGCCCATACCCAGCAGGCGAGCTCGCGCGCCGTGGCCACGTTCGCCTTGTTGCCGTGGACCCCGCGCGCGAGCAGCGCCTCCCGCCTCTCGACCAGCCTCCGCACGCCCTTGGCGGCATGCCTCCGGGCGCCCCGGTCCGGGGCCTGGCCCTTGGCGAGGCCCTTCGGCCGCCCCGAGCACGTCAGGTAGTGCCACGCGGCCTCGACCAGCGTCTTCCTCAGGTGCTTGTTGCCAGCCTTGGTGATCGCGCCCCTGCGGTCGCTCTCCCCGCTGGAGTGCTCGGAGGGCGTCAGGCCGACCCACGCCGCGAACGAGCGGGCGTTCGACTGGATAGAAAAGCGCCCGTCGGCGGTGGTGCCGGCGGGCGCTGCTGTGCGATATGTTGCGTTGTGGGCTTAGTGTCTCATAAAGTGGTACTCGATCACATTGCTGTAGGGGTGACCCGGGCCCACAATGCCCTGTGGGAACAGCGGCTGGTGCGGCGTGTCGGGGTACATCTCTGCCTCGAGGGCAAAGCCGGCGCCCCAGCCATAGTTAGCATCGTCCTTGGCGTGCTCGTCACCCAGCCAGTTGCCGGTGTAGAGCTGCACGCCCGGGGCGGTGGTGTAGTAGTCCAGCTCACGACCGGTCCACATCTCCTCGACGTGCATCGCGCGGCGCAGATTACGGCCGTACTGATAGCCATCGATACACAGGCAGTGGTCGTAGCCGCGTGCTTGCTTAATCTGCGGGTCGTCGGCTTCCATGCCGGGAGCGACGGGGCGCAGCTCACGGAAGTCAAACGGCGTGCCCTCGACCGGAGCGATCTCGCCGGTGGGGATGTTCTGGTCGTTGATGGGCAGGTAGTGGGCAGCGTTAGCGACAAAGAAGTGCTCGCAGTCCATGCCGGCGTTATGGCCGGCAAGGTTAAAGTACGTGTGGTTGGTCATGGACACGTACGTGGCGCGGTCGCTCTCGCAGCCATATTCGATGCGAAAGACGCCGGTGCGCGTCACGGTAAACACGGCTGTAAAGGTGCGGTTGCCGGGGAGACCCAGCTCGCCATCCTCAAGCGAGGTGGTCATGCGAACGGCGTTGTGAGTCTCGTCGAGTTCAACGTCCCACACGCGTTTATGCAGGCCGTGCTCAAGGTCGCTGTGCAGGTTGTTGGCGCCTTCGTTGGCCGGCATGTGCCAGTCCGTGCCAGCGATAGTGATCGTGGCACCTGCAGTGCGGTTGGCCACAGGGCCGATGGTCGCGCCAAAGCAGGCGGGGTTGTCAAAGTAATCCTCGAGCTTATCGAAGCCCAGAACCACATCGCGCACGTTGCCGGGAATGTCGGGCACATCGATACCCAGCACGGTGGCGCCATAGTCCATAATGCGAACGCAGATCTCGGGCCCGTTGAGGGTGTAACGATGAACGGGGGTACCGCACGGCGCGGTGCCGAAAAGCTCGGAAGTGATCATTTGGTTCCTAACATCGAGGTATTTCCGACAAACTGTAGCGCGAACAGGCGAGATTATCACTACATCCCACTAAAGCAGGGGGTATTTTTCTCAAAAAAGTGATGATTGGAGCTGTGCGGGCGTTCATTTTTGACGCACGCGGGTCTGATACAATTTGTTCGTTATTGTTTGAATTGACGTGAGCGTGGAACGGCGAGGATTCATCGTGATTAAGGCAGAGCGACAGGATAAGGTTCGGCAGCTGCTCGAGGAACAGGGAACGGTCTCGGTCAAGGAGATTTCGGATGCGTTAGGTGTCTCGGATATGACGATCCGCCGTGACCTTGAGGAGCTTGCGAGCCTGGGCGAGATCGAGCGCGTGCACGGCGGAGCCCGCAGTGCGCAGAGCCGTCCCCACGCTATGCTGCGCCATGAGTATTCGCACAGCGAAAAGCGCACGAAGCATGCCGAGGAAAAGTTGCAGATTGCGCGCCGTGCTGTGGAGCTTATCGAGGAAGGCTCGACCATCTTTTTGGGCACGGGCACCACGGTTGAGCAGATGGCCTCGATGCTGCCGGCGTTTCGCCTGCGCATTGTGACCAATTCGCTTTCGGTGTTTAACCTGCTCGAGGCGCGCGAAGACTGCGAACTGTGCCTGGTGGGCGGCGTGTACCGCCGCCGCACTGCCGCCTTTGTGGGCCCCACGGCCGAGGACACCTTGCGCGCACTGGGGATCGACGCAGCCTTTATCGGCGCAAACGGCATTTTGGACGGCGACGTGTCTACGTCTAACATGGAAGAGGGCCGCATCCAGCAGCTCGCCTTTAGCAAGGCCGACTCGCGCTATCTGATCGCCGATTCCAGCAAGATTGGCAAGCGCGACTTCTACACCTTCTGCCGTCTGGACAGCCTGGACGCCGTGGTGTGCGAGCCAGGTATCTCGGTCGAGGACCGCGCCGCCATCGAGGAGCATACGCAGGTCATTTGTTAACTAGCGCTGCAGGCGATGCTTCTGCCCTCTGCCGGCGCGGGGGTTATTGCATCAATATGGCGTGCAGAATGACACATAAAAGTTAAAACGTCATTTACGCGTCAAAAAATATGAGACGTAAAAATTTGCGCGTCATTTTACGCGTCAATGTGACGTGAAATGACGCGCAAATGCGCTCGGGCCAAGTATTCAGCTTGTGGGCTAGACCAGGCGGGCGTAGTCCTGTGACTGATGAAAGATGTGGGCGATATAGATTGTTTCGTGCTCAAACTTGTATAGACACACGTAGTTGTTGACGGGAAACGATCGGTAATTACGTGCCGCCAACTCTTGCATGTGTGAGAGGGGACGTAAAAGCGGCTGCTCGCGAAGCAGGTCAAGCTGATATTCAAACTCAGCGACAAAATTGCCTGCTGCACGCGGATTCTTGAGGATTTGAGCAAGGTATCCGACAATACTCTCGTACTCATATCGCGCGCTTTTGAGGATTACGACGTTATAGGTCATATTTGTCTCGTATCGAAGCCGCGAAGGATTCGTAGTCGCTGTAGTCGCCTTGCGATATTTCGTCTTCTGCCAACATCATACGCGACAGCAGTTTTGCCTTGGCGATTTCTTCTTGCATGAGGCGATACTGGTCGCTGCTGATGCAGTGCATGGCCTCGTAGCCGTTCTTGGTAACGGTAACGTCGCGCTCAGACTCAACAAGTGCGGTGAATGCAGCAGTGTCCTTCATATCTCGGACGGGCACACAAGCTGACATGGGTACCTCCTTTGCGTTGGGACACAATTGTACCACGGTATATTAGAACGTCGGAGTCGTCGAATTATCTCAATCTGTAACAGTTGGGAGTAGAAAACCGGGTTAGATGTTACAGATCGAGATATTCTGCTTCGGGCTACCCGTTTGTCTCGATCTGTAACAGGTAGACGTGAAAAACCGGGCTACGTGTTACAGATCGAGATCTTCAAGTTCGGGCCATTCGTTTGTCTTGATCTGTAACAGGTGGGACCGAGAAATTGGTCTATGTGTTACAGATCGAGACGAATGATCCGCTCGGGCCCACCAAAACAAAAAGGCCGCATGCGAACCCGCGGAGGGATTCGCATGCGGCCGACAGGGGGTATGCGGTGGAAACTAGGCCATGAGCAGGCCGGTCTCCGCGACGTTCTTGTACCAGTACGCGCTCGCCTTGGGATAGCGCTTCTGGGTCTCAAAGTCGATGTAGAACAGACCATAGCGTTTGTTGTAGCCGTTGGTCCAGGAGAACTGGTCCTGTAGCGACCACACAAAGTAGCCGTCGACGTTCACGCCGCCGTCGATTGCCTTGAGGATCCACGCGAGATGCTGACGCATGTAGTCGATGCGAGGGGCGTCGTCGATAAAGCCGTCCTCGAAGTCGTCCTTATAGCCCATGCCGTTCTCGGTGATGTAGATCTTCTTGTAGTTGGGGTAATCGTTCTTAATGCGGAGCAGCAGATCGTACAAGCCCTCAGGATAGATGATCCAGTCCCAATCGGTGGTGGGAACGCCTTCGCGCACGCATGACTCGCCCACGCCCTTGAGGAACCAGCGCGAGGAGCCCTTGTCGCCGGTGCCATTGTGGTTGATGTCGTTTTCGCCCTCGGCGGCACGCAGGAACTGGCACTTGTAGGTGTTGACGCCCAGGCAATCGTTGTAGGGGAGCGCGGCGGTCAGCGCGGCGATGTCCTCGTCGCGAACGTCGAGCTCGCCGCCGGCGATATGGGCAAGCTTGGTCGCGGCTTCCATGGTGTCGGCTGCATAGTGGCCACGGAAGGTGGCATCGAGCACCCAGCGGTTGTTGATGACGTCGGCCATGCGAGCTGCCTCGCAGTCAGCGGCGTTGTTGGGGTCGAGGGGATACTTGGGCTCCAGGTTCTGGACAATGCCAATCTCGCCCTCAAAGCCGCCCTCATGGAAGGCGACGACGGCCTTGGCGTGGGCCACCATCATGTTGTGCATGAGCTGGAAAGCCTTGTCCAGGCGATACTTCTCGCCGTGCGGCCAGTTGCCGACGATAAAGCTGCCCTCGGCGGTCGCGGGAATCTCGTTAAAGGTAAACCAGTGCTTGACCTCGGTGAACTCGGCAAAGCAGAACTTGGCGTACTCGACAAAGGCGTCGATCGTCGTGCGCGTCAGGAAACCCTCGCCGCCGTTCTGGTAAAAGGCCTCAGGTGTATCAAAGTGATCGAGCGTGACATAGGGGATAACGCCGGCCTTATTGCAGGTGGCGAAAAGCTCGTGATAGAAAGCGACGCCCTCGGGGTTAATCTCGCCGGTGCCATTGGGGAAGATGCGGCTCCAAGCGATGGAGACACGGATACCGTTGATGCCGAAGCGCTGGCACAGGTCGATATCGACCGGGTACTTGTTGTAGAAATCGCTTGCGGGGTCGGGGGAGAAGCGACCCTGAGCAGCCAGGAAATCGTCCCAGGGCACTTTGCCCTTGCCGTGCGTACGGGTCTCGCCCTCAACCTGGTAAGCAGCGGTGGCGCCGCCAAACACAAAGCCGTCGGGGAACTGCATGGGGTTGGTCATGAGTCATCCTTTCTGTGGAATACGAATAGGGAGAGGTGCCCGAACTGGGGATCCAGGCACCAACAGAGGGAGGAAACTAGTCGAGGTTCTCGCGGAGCCACTTAATGGCGCCAGCGGGGTCGCGAGTAAGGTCGATATATTCCTTGCCGCGCGGGGCGAGCAGCTTAATGCCCAGACGATCGGTGTCGGCCTTCATGTCGTTGTAGTAGCTACGGACCTGCGGGGCAAGCACGATAACGTCGTACTGATCCATGATGGCAGTGTGCTGACCATAAGCGCCTGCGGAGGAAGCGATGTTCTCTCCGGTCTGCGCAGCACCTTCCTTGATGGCGTTGGCAAGCATGGCAGAGGTGCCGGCGCCGGCGCACAGGACGAGGACCTTCAGACCGTCGACATCCTTCTTAGCGGATGCGTCGGCTGCGGGCTCGGGCTGATCGGCGACAGGCTCGCTGTCGGCGGCAGCGGCGGTCGGCTCGACGGAAGCGGTAGTCTGTTCGACAGTGGGCGCAGAGGTGCTGGCGGCGATGGTGGCAGCACCATCGGACTCAAGACCCAGCTCGGCGGCGCGCTCGGCCTCCTGGTCGCAGAGCAGCTTATCGTATGCCTTCAAGAACGGTAGGTAGATGATGGCGTCCAGCAAGATGATGATCGCGACAAATACCAGGGCGATAAGCTGGAAGTTCGTGGTGATGAAGATGCCGATGGGGGCAGGGGTAGCCCAAGGCACCACGAAGGAGAAGCCGTTCATGCCCACGTTATCGATAAAGAACTTGGCAACACTCACGTTGACGCAGCCGGCGGCAACAAAGGGGATGAGCATGTAGGGGTTAAGGATCATCGGCGCGCCAAAGAGCAGCGGTTCGTTGACGGCGAAGGCAACAGGAACAATCGAGGCCTTACCGACGGCTTTGAGCTGCTTGGACTTCATAAAGAGAATCAGCAGAAGCGGCACGATGAACGTGGCACCGGTGCCGCCGAACTCACCCACGAGCGACATGTTGAAGGTGAGGGAATGGGCGGGGTGACCACCGGCCAGCAGAACCTGCAGATTCTCGGCCTGGTTGGCAAGACGGATGGGGTCGATGCCCGGCTGGACAATCGAAGGACCGTGGACACCGATGAACCAGAAGAACGCGGTGGCTGCCTGAATAAGGATGAGTCCGGGGTAGGTCTCTGCTGCAGTGAAGAGCGGGGAGAGCAGCTTGATGAGCAGCTCGGAGAACGGAACGCCCATGAGGTTGCGCACGACGACATCGATGATGCCGCAGATGATGACGGCGCCGCCAAAGGGGATGATGTCACGGAAGTTCTGAGCGATGGCGCCCGGGACCTCCTTGGGCAGCTTAATGGTCAGATCGCGAGAGACGCAGAATTTGTAGACCCACACGGTGATGAACGCGGCGATATAGGCCGAGAACAGACCGCGCGTGCCCATGCTGGTGCAGTCGAAGACCGAAAGCTCGGAGCCGTTGAACTTGGTGGTGAACTGCGTAACGGCGAGCAAAAGCATACTGCACTGGGCGGCCACCATGGTGGAGCCGTCGTTGAGCACCTTGCCGGCGGGCATGCGACGGTTCATGGAAGCCGTAAAGTTCTTGGCAGTGGTGCCGGCGACCATGATGCCCATGACGCCCATGGTGAAGTTGTACAGCTTGTTGCACCAGTCGATGAGCGGCTGGGGCAGCGTGATGCCGACTACGCCGGGAAGGGTGGCAATGAGCAGAAAGATCGAAGAGGTGAGGACGATGGGCATGCACCCAAGGAATCCGTCCTTAATAGCCTGGAGGTAGATGTTCCTCGAGATCTTCTCAAAGAACGGCTGATGCTTTTCGAGCATCTTTACGATGGCGTCCATAGAGCTCCTTTGCTGCTCGATGCGCGATGCATGTGGATGGAACTGGTCGTCGATGGATGGTCAGGACTGCCCGGAAACCTTCCTGCTTAAGGAAGGCATTGCGAAATGACAACGTTGTCATTTCGTTAATGACAACGTAAGACATTTTTGGAAGAGCAACAAGGATATACGGGTGAGCGGTCGATATTGTTCGGTAAACGGTTGATTTATCAGTCAGGCAGGTAGTGTATGCTAGAACGCAAAAACAAGCGATGTAAAACCGACTGGAGAAGCAGTGGCAACGATGGACAAGAAAAATGTCTCAATGAATGATGTGGCGATTGCCGCTGGTGTTTCTCTCAAGACGGTTTCGCGCGTGATTAACGAGCCCGATAGCGTGCGAGAGTCGACACGCGATAAGGTTCATTCGGCCATGGAGGCGCTCGGGTTTCGAGCCAACTTTGCCGCGCGTTCGCTCAAGTTGGGCCGTTACGGGTGCATCGGCGTCGTGCTGTTCCACTTGTCGGGCGGTGCCGTGGACATGATCGACGGTATCGCCGATGCCGCCGAAGAGCGAGGCTTTGCTCTTACGATGATCAAAAAGCGGGCGGGGGAGAAGATGACCCTTGCCGAAGCGGCGCGTAGAATGTCGCAGCTCCCCGTCGACGGCATGATTTTCAACCTGCGCCAGATGGTCGATGACTTTGATACCTTTGAGGCGCCGAAAGACCTCAAGACGGTGATTATCACACCGATGGAACATCCTACCTGCTCTACCGTCAGTGACGACCAAGAGGGCGGCGCGCGCATGGCGTGCGAGTACTTCTTGAACCACGGGCACAAGAACGTGTACTTCGTCTCTGGTAAGAAAGAATCACTGTCGAGCCAGTGCCGTATGAAAGGTTGGCGAGCGGCACTCGAGGCACGTGGCATTGAGCCGCCCGAGCCTCTGCAAGGCGATTGGAATGCGGATAGTGGCTATGCCGCGGGCCTTGTGCTTGCCGATAAGCCCGATTGCACGGCGGTCCTCGCTGCTAACGACTGCATGGCAAACGGCGTGATGATGGCTCTACGTGACAAAGGGCTCAATGTGCCCGACGACGTGTCCGTGATCGGCTTCGACGATGAGCTCTACAAGACGATTCCCAACTCGATTCTGACGTCGGTGAAGTTTCGCCACCGCGAACTGGGCATCCGTGCGCTTAACGAGGTCGTCGCAGGTCTGGAAGCCCCGAGCTCCAGAAGCCGTACGCTCGTCTCGGGCGTGTTGGTCGAGCGTTCCAGCGTAAGGGATCTGCGGGCGTAGACGTGCTCGGCCTGCTCGTCTAAATCTGTAACAGGTGGGACCCGAAAACTCGGCTAGATGTTACAGATTTAGACAATTCGGCCCGGCTTATTCCGTTTGTCTCGATCTGTAACAGTTAGGAGTGAAATGACCAGCCAGGTGTTACAGATCTAGATTGATTGGATTGACCCATCTGTTTGTCTCGATCTGTAACATCTAAGCGGTCAAAAGCGCTCTACATGTTACAGATTGAGATTTTTGGCTTGGCCTGTGCGTTCACCTCGATCTGTAACAGCTGGGACCCAAAAACTCGGCTAGATGTTACAGATTAAGATGAACAGGAGGACGGGTGCGGTCTAAACAAAATGGCCCGCGCATCACGCATCGATGCACGGGCCATTTTTTTTCTGCGAGCGGCAGGTGGCGTCAGCGTCTTATGCCTCGAGGTTTTCCTCGATCCAGGCGACGGCACCCTTGGGATCCTTAGTGAGGTCGATGTACTGTTTGCCCTTGGGCGACAGCAGCGTGATGCCCAGGCGGTCGGTGTCGGCCTTCATCTCGTTGTAATAGGTGCGAACCTGCGGAGCCAGGACGATGACGTTGTACTGGTCCATGATGGCGTAGTGGCTGCCGTAGGCACCGGCGTTGGCGGTAATGTCGATGCCCAGCTCGTCGGCGCCTTCCTTAAGCGCGTTGGCGAGCAGCGCAGAGGTGCCGGCGCCAGCGCACAGAACCAGAACCCTCAGATCCTTGCCCTTAAGGGCGGACGCAGCTGCGGAGGCCTCAGTGGCAGAAGCGGTCTCGACAACAGGAGCCTCAACGGCGGGGGCGGCAGCGGTCTTGACGGCCTTGGTCTCCTCGGCCTCTTCTTCGGCCAGGGTCTCGGCCTCCTGCTTGCACAGGACGTTGTCGTAGGCCTTGCAGAACGGGTAGTAGATTAAGAAGTCAACGACTAGCAGGACGACAACCAGGACCAGAGAGATCGGCTGGAAGTTGGTGTCGATGAAGGTGCCGATCGGTCCGGGGAGTGCCCACGGCATGGCATAGATAAAGCCGTTCATGCCCAAAAAGTCGATGAAGAACTTACCAATGAGGACGTTGGCCACGGGGGCAAACAGGAACGGGATCAGGAAGTACGGGTTGAGGATGATGGGCGCGGCGAACAGCAGCGGTTCGTTGACGGCGAACATCACGGGTACGACAGAGGCTTTGCCGACGGCCTTGAGCTGCTTGGAGCGCATAAAGAGCAGGAAGATGATCGGGACAATGAACGTGGCGCCGGTGCCGCCGAGTTCGCCGATGTAGTTACCGAAGTTCTCGGTCAGGGCGAGGGCGGGGTGACCGCCGGCCTGCAGCGTGGCGAGGTTGGTGGTGATGTTGCCAAACAGCGCGGCGTTGAGGGCAGGCTTAACGACCGAGGGGCCGTGGATGCCCATGAACCAGAACAGCGGGATCATGAACCAGATGAGGGCGAGGCCGGCGTAGGAATCGGCAGCGGCGAACAGCGGGCTCACCAGCGTGGAGATGACGTTGGCAAACGGGACGGCCAAGCAGGTGCGGCAGATAACGTCGATGACGGCGACAAACAGGATGGAGAAGCTGAAGGCGAAGATGTCGCGGAAGTTCTGGGCGATGGCGCCGGGGACTTCTTTGGGCAGCTTGATGGTGATGTCTCGCTTAATGCAGAAGGCATAGATGTTGACCGTGGCAAATGCGGCGACAAAGGAGCTCAGTAGGCCCTTGGTGCCCATGTTGTCGGTAAAGAACACCGAGACATCGGCGCCGTCGATCTTGGCACTCGTCTGGGTAACGGCCAAGATGAGCATAGCGCACATGGCGGCGACCATGGTGCTCGTGGCGTTGATGGCCTTGCCGGCAGGCATGCGGCGGTTCTTGGAGCCGGTCAGCGCGCTTGCGGTGGTGCCGGCGACCATGATGCCCACGACGCCCATCGTGAAGTTGTAAACCTTGTTGCAGAAGTTCACGACGTCGACGCTCCACCAGTCGGGCAGCGTAAAGCCGCCGACCGTGGCGACAACGCCCGGCAGGGTCGAAATAAGCAGGAAGACAGAAGAAGACAGGATGATGGGCATTGCTGCCAAAAAGCCGTCTTTAATGGCCTGAAGGTAGATGTTCTTAGAGACCTTGTCGAAGTACGGCTGACCTTTCTCCAAGAACTTAACGATCGATTCCATAGTTCACGCTCCTCTTTGCATGAAATCTTAATGGCATGGACGTTGAAAACCTATATGGTCTCCCGCTTGCTAAAAGCCCGGGTGCAGGCGGGGTCGGTCCCAGGGGGAGAGAGGGGAGCGGCTGGGTTTGTATCGCATAGGGCCGCTCCCCTCTCGGGGGAAAGCGAGGCGATGCGCTACTGCGCGTCCGCCATAGTGTCGGCGAGCTCCTTGTACCAGAGTGCCGACTGCTTGATGTAGCGTTTTTGCGTGTCGAAGTCGATGTAGAACAGGCCGTAGCGCTTGTTATAGCCGTTGGCCCACGAGAACTGGTCCTGCAGGCTCCAGATAAAGTAGCCCTGGACGTCGACGCCCTCGGCGCGCGCCCGGAGCACCTTCTCCATGTGCTGGTCGACAAAGTCGATGCGCTCGGGATCGGCGACGATGCCGTTTGCGTCGGGCTCGGGGTCCTTGTGGCCCAGGCCGTTTTCGGTGATATAGATGACGGGGAGGTTGGGATAGGTGGCGCTGATGTGCTTGAGCGTGTCGTAGAGGCCTTGCGGGTAGATGAGCCAATCCCAGTCGGTGGTGGGGATACCCGGCATATCGACCTGCTGCCCGACGCCCTTAAACTTAAAGCACGAGGTGCCCTTGTCTCCGGTGCCGTTAAAGCTGTTGGTGGACTCGCCATCGTAGGCGGCGATAAACGCCGACTGATAGTAGTTGAGGCCGAACATATCGTTGCGGGGCGCCGCCTTGGCGAGCTCCTCCATGTCGCTGTCCTCAACCGTAAGCGTGGCGTTGTTGGCACGCAGAATCTCGTTGATGAGTGAGAGGGTGCGCGCGGAGTAGTGACCCAGGAAGGCGCCGTCCATGATGAAGTCGGTGTAGAAGGCGTTGTACAGGTCGGCGGCGTGCTGGTCGGCGGGCGAGTCTGTGGCAGGATATGCCGGCGTCAGGACGTTGACCATGCCAATGCGTCCGCCCAGGTGCTCGGTCTCGTCAAGATCCTTATACAGGTTGACGGCGCGGGCGTGGGCAACGAGCTCGTTGTGCTGGCTCTGGATGCCGCTCGTCACATCAAAGTGATGGTTGGGCGGGAAGTTGCCTTGGATGTATTGGGAGTGCGAGAGGCTGATGAGCTCGTTGATGGTGAACCAATTCTTGACCTCGCGGAACTCGCGGAAGCAGAACTCGGCATAGCGCACATAGGCGTCGACGGTCTTGCGGTTGAGCCAGTCGCCCTGGTTGAACAGGGCGGCGGGGGAGTCAAAGTGATGCAGGGACACATAGGGCTCGACGCCATACTTTTTGCAGCAGGCGAACAGCTCGTGGTAGTGCTTAACGCCCTCGGCGAGGGGCTCGGCATCGTCGCCGTTGGGGAAGATGCGGGTCCAGGCGATGGACACACGGATGGCGTTGAGTCCATGCTCGGCAGAAAGGCGGATATCCTCCTCGTAGCGGTTGTAGAAATCACTGGCCGGGTCGGGCAAAAAGCGACCCTGGGCGACAAGGTAATCGTCCCACATGGTCTTACCCTTGCCTGCCACCTTCGTGGAACCTTCCGTTTGGTACGCGGCGGTTGCGGCGCCCCAAACAAAGCCCTTCGGCAGCTGCTGTACGCGGTTTAGCAAAGACATATGCATACACCCTCTCGTCTCGCTGTTCGATATTGTGCGTTTGCGCTCAGGAGGCTCCCTGGTTAGCGTTCAGCGGTGAAAAAGCCCGATAAACACTATCTTAAAATGATTAGAACCAAAATGAGCACGTGAACATTTGACAATGAGCACGTTAACATCCGGCTGGGATGTATAGAAACAAAACAACTTCAAACAGCCGCGAACGGTTGTATTTGTTCGGTAAGCGGTTTTGATTGACAGAAGTTTTCATGTTGTGGTATATGGCTCGGGTATCATGAGCACGTTATCGATGTATGTACGATGCGCCATGGGCGCGGGGAATAGTTGGGAAGCAGGTTAGCGTGGAAGGCATGGCTCAGCAGACAAGGAATGGTCATTCGGCGAGCGCGGCAGAGGTTGCGGCGCTCGCTGGCGTGAGCCGCCAGACTGTGTCTCGCGTGGTCAACGGTATGCCCAACGTGACGGAAAAGACGCGCAAGCGTGTGCTGGCCGCCATGGAAGAGCTGGGCTTTCGTCCCAATTTTGCTGGAGCGGCGTTGCGCGGCGGGTCGTATCGTTCTATTGGCCTGTGCATGTACAACATCACACGTGTCGGTAACCTGGCGACGCTCGAGGGTATCATGCAAGCGGCGCGCGAGCACGATTTTGCCGTCACTATGATCGAGATGGGCGGCGACAAGCCCTATACACTTGCCGATGCCTCGCGCCGCATGGTCGAGCGACCCGTCGACGGCATGATTCTCAACATGAACCGCATGGCTCCCGATTTTGAGGAGTTTGTTCCCCAGCCGGGAGTGCGAACGGTCATCCTGTCCATGTATGCGCATCCGCGCTGCACGACGATCGACTCCGACCAGTATGGTTCGTGCGAGCTGTTGACCAATTATCTGCTGGAACATGGTCACTCGAATATGCGGTTTGTGGCGGGTCCGGAAAACTCGATTTCCTCGCGTTTTCGTGAGGCCGGTTGGCGCGATACGCTGGGTCGTGCTCATGTCGATGCCGCTCCGATGCTGCGTGGCGATTGGAGTGCGGACAGTGGGTACGCCATGGGCGAGCGGATTGCGGCCGAGGTGCTTGCCGGCGGGTCGCAGGCGCCGACTGCCGTGCTTGCGGCAAATGACCAGATGGCGCTGGGCGTTATCGCCGCGCTCGAGAATGCGGGCCTGTCCGTGCCCGACGACGTGAGCGTGGTTGGTATCGACGACGCACTCGAGGGACTTGTTCCTCACAATCGGCTGACGACGCTGCGATTTGATTTGCGCGGTGTCGGTAAGCTTGCGTTTGAGGCGGCGATTGGAGAGAGCTCGTCTATCGAGGCGATTCATGTGCCGAGTACGCTGGTCGAACGCTCGACTGTTAGGGACATACGGGGTTAGGTCCTACTCCGTTTGTCTCGATTTGTAACAGGTAGACGGTCAAAAGCGGGCTACGTGTTACAGATTTAGATTCTTCGGAAAGAGCAATCCTGTTCGTCTCAATCTGTAACAGCTAGGACCAAAAAACTCGGCTAGATGTTACAGATCGAGACAAACGGCTCCCGACCAGCCCAAAAACAAAAAGACCGGGGGCGGCGCGCCGTGTGACGTGCCGCCCCCGGCTGAGAAATGGGGACAGGTTGTGTGAGCGGGCAACCCCGCCAGCCACTAGTCCAGACGACGGGTCTGCGCCACGTGCTTGTACCAGTAGGCGCTTGCCTTGGGCGTGCGCTTCTGGGTTTCAAAGTCAACGTAAAAGAAGCCGTAACGCTTGTTGTAGCCATTGGTCCAGGAGAACTGATCCTGCAGGCTCCACAGGAAGTAGCCGCCCACGTTGACGCCCACCTCCATGGCCTTGAGCAGCCAACGCAGGTGCTGCTCGATGTAGTCGATGCGCGGCTGGTCGTCCACAAAACCGTCCTTGTAGGGGTCCTTGTAGCCCATGCCGTTCTCGGTGATGAAGATCTGCTTGTAGTTGGGGTAGCGCTGCTTAATGTAGACGAGCAGATCGAACAGGCCCTCGGGATAGATGATCCAGTCCCAGTCGGTGGTGGGGATGCCAGGCTTGTTCACATGCTCGCCAATGCCCTTAACGCGCCAGCGGCCGGTGCCCTTCTCTCCCGTACCGTTGTGGTGCAGGTCGTTTTCGCCATCGTAGGCCTTCAAGAAGCGGCACTGGTAGTTGTTAACGCCCAAGTAGTCGTTGTAGAGCGCGGCCTCGCGCATGATATCCAGATCCTCGTCCAAGATCTCGATGGTGCCGCCCGAGACGGCGGCCAGGCGGTTGGCGCACTCGAGGGTGTCGGGCGCGTAGTCGCCGCGGAAGGTGGCGTCGAGCAAGAACTGGTTTTGCAGCACGTGCTCGTTGTTGGCGGCTTTGATGTCGGCGGGGTCGTTCTCGTTGAGCGGATACTTAAACTCCAGCGACTGAATGACGCCAATCTTGCCCTTAAAGCCGCCGTTGTGGAAGGCCAGCACTGCCTTGGCGTGGGCGAGCATCATGTTGTGCTCGCACTGGAAGGCCTCGGCAAGATGCGCCTTGACGCCACCGGGGAAGGTGCCCTCGATGTAGGTGTTGGAGGCGTCGGCCCAGATCTCGTTAAAGGTGAACCAGTAGGTCACCTGGTCGGCGTACTCCTTAAAGCAGAAGGTGGCAAAGTCCACAAAGGCGTCGATGGTCTCGCGGTTGAGGAAGTCGCCCTTCTCAAAGAGAGGAAGCGGCGTGTCAAAGTGATGCAGCGTGACGAACGGCTCAACATGGTGCTTATGGCACTCGGCGAAGAGATCGTGGTAGAACTGGACGCCCTCGGGGTTGATTTCGCCGGTACCGTTGGGGAAGATGCGGCTCCAGGCGATGGAGAGGCGAATGCCGTTGATGCCAAACTCTTCGCACAGCTCCAAGTCGACGGGGTACTGGTTGTAGAAGTCCGAAGCGGGATCGGGGGAAAAGCGCCCCTGGGCCTCCAGGAAGTCGTCCCAGGCAACCTTGCCCTTACCGTGGGTGCGGGTCTCGCCCTCTACCTGGTAGGCAGCGGTGGCGCCGCCAAAGACAAAGTCCTCGGGAAACTGCGTAGGCGGGTTGGTGACGCTAGCAGGGTTAACGGACATGATGATCCAATCGTCTAAATCGAAGGGCCAGCCGGTCTTGGATGGTCGGCTGGCCCTGAGCGTTACTTACTTCGAGAGTTGCTCGGAGACGAAGGCGAGAGACTTATCGCCGTTCTGGGAGAGCTCGATGTACTGCTTGCCACGGCAGGCGACGCACTTGTTGCCCACGCGTTCGCAGTCCTTCTGCAGGTCGGCCAGGTAGCTGGCGGCCTGCGGGGCCAGGACGACCAGGTCAAAGTCGGGGAGCATGTCGACATGGTTGCCATATGCCTCGGCAGCGGTTTCAAGATCGATGCCGCGCTCCTTGGCAGCCTTGGCCAGTGCGTTGGCGAGCAGGCCCGAGGTTCCGCCGCCCTGGCAGAGCACGAGCACGCGCTTGCCGTTGAGGTCGCTGGCGGTCGTTGCCTCGGCAGCGGGTGCTGCAGAAGCGGCGGGGGAGTCGGCCTTCACGGCCTCGGCGGCAGCGCCGGCGGCAACGCTCTTGGCGTCAGCCTTGCCCTGGAAGGCATCGTTGAGCTTGGCGGCCTTCTCGGCGTTCTTGGCGGCGAGCTCCTCTTGGGAGATCTCGGCCTCCTCGGCGCACTTCTGGGCGTCATAGGCACGGAAGAACGGGTAGTACAGAACGAAGTCGACGACCAGGATAAGGGCGAGCATCACAAAGGCGAGCGGCTGGAAGCCCAGGCCCATGATGGTACCGATGGGGCCGGGGACGGTCCAGGGCAGGGTGTACATAAAGCCGTTCATGCCCAAGAAGTCGATAAAGATCTTGAGGATCCAGATGTTGGCGATCGGGGCAAAGACAAACGGGACAAAGAAGACGGGGTTGAGCACGATGGGTGCGGCGAACAGCAGCGGCTCGTTGACGGCAAAGCACACGGGAACGATAGCGGCCTTACCGACGGCGCGCATCTCCTGGGACTTGGCCAGGAAGCAGAACATAAAGACCAGGACGAGCGTGGCGCCGGTGCCGCCCATGCAGACGACGAAGTACTGGGCACCCTGGGTCAGGACAGCGGAAGCGTGCTGGCCAGCCTGGAACGCGGCCAGGTTGTCGGTCATGTTGGCAACGAGAGCGGCGGCGATGGCGGGCTCGACGATCGAGGGGCCGTGGACGCCGACGAACCAGAACAGGCTCATGGCGCCGTAGATCACAGCGAGGCCGATGTAGCCATCGGCAGCGGTGAACAGGGGCTGGAACACCTGGATGACACCCTGGGCAAAGCAGAAGCCAAAAGCAGCGCGGAAGACGATGTCAAAAACCCAAAAGACGGTGATGCAGACGGAGAAGGGGATGATGTCCTTGAAGGTCTGCGAGATGTTGGGCGGAACCTGCTCGGGCATCTTGACGGTGATGTTGCGCTTAATGAAGAACTTGTAGATGATGCCGGTCACAAACGCAGCGATAAAGGCGGTCAGCAGGCCTTTGGAACCAAGGTAGGTGGTGTTGAAGCCGCTGGCGGCGTCCGTGGCGATGGTGTCGCTCGAAAGGAGCAAGAAGCCGATGATGGCCGCACACATGCACGAGATGAAGTTGATCTGGTTGTTCTTGGGTAGATCGCGGTTCTGGGCGTCGGCGAAGTGCTTGGCCGTGGTGGCGGCGCAGGCGATGGCCAGGATGCCCATGGAGTAGTTGTAGCATTTCCACAGGGCGTTGTTGATGTCATCGGGCCAGTAGAAACCCCAGATGTTGGGGACCGAGGCTACCAGGCAGAAGATGGACGAGAAGATGATGATGGGGATGACGGAGATAAAGCCGTCGCGAATCGCCTTGAGGTACTTGTTGCGGGCGATCGCGTTGAAAAAGGGCTGGCCTTTTTCGATGGTGGCGATGAGTTGCTCCATGCAATGCTCCTAAGAGTCGGTGGGTTAGCAACGATGGTAGCTTTTGGCGTTCGGTTGCCAAAATGTTGACGTTGCCATTTTGCGACACAAAAAAAGACGCGAACCGGTGGTTCCTGTGCCTGCGAACCGTCGATTCCTTATGCGTAAACGTTTGAGCCGCCCGGTGGCTCTGTGTTTGCGCAATGGCAACGTTAACATTTGGGAGCCAAAAGCCGTTTGGGGAAGCAAAAATGTCGGTGAACGGTAGGTTTTGGGTGGTGAGCGTATGGTGGGGGAGGCGTTGGATATACTTGAAGGCGTTAAAAATGACTGCGTAGGGTGCCACCAATGGCATCGTCGACATAGAAAGATCGACCTATGGCCGCTGTTAAAAAATCGGTTTCCGTTAAGGATGTGGCGCGTCTCGCGGGCGTTTCGGAGCAGACAGTCTCGCGTACGGTGCACGATTCGCCCAGCGTGCGCCCCGAGACCAAGGAGCGCGTGCGTGCCGCCATGCGCGAGCTTGGCTATCGTCCTAACTTTGCCGGCCGGTCGCTGCGTCGCGGCAAGTTCAAGACCGTCGGCGTCGCCATGTTCAACATTACTGGCACCGGCAACCTCGACCGTATGGAGGGCTTTGCCGCCGCCGCCGACAAACACGGCTACGCCATCACCCTCACTAAAGTAGATGGGCATCCGTATACCCTCGAGGGCGCATCGTCGCGCATGAGCGCACTGCCGGTGGACGGCATGGTTGTGATTATGAACCGCATGCCGGCGGACTTTGGCACCTTTGAGCCGCTGCCCGGTATGCAGACGGTGCTCGTTACCATGCTGGAGCACCCGCTCTGTTCAACGGTCGATAACGACCAGTTCGATTGCTCGCGCCAAGTGGTCGAGTACTTGCTGGGGCAGGGGCACAAGACCGTGCGCTTCATCTCGTGTCCCGAGCGCTCGCTTTCGGGCATGCGGCGCGAGGAAGGCTGGCGCGAGACATTGCGTGCGCATGGCATCGAGCCACCGCAGCTCGTGCGCGGCGACTGGACAGCGCAGAGTGGATATGCTGCCGGTCAGGCTCTGGCGGACGATCCGACCTGTACGGCCATTTATGCTTCCAACGATGCCATGGCATATGGCTGCATCCGTGGGCTCGAGTCGCGCGGGAAGCGCGTGCCCCAGGACGTAAGCGTGGTGGGTGTTGACGATAGTTTGGGCGATATCGTGCCCGATCGTCGCCTGACCACGGTGCGCTTTGACAACAAACGCGTCGGCATGTGGGCGGTCGACAAGATAGCCGGCGCCGAGGGCGCTGCACCCGGTGTGGAGCACATGCTGTTTCCGGGCGTGCTCGTCGAGGGCGATACGGTGCGCGATGTACGCTAGGGCGCGGGTCTGTTTGGGTTGCCGCTAATTGTGTTCGATATTGTTCAGATTGGTTTAAAAACCGTTCACGGGCGAATAGTGACCGTTCATAGCTCAAAATTACGTTTTGCGCTGTTCTTTTTTGTTTGAATGTTATTGTTTCTGTCATACACAACGCAGCGCGTATGCCCGGACGCGATGCTCTCCATTGGTTCATATGTGAAAGGAACGCAATATGGCAACCAAAGAAGAAATCTCGATGGTTGGATTCGAGATTGTCGCATACGCAGGTGACGCCCAGACCGATCTGCTTGCAGCGCTCGATGCTGCTCGCGAGGGTGACTTTGAGAAGGCCGAACAGCTGCACAAGGATGCCAGCGATGCACTTATCGGCGCCCACGACACGCAGACCAAGCTGCTTTCGCAGGAGGCCGGCGGTGGCGAGATGGAGATGACCTTCATCATGGCTCACGCTCAGGACACTCTCATGACCACTATGATCCTGGAGAAGCAGGCCCGCTTTACCATCGATGCCTACAAGCGCATCGCTGAGCTCGAGGCCAAGCTCGCCTAACGAGCCCTCACAACCAAGTTCCCTTCCAAAAGCCCTGCCGCACTGAACCGCCTCCCATTTCTTGGACATGAGAAATGGGAGGCTTTTTATGCGAGTCG
>CATZMG010000044.1 GCA_958421655.1 uncultured Collinsella sp.
CACAGCTCCATGGCCAGCGTCTCACGATCGACGAGCGCATCCATGCCCAGCGCAAGCCGCTCGGCAAGCGTCGCCGCCTTCTTGCGGCGCCACATTTTGTCCGTGATGGGAAACCCGTCGCGCTCGGCGCGAAACGCACCAAACATGCGAATCTCGATATGGTCGATGGTATCAACGGCTTCAACCTCGCCGGCCTGGAACAGACGCTCGCCCTCCCCTTCCAAATCGTCGCGCAGCGAGTACCGCGACAGTTCGCGCACGGGAAGCTTCTTGCGTATCCTGCGCGCCGGCTCGCCCAGACAATGCATGGCAAGGCGCGCAAAGAGCCGATACGATGGCTCTAGAATCCCCGCACGATTCATGGACATCCAGGCCGCAAGATCGCTATCTCGCCCCGCGCAAGCCAAATGCAGCGCCACCATCCAGGCTTCTGCGCCACCAACCTGCGTCTGGCTTATATCGAGTAGCTCCGCTTCCTCGCGCACCGAAACCATCGAGGTGTTACGTAGATATGCCGCACGCTCCAGCAGCAATGCGTTATCGCGCATGTACGAAATCGACTCCTCGGCAAGTTTGAGCACTTGGACCGCACGGAACTTTGCATTAACCGGCCGTCCCTCTGCCAGCGACTGCCAGCCTTCTAGCAACAGGCCAAACAGTTGAATCTGGTTGTCGCGCATGCGCACGGCAAAACGATCGAGCTCGTTGAATGCCGCGTCGTCGGTTACCGGCAAGCCGGAAAGGAGCCGCCGTGCCGCCAACACCATGCGCACCCAGATAGCCATCGCCTTAAGCCCACGTACGTCGAGCGCCTCCCGCACCACCGTCATCTCGTCGTCGCGCTCGTCGGTTCCCGCAAACGATCCATCAAAGAGCTCCACCAGCATACTATCGGCCCGTATAACAATCCCCGCGATGTCGAGCTCGCAGTCGTAGGCCTTGCTCGTTTTGAGCCGCTGCAGAACGCCGCCGTCATCTCCCCGCTCGGTCAGGCACCGCTTGACCTCGATATGCGCAGACAACATATCGAGTGCGGTATGGGATGTCTCGATTTCTGGCACGGCCAGGTTCGTAGGAAGCCCAAGCCCGTTGTCCCCATAGCAAACAGCCGTCAGTGTCTGGGCCACCCTCCATGAAACAGGATCTATTTCGCAGGCCGCCCGTTCGCCCCCGCGCTCGATGACCGATGCCATATAGCGAGCGAGCTTTGTATTGGACACGCTGACCGCTGCCAGATATACGCCGAGTGCCTCGGCAGGCGTTGGCTCTGGAGCCGGATCGTCAGCATCGATCGTGCCCAACGCTGCTCGGCAGATATCGGCCCCGTGCCCCGTCAGAGCAAGATCGACCCCATACTGCCCAGCAAGTTCAAGGACCGCCTCACGGTCCAAAAAGGCGTCCGCCAGGCCCATCGCCGCATCGCATCGGCCCGCCTTAAGCAAAATCCGGGCCGCCCTCGGAACAAGTTCGGGGCGAATCTCGGCCACCAACTTACGCAAACGCAAGCGTCCGTTATCCTCCGTGCCCAGACACGTAAAACTCCGCTCGGCGGGATCCAAGCCAAAGATCGGGTAGTCGCGTACAAAGTAGGACTGGTCGACCATCGACAGCCTCACCCCACAGGCCTCGAGTTCTGCGATATTGCCCTCGCCCATCAAAACCATGAGACATGCCACGCAAAACAGCGCATTATTGTCGAGCGAAGCCAGATCGACAAGTGCCGCGCCATATACGTTGACAATCTCGTTTTCGAGCAGACCGGCTACGTCGCCTTGGCCATACAGACCCGTCTGCAATGCCGAAACGAGCTCGGGCACGCCCTGCGTGAGCTGATAAAAGTCGAGCGATGTGTTGATCGAAAACGCCGATGCCCACGCCGAATACTCATAGGCATGCACCTTGAGCATCTGCGCATTGATCTTAACCGAATCGCCCAGCCCATGAATCAGCTGACGATTTGAAGGACGGCAGGAGATAAAGACCCCTACCCCCATAGCGCGCAGGCCGCGAATCCTGTCGATGAGGTCTTCGGTATCGTGCTGATCGAGGTTTGGCACATTATCAATCGCGATAAGGGAGTGCGGTTTGTCTTTGAGTTCTTCGGTAACCACCTCGAGCTGCATAAACACCTCGCGCCCAGTGGCGCGATCGGCCTCGATAATCCGCACGGGGCCTCGCGTCGGGTCGCATTTAACCTCATGGGTGTACTGCAGCAGCACCGAGGTCTTCCCAAACCCGTCGGGTGCATAAAGAACCACGATACCGGCCTTTCGGCCCTTGGCGATAAGCTCATTCATCAAGCGTTCGCGTCGCACCATATAGCCTCCGCCTAACGGCATCAGCTCGAGGTCGTCTATACCGCTCAAATCGTTTACCATGCCCGCTCCTCAACTCGACCGTATGGACACTGTAGCCGCAAGACCATACAAGCCGCGCTATGAATAGAGCGACCTTGCGTTTTAGGTTGTCTTTTGGTACGCAAGCGGCAAGTTTTTGTACAGCGAGGGCCGATTGTTATTAATCCCCCGACTAATCGGTCTTTAAGCAGGTAAATGAGCTTGTCAGCTTGTCCCATCTAAGCGGCAGTGTAACGCAGATGAACAAGGTTCAGCCATGTCATTCAACTCGCCTAGCACCCACTACCGTCTACGACCTTCTAGTGGCATTTTTGCATAGAATCTGGTATAGAATGAATCAAGCTGTTGGACATCCGGCATTCGTCAAGCTTGCGGCAAGATTTTGGTCAAGTGGGCGGAAAAGGATAGCAAAAAGGCCCCCGCAAAGCGGAGGCCTTAGGCAAGGCTATGTCGAGCTGCAGGATTCGCGCTACTCGCAGAGCGAAAGGGCGGCCTCGTCGGCAACGACAACGCAGTTGGTGTGCAGTTGCAGGATCGAAGCCGGGCACTCGGGCGTAACCGGACCATAGCACATGTCATGCACGGCCTGAGCCTTGGCCTCGCCGTTGGCGACGACCAGGATCATGCGGGCATACATGATGGTCTGGGTACCCATGGTGTAGGCCTGACGGGGAACATCGTCGATGCTGTCGAACAGGCGGCTGTTGGCCTGAATGGTGCTCTCGGTAAGGTCGACGCAGTGCGTGCCCTTGGAGAAGTGATCATCGGGCTCGTTGAAGCCAATGTGGCCGTTGTTGCCAATACCGAGCAGCTGCAGATCCGGGTAACCGGCGGCGGCGACGATCTTGTCGTACTCAGAGCAGGCAGCGGCGGCGTCGGGGTTGGAACCGTCGGGCACATGCGTGTTGTTCAGGTCGATGTTGATGTGATCGAAGAAGTTCTCACGCATGAAGTAGTGATAGCTCTGGGGATCGTCGTGCGAAAGGCCGCGATACTCGTCCAGGTTGTAGGTGCTGACCTCGGCAAAGTCGACGTCGCCCTTCGCGTACCAAGCAGCGAGCTGCTTGTAGGCACCGATCGGGGTGGAGCCGGTGGCAAGGCCCAGCACACAGTCGGGCTTGAGGATAACCTGCGCCGAGATAATATTGGCGGCCTTGCGGCTCATATCCTCGTAGTCTTTAGCTTTAATGATCTTCATTACGCGTCCTTTCTCGTACAAGAGAGGCAAGGCTCCCTTACAAGCACTTGCCCGCGGCCCGCGTCGGCCGCAACCAACGTGTGCGGCCACCAGGGCGAGGTCGCGTAATGTATGTGTCTCGTGTCTAACCGCGTCGAGGCCCCTGCCCGTCCACGGTGACCCAAAGCCTTTTAGCTTCGGACAAATCCCATCTTGCCACGGAGGGCGTCCTCTTTCAAGGGCGCCCTCCGTAAACGTGTTTGAATTGTAGGCTAATGGCCACTCGCACTTGCTAGCGCTCGCGAGCAACGATGAGCTGGTCCATCTCTTCGACATGCACGCCAACGGAGCCCTTGATGCTCGAGAACTCAACGGAGTTGCATACCAAGATGGGAACCGTCACATCGTAGCCCTCGGCAGCAATTGCCTCGCGATCGAACTCAATGAGTACATCGCCCTTATGGACGATGTCACCCACCTGTGCATGCACGCTAAAATGCTTGCCCTCAAGCTGGACAGTGTCCAAACCAACATGGATGAGCACGTCTAGACCATCGACCGTGTTGAGCGCAACGGCGTGACCCGTGGGAAAAATGGCCTCGACCTTGGCATCAGCCGGTGCAATCACACGCGTTCCGGTGGGCTGAATCGCCACGCCCTGGCCCAAAAGGCCGGTGGCAAATGTCTGGTCGTTTACCTCGGAGAGCGGAATGACGTCGCCCGAGATGGGAGCATCCAACGTAAGGACTCGACCACGCATACCAAAAGACCTTAGGACTTTAGTGAACATGCTCCCCCTCGGACATACTAATCAATCAAAATAGCCTTAACAGTTTACCACTTGGCACCAGTTTTTGACCATTAGGGAAGTTCGCGCTTGACAACCTCGACGATGTCGTCGACAACGCGCTGGGTCAGCTCGTGCGTCTCGGCCTCGGCCATCACGCGGACCAGCGGCTCGGTGCCACTCGGACGCACTAGAATGCGGCCGCGACCGTCAAGCTCCTTCTCGGCAGCAGCGACGGCATCCCAGATGGGCTGGCAATCGTCCAGACCAGCCTTGTTGTCGGAATGCACGTTGACGAGTACCTGCGGGTACTTCTTCATGATGCCGGCAAGATCGGTGAGGGTACGACCGGTGCGCTTGAGCACGGCCAGCAGCTGCAGAGCCGTCACCAGGCCGTCACCGGTGGTGTTGTGCTCCAGGAAGATGATGTGGCCGGACTGTTCGCCGCCGATGACGGCACCGTCCGCGAGCATGCGCTCCAGAACGTAGCGGTCGCCCACGGCGGTCTGAACCATCTCGAAGCCCTGCTCCTTCATGGCGATGGAGAAGCCCAGGTTGCACATGACGGTCGAGACGATCTCGGAGTTGGCGAGCTTACCGCGAGCGGCGAGGTCAGAACCGCAGATAGCCAGGATGTAGTCACCGTCGATCTCATTGCCCTCGCTGTCCACGAACAGTACGCGGTCGGCGTCGCCGTCGTGGGCCAGACCGATGTCAGCATGGGTGCGCAGCACGAGCTCGCGCAAGGGCTCAAGATGAGTGGAGCCACACTCAACGTTAATGTCAGTGCCGCAGTAATCGGTGTTGATGGCATGGACCGTGGCGCCCAGGCGCTGCAGTGCGGCGGGCGTGGTCTGGCACGAAGCGCCGTGACCGCAGTCGACGGCAACAACCAGGCCATCGAGCTTAAGGCCGTCGAGCGTGCTGATGGCATGATCGACATATGCCTTGCGGGCGTCCTTCATCTTGATGATGTGGCCCACGCCGGCACCGGTCGGCAGCGTGTCGGCAGCCATGGCTTCCTCGGACATGACCCAGGCGCTGATCTCTTCCTCGACCGCGTCGGGAAGCTTCATGCCCTTGCGGCTAAAGAACTTGATGCCGTTGAACTCCGGCGGATTATGCGAAGCGGAGATGACAATGCCGCCATCGAGCTCGTTTTGAACAGTGAGCAGCGCCACGGCAGGCGTGGGGATGACGCCGCAGCAGTGCGGGCGGCCGCCCTCGGCCATAATGCCGGCGGTCAGAGCGCTCTCGAGCATGGTGCCCGAAAGGCGCGTGTCACGGCCGATGCAGATGTCCGGACCAAGGAACTTGGTCGCCGCGCGGCCCAGGCGAAACGCGAGGTCACACGAGAGGTCGGCATTGGCGACGCCACGGACGCCGTCGGTACCGAAGATGTTCTGGGGCATAGGATCGCTCCTTCCCTAGCAGGCGATGTGCAACCGCCCACCCTAGTCGAAAAAGAAAAGCGGGACCCGCCGAGGAATCGGCAGGCCCCGCTTGTACATTGTATCTCGAAAGGAGATAAAACCTTAGCGCTTGGAGAACTGGGGAGCGCGGCGGGCCTTCTTGAGGCCGTACTTCTTGCGCTCGACCACGCGAGCATCGCGCGTAAGGAAACCGGCCTTCTTGAGGTCAGCACGGTAGTCGCCAGCGTTCAGAAGAGCGCGAGCGATGCCCAGGCGCAGAGCGCCGGACTGACCGGAGATGCCGCCGCCATCGCATAGAGCGATAACGTCGAACTGACCGGCGGTGTCGGTCACCTTGAAGGGAGCAAGGGCGTTCTCAACGAGCTGATGACGGCCGAAATACTGCTCGGCGTCACGCTTGTTGATGGTCACCTTGCCGGTGCCGGGGACGAGACGGACGCGGGCGACGGCGTTCTTACGACGGCCGGTACCCTGGTAGACAACGGTGTTCTCAGCCATCTTTAAGCCTCCAGCTCAATCTTCGTGGGGTTCTGGGCAGCGTGCGGATGCTCGGCACCAGCGTAGACCTTAAGCTTGGTCATCTGGGCACGGCCGAGGGTGGTCTTGGGCAGCATGCCGCGAACGGCGCGCTCGATGACCTTCTCCGGGTGCTTCTCCATAGCCTGGCGGAAGCTCTCAGCCTTGAGGCCGCCGTTGTAGCCGCTGTGGCGATAATAGGTCTTCGTGTCGGCCTTGTTACCGGTAAGCTGGACCTTATCGGCGTTGATGACGACAACGAAGTCGCCGCAGTCGCTGTTGGGCGTGAACTGGGGCTTGTTCTTACCGCGCAGAATCATTGCGATCTGGGTGGCAAGACGGCCCAGGACAGCACCATCGGCGTCGACGAGAACCCAGTTGCGCTGGACCTCGCCCTGCTTGGCGTAGTGAGTCGATTTCGAAATCACTTAGACTCCTCCATGTACAGTACGTGTTGTTACAGAGATTCACGGGGCTCTGCAAGTAACCCGTCCATATTACCCCGCTCGCCGCCCGAGTCAACAGGTATTTTGGTTCTGACCAGACTTTCTGCACATGTCGTCCATGGGTCATGACGTCGCGACACTAGCGCTCGACAAATGCCTCGATATCTCCCAGCAAGCGCTTTGCCTCCTGGCGGCCCTGAATATACAGGTCGAGGAGCTTTGCCGGATCGTGCTCAACGTGGCCGACCTCGACCGGCTTTTGCGGAGCAACGACCAGTGCGCGGCCCTCGCGCTCATACTTCCACAGATGCATGCGCTGGATGTTATAGCGGTCGTGGCGCGTCTCGATAGCCTCGAGCAGGTAGGGGTAGTCGGCATAGCGGGCGCGCGCGGCGGGCATAAACTCGTAGGGCTTTTTCTCGTATGAGCGGTCCTGCGTGACAATGACAACAGCGCGATCGAAGCCCGCCTCCTCCAGCACGTGCTCGATGGGGACCGAATCGGCTACGCCGCCGTCGACGTATTTGTGCCCGTCAATCTCGACCGGCGGCGTCACCAGCGGCAGCGACGTCGATGCGCGCACGGCGTCGAGGTCAAGTACGGCGCTTTTGACCGGCAGGTACGTGGCAGTTCCAAAAAGCATGTCCGTCGCGACGGCGTACATCTCGATGGGGCTCGCATCAAACGTCTCGTTGTCAAAGGGATCCAGGCGGTCCTGGACATCATTGAAGATAAAGTCGTAGCCCACAATAGAACCCGTGGACGCAAACGATGCGGCACCCATGAAGCGGTTGTCGTTGCAGAAAGCCAGGTTGATGCGGTTGGCACGGCCGATCTGGTGCGACTTGTAGTTCACGCCGTTGAGGGCACCGGCCGATACGCCATATACCGCCGGAATCTCGACGCCGGCCTCCATGAGAACGTCAAGCACGCCTGCGGTAAATTGCCCGCGGAAGCTGCCGCCCTCCAAAACAAGCGCGACCTTGCCGGCGTTCTTTGCCTTATCTTCTGCAGTCATGTTGACCTCCTGCTGTTTCGTTTGGGCTTCTTCTACCCAGTTTTGGGATAGAGAGCGCATTGGTTTTGGAGCAGAGTTCGATTCTCCGCGGTACGGGGGATCCGTTGGAGCGGGGCATGGCCGGCTGAGATTCGATAACATCGCATCCATATCGGGTTGAGACTTTGCGCGGAGAATCCGCGTATTTGCTTCGCAAATCCGCACCGGCTTCGGCCGCCTGTTGGCGTCCTCGCCCGCGGGCTAAAAACGCTTACGCGTTTTCTTTACGCCCGCGCCCTGCGCAGAGTTCGATTCTCCGCGGTGCGGACCAGAAATAAAAAGGCAGGTAGATACGAATATCTACCTGCCTGTTACTTATGGTGGAGGCGCGGAGAATCGAACTCCGGTCCACGAAAGCCCCCTGATTGGCATCTCCAAGCTCAGTCGCTAGTTTAGTCTCGGACGCTTTGCGCGCAGCGACACGCTCGCGGCGTCCTAACCGGTTCGGTCTTAGCCTGCGCCATACCGATTACGTGCGCAGGAGCATTCCCCTAAAATGACGTCGCGCCGGTGTCGGGGAAATCACCGGGTTGACGCGCCGCTATAAACTAAGCAGCGAGAGCCATAGGCTCAAAAGAAGAGTTGTTGTCAATTCAATTTGACGGTACCCCTGTTTAACGAGGCGAGGAGACCTCGGCTTGCTTCCTCTCTCAGAGCTATCGTGTCGAAACCAGTCGCCCCCGAATGTCGGGAAAGTCTGGATGGTATCGGGTCTGCAAACACCCGATAACCGTCGACTTTTCAAGGAACACGCGGGGTGAACCCCGCTCGTGGATAGCTATCTTACCACGTTCTAAAGGCAGGCAGCTGTTCTATGCACGAGCTGTGAAGACCCCAATGCGCGCCGCACTTCGCACTTTTGCTACCGATCGCGTCACGTATATTTTCGCCAAGCAAAATTGACCCGTCGAAAGGACCGTTATGGATACCAAGCAGCAACTCGTCAATGCCCTCGCAGGCCTAGGCTCAACCATTACCGAAGCTATGGATGTCATCGAAGGCTTTGTCCCCTGCGGACATCCCGCCCTCACGGTATCGAACGCACTCGTCGCGCTGGACGCTGACGATGATGCAGCTCTCGCCCAGCAGTTTGAGACCGTCGAGGGCTTTATCGACCACGTGAGCGAAAACCGCGGCGTGACCGCCTACCACGGCATCGAGGTCGAGCTCGCGGGTCCCAAAGCCGATCTGCTCGCAGCAATCCGCGAGGTAGGCGCCCTTATGCAGACCGCAGGCGTCAAGAACACCCAGGTCAACGAGTGGGTCTACCGCAGCCTGGCAGCACTCGACAGCTCCGACGAAAAGGCAGCCGAGCAGCTCGCAGAAAGTGCTGCCATTAAGGCCGAGCTTTTGTAAATAGCAGACGCGGGTCCCTTGGTGCATCGTCATCCAAGAGGCCCGCAAACAGTTCGCGTCAACCGATAGCCGCGCCGCCGCGTTCGGCCAAAGCAAGAATCGGCATCATTTGACGAGGTGTCTTTGCTGCAAGATCGGCATGTTCGAGCAGTTTGCGATCGTTGGTCACCAAGTAATCGACCTGCGCGCGTTTGCATGCGGCGAGTACCAAGTTGTCCTCGTAATCGCGATGGAGCGTCAGATATTTGTCGGCCAGCCAAAGGTCCGCCGCATCTGCACCCACGGCCATAGCGTTTTCGGTCATATTCCGGACAAACGCCAGCGCCGCATCGCCAATTGCACGGGCAGATGCCTCGTCGAGCGCTCCCCCGCTGGCAAGAACGCTGCGCTTCAGTTCGTGTTGGACAACGTACAGCACGTCCTTGGCGATATGTACCGGAAAGAACAGCAATGCCCCCGTCTCCGTCGCCTGACTAATAAACGCACGCGCGGCAAGCGACTCGGCATGGTCGACGCAAAACGAATCAACCCATACGTTGGCGTCTACCATGATCTTGAGAGGCGCCCCACTCACTGGATCATCCCCTTTTGGCGATAATGCTCATCCATGGCTTCGGAATAGATTGTGTCCCAACCGCGATCGTCGGATACAGGCGACGCAGCGATGCCCAGGTCCGCGTAAAGCTGATCCGCCGCCGCCCATGATGCGGCGAACGGTGTATCGGGCGCGACGGTCTGCTGCCGGTCGTCGACGGCCGCAAGCACTTCCTCGCACTGCCCGCCACCCTGCGCGACCTTGGCCACCACCTTTTTGATGAGCTCGGGCAGCGACCTACCCGAAAGCTGCAGCGCTTCCTCCGCATGGTCCTTGACCTGGCGATCCACGCGAACGTTCACCTGCGCCATGCCGCTAACAGCACCCACGTTGACCCGCTCCCTTCAATTGCTAGCACCGCTAGCAACACTATATAGAGAAGCTAGCAAATGGTCAAATGCAAAAGGCCTGCGCCCAGACGACACCTATGCCGTCTGGGCGCAGGCCAGATAACGTGGGCGAACACGTCTGCTAACGCAGGTAAGCCTTTGCGTTGCCCAGGCTGTAGGCGATCGTCGAGCCGTTGTGCAGCAGCGACGACGCCTGCGGGGTAATCGCGCCGGTAATGCCCAGTGCCAAGAGCGCCGAGTTGGTGAGCATCACCTTGGAATACGAACTCGTCAGACGGTCGATAAGCCCCTGACTCATGCGGCGCAGGCGCACGATCGCGGCGAGATCCGTATCGGTCAGGATGATATCGGCGACCTCCTTGGCGATGTCGCTTCCACCGCCCATTGCCAGCCCCACGTCGGCCAAACCGAGCGCCGGCGAATCGTTGACGCCGTCGCCCACCATGGCAACGTGGCGCCCCTCGCCCTTAATGCGCTCAACATACGCGTACTTGTCCTCGGGCAGCAGCTCGGCCTTAAACTCGTCGACCCCCGCCTCTCGCGCAATGCGCTCGGCCGTGCGCTCGGAGTCGCCAGTAAGCATAACGACATGCTTAACGCCCAACGCGTGCAAGTCGGCGATGGCCTCGCGGACCCCGGCCTTGAGCGGGTCCTCGATACCGAGCACGCCCACAACGGTGCCATCGACCGCCAGATACAGCGGCGACAGGCCCTGCATCTGGGACTCGATTTGCTCCTTAATGTCGGACTCGAGCTGCGCGCTCTCATCCTCAAATACAAAGTGCGCGGAACCGATGATGGCGCGACGCCCTTCAATGGACGAAGCGATGCCGTGCGCCACAATATACTCGACAGCAGCGTGACGCTCGCGGTGCTCGAGCCCACGCTCGCGAGCAGCGTTGACCACGGCGCGCGCCACCGGATGCGGGAAATGCTCCTCCAAGCAAGCGGAAAGGCGCAGGATCTCGTCCTCGCTCCAGCCATCGGTGGTGAGTACGCAGGCAAGACGCGGCTGCGCCTCGGTGAGCGTGCCGGTCTTATCAAACACAATGGTGTCGGCCTTGGCAAACGACTCAAAGTACTTGGCGCCCTTGACCATGACGCCCATCTTGGCAGCGTCGCTCATGGCAGTCATGACGGCGACGGAACCCGTGAGTTTGAGTGCGCACGAGTAGTCGACCATCAGCGCCGCCGAGGTCTTGATGAGGCTGCGGGTGGTAAGCGCAACCAGGCCCGCGAGCAGGAAGTTCCACGGGACGATCTTGTTGGCGAGGTCTTCCATGTGCGACTGGCCCTCGGACTTGAGCGAATCGGCCGTCTGCACGAGCGAGACGATCGAGCGGAGCTTGGTCTGAGCCGTATTGGCGCGCACGCGCACCAAAATGCTGCCGTCCTCCACGACGGTACCGGCGAACACGTCGTCGCCCACGCTGCGCTCGACGGCCAGCGGCTCACCGGTCAGGGTCGCCTGGTTGACCATAGCGCTCCCCTGCTCGACAACGCCGTCGATGCAAATGGACATGCCAGTGCGCACGGCGACCAGATCGCCGGGCTCAAGCTCGGTCGCGGCAACGCTTACCTCGGTGTCGCCGACAACCTTTTGCGCCTTGTCGGGTACGTCGAGCAGCGAGTTGATGAGCTCGTTTTCGCTCATGGCGCGGGTGTAGTCCTCGAGTAACTCGCCCACGTTGAGTAGGAACATCGTCTGGCCCGCGGTGTCGACATCACGCTTGACGAACGAAATGCCGATGGCCGAAGCGTCGAGCACGGGAACGGTCAGGCGCGGCTGCGCCAGCTCATGAAGGGCAGCGCGCAAAAATGCCATGTAACCGGCCACGACAAACACCGCACGCAGAGGCGTCGGCAAGAACCAGCGGCGCGCGTAGTGGGCACCGACGAGTGTCGCCAGGTCCATAACGAGTTTGTGCTTGCGCGGCTCGAGTTGCATCACGTAGCCCGACTTGGCATCGGCGATAGCTTGAGCATCGAGTGCGCCCAAGGCGTCGAGCACGCTTGCGCGGCGCGGCTCGTCGTATTCCAGCGCCATCTGGCCAATGCGGCCATACACGCGCACCTTGCGCACGCCATCGATGTCGCCGCCAAGCTTAAGAAGCGCATCGAGATCGCTCTCTGGCACAGGACCCGCCAACTGAAGGCGGGTCCTGCCGGGGATCTCGCTGATAATCGAGAATCTCATAGTTTGTGCCTGGGAGCGTTACTCGGCTGCCTCGTCAGCAGCGGCCTCGCTCTGGGTGATGTAGGCCGCCTCGGCAACCATGTCGTCGACATTGGCCTTGGCCTGCTCGACCATGTCCTGGTAGCAGTTCTTGATGCGCATGCCGCACGCGATACCCTGCACGCAGGCATTCTTTACCGGAGCGCTGGTGAGCAGCTTGATGCCGGCCGTGCCAAGCAGAAAACCGCCACCGACAAGCAGGGTATTGAACGTCGACTTCTTCATGTTGCTTCTCCCTTTTGCCGCATTGGACGCGGCACGGTGCCTCAGTACCCGAGTTCATTAGTTTGCTCGAGCACGCTTTTGAGACTAGTTTAGTCGAACTATTATGGTCAACCAAAGTTAACCTTTGGAAATCTTGGTCCCCTTTCCTACAGCTGCCAGGCAGCCGCTTCCTTTTGCAGTGCGACCATGCGGGCAAATTCTCCGCCTGCCGCCTTAAGCTGCGCCGGAGTGCCCTGCTCGGCAACCACACCATCCTTGAGCACAACGATTTTGTCGGCATTTTCCACCGTACGCATACGGTGGGCAATAACGATAACCGTCTTACCTGCAAGCAGACGGGAGAGTGCCTGCTGTACCACGGTCTCATTCTCCACATCCAAGCTTGCCGTCGCCTCGTCCAACAGCACGATGGGCGCGTCTTTGAGCAGCGCGCGGGCGATGGAGATGCGCTGGCGCTCGCCACCGGAGAGTTTGGAGCCGTTCTCGCCGATCATGGTGTCATAGCCCTGCGGCATGCGGCTCACAAACTCGTCGCAGTTGGCGGCACGCGCGGCAGCAAGCACTTCCTCATCGGTGGCATCGCGACGACCAAGACGGATGTTTCCCATCACCGTGTCGTCAAAGAGCAGCACGTCTTGGAACACAATGGCGTAGTCGCGCAGCAGCACCTCGGGATCCACGCTCGCAACATCCACGCCGCCCACGGTGACCGTGCCTTCGGTGGCGTCCCAAAAGCGCGCGGCCAGGCGGCTCACCGTGGACTTACCGGAGCCCGAAGGACCGACCAGTGCCGTGACCTCGCCTTCCTTGGCGGTAAAGCTCACATCGGTAAGAACTTTCTCGCCGGCGCGGCCGTCCTCGCCCGCACCATAGCCAAATGCCACGTGATCGAACACCACATCGTGGCCTACAGGCTCAAACTGCTCGCTGCCCCGCGCCACGGGCTCTTCCATGATGGAACGCATGCGCTTGGCCGACGACTCGGCGGCAAACAGCTCGGACATCAGCATCAGTGCCTGATCAAAGGGCGCATAGATGCGGCTCACCATAAGCAGGAAGGCAAACATCATCAAAAAGTCGACCTGGCCGGAGGCGACCATCGCAGCGCCCGTGACCAACGTGGTGGCAATCCCCAGGCGCAGGATGGCAAAGGCGGAGTTGACCAAAAGCCCATTGGCGAGCTCGCCTCTGGTGGTCTCGCGCTCCTCGGCATCGATCACGGCGTTGAGCCCCTCAAGATAATGAGCCTCCTGGTTGGTGGCGCGGATCTCGCGCACGCAGTCGAGCGTCTCCTGGATCGCCTCGGTAACCTTGACCTTCTCGGCGCGCACATGGTCGAACACCGGGGTCATGGGGCCGCGTGTCAGATACAGCACGGCAAAGGCCACGGGCACGCTCCAAAACGCCGCGATCGCCAGCTGCCAGCAAAAGAACAGCGACGCCACGAACACAATGGCGCTTGCGATGATGGCACCCCAAAGCTCTCCCAGCACGTGGCTGTAGGCGTGCTCCATGGCCTGGACGTCGCCCATGATGGTCTCGGTTAAATCGGCCAGATCACGACGGCCAAAAAACGACAGCGGCAGCTTGCGCAAGCGCTCGGCAATCTCCATACGCTGCTTGCCGCACTCCTCGTAAAAGATGCAGTAGGTGTAGTAATACTGCTGCCAGTTAGAGGCAAAGAGCAACACGAAAAAGACCAGGAGGCCGCCCACAATCGGCAGGGCATCCGGCAGATCGGCACCGGTGGCGAGATGTTCGACAAAACCGGCCATGACCAGGAACAATAAGCCCATGCCGGCCATGGTAATGAGATTGGTGAGCGCGGTCCAGAAAATGCCGCGTTTTACGCCGGCGACGCCTTTATCGGATAGGAAGTACTTCTTTTGGAATGAGGCGAACATTTAGGCCTCGCCTCCCTTCGTGACGGCGGCATCCGCGGCAGCAGTGATCTTCCAGCTCGCGGCCTGTTCGTATTCGGCCCACATCTTGGCATACAGACCCTCTTGGGACAGCAACTCGGCATGGGTACCCGACTCCTGCACGCTGCCCTGGTTGAGCACCACGATTTGGTCTGCGCCCACTACAGTCGAGAGTCGGTGCGCAATCATAATGACCGTGCGACCCGCCGCCAGCTTGCTAAAGGCGCGCTGGATAAGCGCCTCGTTCTCGGGATCGGCAAACGCCGTGGCCTCATCGAGTACCACGATAGGCGCGTCTTTAAGGATCGCGCGGGCGAGTGCCACGCGTTGGACCTCGCCGCCCGAAAGATATGCTCCGCCGGCACCGAGCATGGTATTGATGCCCTGTGGGAGCTTGGCCACAATGTCGTCGCACTGAGCTGCGGAGAGAGCTGCACGCACTTCGTCGTCAGTGGCCGTAGGCTTGGAGGCGCGCACGTTATCGGCAAGTGTTTGCCGGAACAGCTGGTTGGTCTGGAACACGAAGGCGACCTGGTCCATAAGCTCGTGCGGATCCATATCGCGAACGTCCACACCGCCTACGAGCACTCGACCCGAGGAGACATCCCAAAAACGCGGGATCAGGCTTGCGCAGGTTGACTTACCGCCACCCGAGGGACCCACCATGGCGAGGGTGCTACCAGCGGGAACGCTGAAACTTACATGGCTAACGGCAGGTGCTTCGGCGCCCTCGTAGGTAAAGCTCACGTCCTCAAATCGCACGTCGCCGCCGGCAGGGTGCTTGGGTTGCGCGGGCACGGAGAGCTGCTTGGAATCCATGACGCTTCGAATACGAGCCAGCGAATCGGCACTCATCTGAGAGGCCTCGCCCACAAACATGAGCTTGGTCATGGCCGTCGGCACCACGGCCGAAAATATCGCGTAAAACGTAAAGTTGGCCATAAAATGCGCGAAGTCCGTCTCGCCCGGCGCCAACAGCAACGCCACGGGCAACAGGAATGCCACAAGACCATTGAGCGCGGTAAGGTTGAGTACCTGCGGACCTCGACAGAACGTGCCCGCATAGTTTTGTGCCATGTCGGCGTATTCGGCGATCGCATCGTGGAAAGCCTTAAAGGAGTAGACCGTCTGCTGGAACACCTTGACCACGGGGATGCCGCGTACGTATTCGGTGCCGGTCTTGTTCATCTTGACCAGCGCTCCCATGTAGGCCTTCATGAACTCGGCGCCTTTGCCGCTCATCATGGTGGCCATGGCGCCAAACGAAATGACGACCGAGATAAGGCATGCCGCGCCCAAGCGCCAATCGAGGGCGAAAAGCAGCACGAACAAGCCCACGACCATGGCGGTGGCGCCGGCGATATCGGGCAGCATGTGTGCGAGCAAAGTCTCGGTGGAGGCGGCGCATCCGTCTACAACACGGCGCAGCTCACCGGTGGCGTGCGTGTCAAAGTAGCCGAGCGGCAGCTTAAGCAGATGCTCGCTCGTAGTCTTGCGGATATTGGACGCGCAGCGAAACGCAGACAGGTGCGTGCACATGAGCCCCACGAAATAAACTACGATGCTTGCCAGGGCAAAACCAACGGCCCACCAACCGTACATCGCGATGTTAGTGGCTTCGCTCCAGTTGGGCGCCACGGCGATCAGATCGCGCGCGACAAGCCAAATGCACACGTACGGGCCAAAGCTCAGCAGCTGCGAGAGCGCCGAGAGCGCCATGCCCAAATACGTTAGGAATTTGCGGTCACCGGCATATGCAAGCAGCTCGCCGATGCCTCCGCCTTCCCTTTTTGATCCCTTTGCCATGAGGTTCCCTTCTGACGGCTTGAGAGTTAACCGCAATCAACTTATCATTGATATGTTAGCCAAGGCACACAATCGAGCCAGGCGTGGACGTTTCCGCAAAGGGAGGGGACGCTTTTGAAAATGCATCGGGCCGCGACCGACATAACCGAGCTCTACGCACCACAGTTTGAGCAGTTTGGCCTGGAGCTTGCCGGCAAGGGTGCCGTCTTTACCGGCGAGGTGGCAAACGACCGGGCGCACGGACGCGCATGGATCATGCCCCTCTCCCCCACCTGCATCGTCATGGAGCATTTCATCACCCCGACGCACGATATGTACCTGGCCGAATACACACCCGAGCCATACGCCTGCGTGAGCGAGGTCAGCGCGCCCACACTTACATGCATGCCCGAGGCTGGCATAACGCCCGCGAACCTTAAACCATTGCATGGACCGTGGCCAAACAATGCCGTTTGCAGCTTTATCCAAGATAACTGTGGCGAGGAATTAAGCCCGCTGTTTGCGGGGGAGCTTTATCACTCGCGCTCGGTGCTCTTTTTGCCTGGATATTTTGACGAACTGGAGCACCGCTATCCCACCGAGTTCGCGGGAATCTTTGAGGCGTTTGCCGAGCCATGGCACGAGGAAGCGGCGTCTGCCATCTGCCACACGCTGCGCCGAATTAACGAGGAACGCGCCCGCACCGCAGGCGGACATGTCTATATGCAGGGCATCGTGGAGACCATGGTCGCGGAGCTCGCCTGTTCGCGCGCGGCCCACAAGCAGGCGCGGCAGGCGGCAGACACACGCGTCAGCATAACCATTGCCGAAGAAGCAACGGCAATGATTGAGCGCGCGCTCGACAAAGGCAGACGTGTGGGTATCAACGAGGTGGCCGAGAGGCTCTACACAAGCCGCTCCAAGCTATGCGCCACCTTTAAGGCCCAAACTGGCGAGTCCCTGGGCGCCTACATTCGCAGACGCCGCATGGAGCGAGCACAGGACCTTTTGGCAGATAGCGCGCTCACGATAGCGCAGGTGGCAGAGCGGCTCGACTACCCTCAGCAAGCCGCCTTCGCCCAAGCCTTCAAACAATACACCGGCATGACACCCACGGCTTGGCGAAGCAAGCATCGCTAAGGCCCAAGCTCCCTGGCCGTAACGGAGCGATTAATTAGCCGCCGCCCGTCAGCTCACCCAGGATCTAAACGTCAAGATGTGCACAATCAAGCGCCTTTTTGATAAGAGGGACAGATCGATCAGCCAAATACAACGGAATGTTGAGCACCCCGTCGTCGAGCTTTAGGTTCTTAAGTGAGTAGCGGACCCTCAATGGAGTCGTCTCCGCATGCTTGTCGGCATAGTACTTAAGGCTCTTGGAATGAACGACCTCTCCCGATTTGACCTCGACGGGAACGATTTCGTTTCCGACTTGAATCAAAAAATCGACTTCGTGCTTCGGCTTCTCGTTTGTCCAATAACGCGGAGCAGCATCTAACTGTGAAAGTAATGCCTGAAGCACATAGTTCTCGGCGAACGAACCTTTGAACTCCGAAAATAGCGCATCCGAGATGGCAAAAGCGGACGCATCCAGCCTTGCCATGCGGCGCAGCAAGCCGACATCAAGACAGTAGACTTTAAATGCCTTGAGGTCATCGTACGCAGAGAGCGGCACACCACCGGCAGCATTAAGGCGAACCGCCGTGATGAGCCCAGCATCGGCAAGCCATTCCAGAGCATCCTCGTATTCTCGAGCACGAGCCCCCTCGCGCACCGCACCCCAAACGAACTTTTTGTTCTCGCGCGCCAACTGAGCTGGAATCGAGTTCCATATTTGCGAAAGCTTGGCGAACTGCGCACGGCCACCATGCTTGGCAAAATCGCGCTCGTAGGAATCCAAGAGATCAGACAACACCTTATCGACCTGAACGATATCGCCCGTCTCCGCCCACCGGCCAAGAGCCTCTGGCATGCCGCCGCATGCAAAATAACGACGAAGATGCTCGACGAGACGGACATGGAAGAAATCGGGCACTGTCTCGATCTGATCCAGGCCGCCAAGGTATTCGTCGTAGTTTGCAGCGCCCTCGGCTTTCAGAAACTCGGAAAAGCTCATGGGGCGCATCTCCATGAACTCGACCTTTCCCACCGGAAAAGCGCTGGTCTCACGGGACAAGCGAACGCCCAACAAAGACCCTGCGCATGCGACGTGATACTCGGGGGCCTCGTCACAGAAGTATTTAAGGGCGCCGACTGCAGAAGGACAATCCTGAATCTCATCAATAATAAGCAGCGTCTCGCCGGGATCGATAGGCTGTCCAAGTGCCAGGGAAAGATTTGAGATGATCCGTCGAGGATCGCGCGTACCTTCGAAAAACTGAGCGTACTCGCTCTGTACCCCAGGTGACGGCTCCTCGAGCGTCAGATACACAAAATTGAGGTACGAGGTTCGGCCGAACTCCTTAAGCGCCCACGTCTTTCCAACCTGGCGCGCCCCCTTAAGGATAAGCGGCTTACGATATTCTGACGCTTTCCAAGCGTTAAGCTTGGCAATGATATCTCGCTGCATGACCGAACCTCCCGCAAAGAAACTTCCGTAAACGTGATATTTCCCACATTTTACCCTAGGTAAAACGTGACATTTATCACATTTACGGAAGTTTTAAGCTCATTTTGCCACACTTTCATCACATTTATTGCAATGTGACAAAGGGACAGTCCCTTTGTCACCCGCACAAAAATGGGCGCGCCAACGGCGCGCCCATTCACTCTATTCCATTCAGCCCA
>CATZMG010000045.1 GCA_958421655.1 uncultured Collinsella sp.
ATCCAGGTCGCCGCCGTAAGCCGCTTCACGCGTCACTAACTCTCCCCGCGCAAGAAAGGACCCCTACCATGCGCTTTATGCTTAACTGGCTCTTTACCTCGATTGCCATCGCGATCGCCACGTTCCTCGTCCCCGGCATCCAACCCTTCGGTTTTGCCGAGGCCTGGGTCTGTTTCGCCTTTGTGGGACTGTTCCTCAACATCGTCGATTCGCTCGTCAAGCCGTTCCTGACGGTCATCTCACTGCCGCTCACTATTATTACGCTTGGTATTTTTCAGCTTGTAGTCAACAGTTTTATGCTCGAGCTGGCCAGCTACCTGTCGGTCAATCTGCTGGGCGCGGGCATCTCCATCGCCAGCTTTGGATCGGCCTTTATGGGCAGCATCCTGGTATCCATCATGCGCAGCATTCTCGACAGCATCGCCGAGGGCTAGAACTGTTCAATACGAACCGTCACATCGACCCAAAACAAAGGCCGCCCATCGCAAAAATGGGCGGCCTTCTTATTTGCCAAGTCTCAAAGGACGAGAGGATCTACCATTTCCACCCCGTCCCCAAATGCAGGTGTGGGTTAGATGACGTAGTCGTAGCCATGGTTGGGAGCGACAAGCTGATCGAGCGTCACACCGTCGAGGTAGTCGTTGATGAGCTTGTCCAGGTTCTTCCACACGTCGAGCGTGGGGCACTCATCCGAACGTGAGCAGCCCTTGCAGTCGCCATCCAGGCAGGCGACCGGCGCCAGGCTGCCCTCGGTCAGGCGCAAGATCTCGCCCACCGTGTACTGCTCGGGCGGGCGCGTGAGCACGTAGCCGCCGCCCTTGCCACGCATGCCCGAGAGCATGTTGGCACGTACGAGCGTAGCCAAGATGTTCTCGAGATATTTCTCGGAAATCCCCTGTCGCGCCGCGATCTCTTTGAGCGGGATGCGACCGGCCGCCTGGTGCTCGGCCAGATCGACCATAACGCGCAGGGCATATCTGCCCTTAGTAGAAACCAACATGTATAGTGCTGCCTTTCGGTCATTTAGTCCGTAGAAATTCTAGCCGAAAAATTGGTTTTGAAAATACCCATTCCCGTCAAGATGGTTAATCGACTCGTAATAATCTTCTATTTCCTATTGCGTTACTAGGCTTTAGTGTCTACTATGCTTGCCAACAGCAAAACGAACAACCTATACGGTTTGTGGGTTTCGCTGCTTCACACACCGTAAAACCACACGGTATCCAGTCATTTGAACACTTTGGAGGTTCATCATGAGCAAGGTTTACACGTCCATCGATCAGCTTATCGGCCACACCCCGCTTCTGGAGCTCACTCACTTTGAGGCCGATGAGGACCTCAAGGCCCGCGTGCTCGTCAAGCTGGAATACTTCAACCCCGCCGGCTCCGTCAAAGACCGCGTCGCCAAGAACATGATCGACGAGGCCGAGAAGGCCGGCAAGCTCGTGCGCGGTGGCGACTACACCATCATCGAGCCCACGAGCGGCAACACCGGCGTCGGCATCGCCTCGGTGGCGGCTGCCCGCGGCTACAAGGTGATCATCACCATGCCCGAGACCATGTCCGTCGAGCGCCGCAAGCTTATGCAGGCATACGGCGCACAGCTCGTGCTCACCGACGGCTCCAAGGGCATGAAGGGCGCCATCGCCAGGGCCGAGGAGCTGCAGAAGGAAACCCCCAACAGCATACTCGCCGGCCAGTTTGTGAACCCCGCCAACCCCGCCATCCACAAGGCCACGACCGGCCCCGAGATTTGGGATGACACCGACGGCAAGGTCGACATCTTCGTCGCCGGCGTTGGCACCGGCGGCACCGTGACCGGCGTGGGCGAGTTCCTCAAGGAGCAGAACCCCGAGATTCAGGTTGTCGCCGTCGAGCCCGCCACCTCCCCGGTGCTCTCTAAGGGCCAGGCCGGCCCGCACAAGATCCAGGGTATCGGCGCTGGCTTTGTGCCCGACGTCCTCGACACCCAGGTCTATGACGAGATCATCCCCGTCGAGAACGACGACGCCTTTGCCACCGGCCGCGCCGTGGGCCACAAGGAGGGCGTGCTCGTGGGCATTTCGTCCGGCGCCGCCGTGTGGGCCGCACTGCAGCTGGCCAAGCGCCCCGAGAACGAGGGTAAGACCATCGTGGCGCTGCTCGCCGACACCGGTGAGCGTTACCTGTCCACGGCACTCTTCCAGGACTAGAGCTTCTCGTTCTTAGAACGAGTCCAAGGCACACCGGTCTCCCCTCTCTTCTGGCAGCCTGAGCTCATCCCAACAGGGTGTCCCACAGGACGCTCGAACTTGCTACAATGTCTGCGGCGCGGAACCAGCCTCCCGCGCCGCTTTTCTTTTTTGGCCACATGCCACCAAGGAGAACCTCCCCATGCACAATAAGCGCGTGCTCGTCGCCATGAGTGGCGGCGTCGATTCCAGCGTGACCGCGTATCTGCTCAAAAGTCAGGGTTACGAATGTGTCGGTGCCACCATGCGCCTCACCTGCCCCGCGCCCGATCCCGTCACGGGCATGAGTAAGGTCGACCGCGACATCGCTGACGCGAAGGCCGTCGCCGGTCGCATTGGCATCCCCCATCACGTGCTCGACCTGCAGCAAACCTTCGACCGCAACGTTATCGAGCGCTTCGTGACTGCCTACCAGGAAGGGTTGACGCCCAATCCGTGCATCATCTGCAACCGCCATATTAAGTTTGGCGCGTTGCTCGATGCAGCGCTCGATATGGGCTGCGACTACATCGCCACAGGTCACTACGCCAAAACGAGCCAGGCGTCCGACGGCACCTGGCAGCTGTACCGTGGCGAGGACCCCAAGAAGGACCAAAGCTACTTTTTGTATTCGCTTACGCAGGAGCGCCTGGCACGCACGATCTTTCCACTGGCAGGCCTGGACAAGGAGCACGACGTGCGCCGCATCGCCGCCGAGCAGGGCTTTACCAACGCCCAGAAGGCCGAAAGCGAGGATATCTGCTTTATTCCAGACGGTGACTACGCGGGCTATATCGAGCGCCGCTGCGGACATCCCGCTGCACCGGGCGACATTGTGTGGCGCGACGGCAGCGTGGTCGGACGCCATAACGGCGCGCTGCGCTACACCATCGGCCAGCGCAAGGGCCTGGGCGTCGCGATGGCGCATCCCGTGTACGTAACGGGCGTCGACGCCGCCAACAACACCGTGTATCTGGGCGAGGCCGAGGACCTGACGGCCACAGCACTCACGGCCGACGACTGGATCTGGAGCGCCCCTGCCGACCGCATGGAGGCAGAACTCGATGCCGGCGGCATTCGCGTGGGCGCCAAGTACCGCTACCGTCAGAAAGACCAGGCAGCGACCCTTACGCGCGGCGAAGACGGGCAAATGCTGCTGACTTTTGACGAGCCGCAGCGAGCCATCGCCCCCGGCCAAGCCGTTGTAGTCTACCGCGGCGACATCGTCCTCGGCGGCGGCACGGTAACCGGCGCACTTAAGTAGCCGCGGGTTTATCGCTGCACGTGTCGAAGTACCTCAACGACGGCACTAACCTCGATTACGCGACGCTCGAGGCCACGGCAAATGGCCTCGAGCCGACCCTCCGCCGTCGCCCATTCGCTCTGCGAAAGAATCTCAATCGCATCATCAACAAATCCGTCGAGTCGCGATGCGTCGAACCAATCGAGCGAGTCCGCAAGCGCCAGCTGGACGGAAGGGTCGGGCCCAAACGGCTTAGCGGAAAACCCAAACTCCCCAGCTGCGAGCACGGCAGTTGGTACGTTGTACCACAGGCAGTTGCCGCTATCGAACAGCGGAGCAGGTTTTATCTCCAGGGTGTCGACATTACGGATGATGCCAAAATTTCGCCAATGGCGGTCGCTGTTGGCCAAAAGGGCATCGCAGACAATCATCTGCGACATAGACCTTCTCACAGCGGCCTCATCGGCACCATGCTTGCCAAGGTAGCGACAGTATCGATCGTATGTCGAGTTTCCCCGCTGGCTACCAAGTGCGCCCTTAACGTAAACAGCCGGAACGTATTCCTCGCGGCCGTCAAGAAAATCCTCGCACAGGCACACGGGGCCATCGAACATCCGCTCAACCGTATAAGGAACAAACTCGCCCTCCGATAGCAGGCGGCGATGCAGTGCCGTTGCGACCGCCTCGTTAAAGGGACGTTGATCGTCCATGCCGCACCCCTTGACCAGAACGCGAACACCGTTGCGAATCATCCACGATTTAGGAAGCTCGCCCTCGGATGTGTTGTCGGGATTTTTAAGACCGATGCCCTCCAGCCAACCCGAACGCCCCTCGGGCGCCGATCGCTCAAAATCATTCTCGAAGTAATTGATGTTTTGCCATTTGAGTTCGGTGCAATCGGCCGGCCGCAGCCAATAGCAATCCGAAAGCGAGAGGCCCAGGCACTGAACCGGCAGCTCAACGCCGTTGACAATCCCCAGCTCGCGGTAGCGCGAGACGAGCCCGGGGCGGACGTCAGGCACCGACCGATGGCTCCACCACACGTTGAGCTCCCGTTTATTCACCGTAGGAGAAGAGCTCGAGCACGTGCCAAACGGCATCCTCTGCGCATCGAGTACCTCGGCGATTTCGAAGGGAAGCTCGCGCGTCGGATCAAACGAAACACGCGCAACCTCGTAATCGGCGGACATCAGCGTAAACTTGCGCCCCACATCGGCCGCAGGACGGCGTCCACGTTTGCGGACCTTCTGATAAGCGATCGCAGAATTGTACTCGACCATCTTCCGTCCGCCCACAATATCGCACGCGAGCGTTCCCGATGCGGCAAGTTGAGATATGCGGGCTTTCGTAACACCCAACAGGCGGGCAGCATCACCCATAGACAAGTACTCAGACGTATCCATACACCGCATCACCTCGTTAAGTAATTTACACGTTTAGTTAATAGATTACATACATCATAATACTAAACGACCTAAAGCGAAAAAAGGCCCGAGAAATCGGGCCTTAGCGATTGGTCAGCCGAGTCGCAAACTGCTCCCCTAGCGCTGAACGTAGGCGCGAACCAGCTCGTAGGTATTGCGCACGCCGTCGATGTGGCTGCGCTCGTAGTTGTGGCTCGCGTACACGCCGGGGCCGATCAGGCCGTGACGGATGTCGTAGCCGGCAGAAAGCGTGGCCTCAACGTCCGAGCCGTAATGCGGGTACACGTCGATGGCGTAATCGAGCTCAAGCTCGCGCGCGATGTTGGACAGCGTGGTTACCAGGTCGTAGTTGTACGGACCGCCCGAATCCTTGGCGCAAATCGAAACCATGCGCTCGGTGCAGCCCAGGTCGTCGCCCACGCAGCCCATGTCCACGCTGATCATCTCGCGCGTGTCGGCCGGCACAAAGGCACCGCCGTGGCCGACCTCCTCGTACACCGTAAAGAGCAGCGATACCTTGCGCGAAAGCGTCACCTCGCCGCCAGCAACGGCGCGGGCCAAACCCAACAGAATCGACGCGGACAGCTTATCATCCAGGAAGCGGCTCTTGATGTAGCCGCTCTCCGTCACCGTGGTACGCGGATCCATAGCGATGATGTCGCCGGTCTGAATACCCAGCTCGAGCACATCGTCCTTGCTGTCAACGTTCTCGTCGAGCAAGATCTCCATGTTCTTCTCGATGGTCTTGACCGGCTCATCGGCCACGTGCGCCGACGGCTCGGTGTTGAGAACCACGCCCGTGTAGACATTGCCATCGCGCGTGTAAACGGTGCAGTTCTCGCCATCGGCCGTGGACCACTGGTGCCCGCCGAGGGTCGTGGGACGCAAGCGACCATTGTCCTTAATGGAACGCACCATGGCGCCCAGGGTATCGACATGGCTCGCCAGTACGAGCGGCTCACCCTCGCCACCAAGCTCAACGAGCACATTGCCCTTATTGGAACGCTCGGGCCCAAAGCCCATATCGCGCAACGTCTCCATCAGATAATCAGTCGCCGCACGGGTATAGCCCGTAGGCGAAGCAATAGAAGTCAGCGCCTTCAACTGGTCAGTAATATAGGAGAGCGTAGAATCCATCTTGGACACCAAAATCACCCTTTCATATCGAATGAAACCCACAGCAACAATACCACCGCGAACCATCTTTTTACCTAGCGAGATGACCCATTGAGCTCCCCAGAACTGCGCCCGCCACGATAACGAGCCGGCGGGCCCTGTCCGTTGGCCCCACAATCTTTCCGCAGGACAGAAGGAGGCCCCGCCGCACGTAGTGCGCAGCGGGGCCTCCAACATGTCCGAGGACGATTGTGGGGCTAACGGGCAGGGGCCCGCCGAACCAAGTTAGGCAGCCGGGCAGATCTTCTTGAAGAGCTCGATGACGTCGTCGAGCGTCGCCTCGCGCGGGTTACCCGGGAAGCAGGCGTCGGCCATGGCGTCCTTGGCCAGGACCTCGATCTCGTCAGCCTTCATGGCCTCGCAGACGTGCGGGATGTTCACGTCGGCGGAAAGCTGCTTAACGGCGGCGATAGCGGCGTCGGCAGCCTCGTCGGTGCTCATGCCCGTGGTGTCAACGCCCATGGCGACGGCAACCTTGGCCAGGCGCTCGGCGCAAACCGGCTTGTTGAACTCCATGGCGATCGGCAGCAGCATGGCGCAAGCGACGCCGTGCGGGGTGTCGTAGTGAGCGGACAGGGTGTGAGCCATGGCGTGGTCGATGCCCAGGCCAACGTTGGAGAAGCCCATGCCGGCGACATACTGACCAAGAGCCATGCCCTCGCGGCCGGAGCCGGGCTGGCCGGACTTGGCCTCGGCGACGGAGTCGCGCAGGTTCTCGCTGATCAGCTTGATAGCCTCAAAGTGGAACATGTCGGAGAGCTCCCAGGCGCCCTTGGTGGTGTAGCCCTCGATGGCGTGGGTCAGAGCATCCATGCCAGTGGAAGCGGTCAGGCCGGCAGGCATAGAAGCCATCATATCGGGGTCGACGACGGCGACCTCGGGGGCGTCGTTGGTATCGACGCACACGAACTTGCGGACCTTCTCGGGGTCGGTGATGACGTAGTTGATGGTCACCTCGGCGGCGGTACCGGCGGTCGTCGGCACGGCGATGGTGAACACGGCGTGGTTCTTAGTGGGAGCAACGCCCTCGAGGCTGCGGACATCGGCGAACTCGGGGTTGTTGATGATGATGCCAATGGCCTTGGCAGTGTCCATGGAGGAACCGCCACCGATGGTCACGATAGCGTCAGCCTCGGCGGCCTTGAAGGCCTCGACGCCGTCCTTGACGTTCTGGATGGTGGGGTTGGGCTTGATCTCGGAGTAGAGGCTCCAAGCGATGCCGGCGGCGTCGAGCTCGTCGGTCACCTTAGCGGTAACGCCAAACTTGACCAGATCGGGGTCGGAGCAGACGAAGATCTTCTTGTAGCCGCGACGCTGGAGCTCGCCGGGGATCTCCTTGATGGCGCCGGAACCATGATAAGAGATGGTATTGAGAACGAAACGATTAGCCATTGATAGCCTCCCATCGTGTGCGGGGCATCCATTACGCCCCGCGCTATAAGTCCCATCCTAACGCTTTTGAAACAGAAAACGCGTGAGAACGTCAAAAGTGTTAAAGCGTTTCAACATACTAACGGGGCCTTAGCCTTTCCCTCCCGACAGCAGCGAAGGCTAGATTATAGGAGCAATCGCCCAAAGAATACGATCCACTCAGTCTAAATTGTTTCTGCTTTAGCAATATATGTTTGACAATACGTTTATAAATGGTTACCTTATAGTAAACATCTTAGTTCACTAAAATAACATTAGTGAAATGAAAGAGGCGGTAGAGATGTTAGTTCTACCCATAAAGACCCTCTTGGGCCACTACATTTATGATGCCAATCGAAACGAGATACTTGCAGTAAGCAAAGATCTCTTCAATTACATCTCAGAAGTCCAAGCAGGCGAAGTTTGCCCCGACTCCTATAAATCAGACCAAGAATTCCAGTTACTACAATCATGTGGCTACTGCTGTGATTCGCCATTGCAGGATGTCGCTTATCCATCAATTGACCTTTTGAAAGTTAAGCTGGAAAGAAATTTACGGATGATAACCCTTCAGCTGACTCAATCTTGCAACTTCCGATGTGATTACTGTATCTATTCCGAAAACTCCTTATACAACAGAACCCACAGTCATAACTCTATGTCTGTTTCGACGGCCAAACATGCAATCGAATTCTTTAAGATGCACTCGATTGACAACCCAAACCCGGTCGTAGCATTTTATGGAGGAGAACCTCTCCTTCGATTTAGTGAAATTAAGCTAATTACTCAATATGCAGAACAGGTATTTGAAGGAAAACACATCTCATTTCGAATTACAACCAATTGCTCTCTTTTATCTGAAGATATGGTTAAATTCTTCTTCGATTCTGGGCATGAATTCTATTTGCTAATCAGTCTTGACGGGCCGCAGCAAATCCATGATAAGTCTAGGCATTACGCTAATGGTGAGTCCTCATACCAAGCAGTTATAGACAATGTTCATATGATTTTAGACAACCATCCTGAACGCAACAAATATATTCATTTTAATGCCGTAGTCGACACGAACAACATCTATAAAACAGTCTCTTCCTTTATAAATGATAAGGATATCGAGGCTTGCGATGTTCAATTCAACTACTTGGAACGCAACGGACGTATCGCCCCCTACAATGACAAGTTCTCAAGTCAACTGAATTACGCCTTATTTAAAGCAAGAATTATGGACGAGCGCAAGATCGAAAAAGGAAACCGCAGCGATAGGCTCGCTTCATATACGCTTGCAAGCATCAACCAAAACATTAAGCGATTTGCACCTTCGAACATCCCAACAAAAGCTATACCCGGTGGTCCATGCGAGCCAGGAGTTACGCGTCTATTTGTGACAACAGCAGGAGCGCTTCTTCCTTGCGAAAGGGTCAGCGAAACAACCAAAGACATGTATATCGGTACATTGGATTCAGGATTTGATTTAGGTCAAATTGAAAAGATGATCAATGTTTCAAAGCTGACCAGCGATTCATGTAAAAAATGTTGGGCATTTCAGCTGTGCACTCAATGCATTAAAAGCGCAGATTGCAAAGGAGTAATTAGCCCTGATTACAAGCGAACAGCATGCGACAACTCAAAACGAATTGCCTTTGATCGACTTAATCAGAAAATACTTCGCTTTGAGCTTCATAGACACGAAGTGTCCATTACAACGGCTCTTAAAAGGAACAAGCGATAAAAATCATGAAGACAATTGGACTTATATCTTTCACGAGAGCTGACTATCCTCTTCTAATTGGATTGCTAGGAATTGGCTACAATATCCGGGTATCAACGCCATGCGGCATTCTACCGGACGGCGTAGATGTTGCCAACCTTGTTAATTGCAAAGAAATTGGCATAAGAAATCAAATTAACTATGCAACGACAATCGATGAATCAGACCTGGTTGTCGTTTTATCGACAAAAGAAAGCGCCGCAGGACTCATCGAATTTAGTAAACACGCTGAAACCTATGCTCATTCTGTAAATAAGAAGGTTGTCAGCCAACTCGCCACTGAACAAATCGAGTCTAGCAAAAGCGACATGCAGGAATTAGCCCTGATACCAAAAATTGTTGTCGGGAATCTATATACACCCGCCGATTCAACAATTACGTTTAGTAGCATCGTTAGCGAGATGAGAAAGCGCCATCCCAATCTATGCGCTTTGAGCTTCAATCCTTTAAATGAAATCTGGGGCTGTAACACCCTTAGTTTTGATGGTGGCCAATCCGCCGTCATCAAAATGAATGAGCAGATCAATCTCATCATTGAGAATGATGAATCCGACCTAGCTCTATTAGAAACGCCCAATGTGCTTATGAAATACGACGACCACATTTTCGGAGATTACGGATTAGGATCGATTGCTGCATGTCGAGCTTTCTGCCCTGACTTGGCCATTATCAATATCCCATACACGATAGCCGACTACGACATAATGCTTGGGCTCATACCCATAATTGAAACGCTTACGCAAGCAGAGAAAGTTCAATTTGAAATTACAAACGAAGTACTTGACGCCACGGAAGGGTTGGAGACGCATAGATTTCAAATAAGCTATTCATCTAGCGATAAAGCTATTCAAGCAGCAAGGGAACTTCGACTAAGAGGAATGCCCTGTTTCTCAGCCAGCTTAGATCCAGAAGAATCATTACTATGCTGCAAAACAATCGAGAACGAGTTGTTTGATTTCGATATTGGGGTGCTGAAATGACAGCATATTGTAAAGATAAAACCATCTACGCAGAAATCGAAAAAGCGATAAGCAATATTAGAGATTTGGATTTGACTCAATTTGACCAAAATCTAAGAAATCAGCAATTGACCGACCCGCCATTCAACTTGTCCTCATCAGATTTAGTTCGACTTCTAATTTATCTTGAAAGCAGGTTTTCTGTTTACGTTGAGTACTCGTCGATTGAAAACCTAGGGTTCAACAGTGTTGAGGAGGTGAAGAAGGTAATAGAACAGTCAGAAACAATCGAACAATGGGAGGCAAATCATGAGAAGTATTCGTCCATTTAACATGCATGCAGTAAATAGCGTCATTCATTTTGTTAGAAATTGCCCATGCGGTTATTGCAGCTGCATGTACTGCAACATACTGCGCAATTCTCCGCACGAAGCAGAAGTCGGTTCCAATTCGATCGAGGCGATGACGCGTGGTGGCTACTGGTCCTAAATCGAGCAAGACGGCTACAAACGAATACCGAATCTCAATTGAAGGTAACCCTTATCCGCATGCTCTAGTTCTCACCAACCCAGCTGGAGACAACCTCAATATCAAAAGACATGGGTTCACGGGTCCACTAGGACAGCTATTGAGTCTAAAATATACCGTTTATGACGATGCGAATGAAAAACTCTTTACTGTCGTCGACGGTGGTTTTAGTAACATGCCCAGGGTTGCGCTCGTCATCGAACACAAAGAAGTTGCGGTGTTCGATTATGGCCTAAACAGACTTGAGATGAAGTGCGTAACGAACATACCGAATTACACAATAAAAGGTAACTTCCTATTTGGAGATTACGATATATTCAGCCAACGGGAAGTGAAGCTATCTTCAGTTATCGTCCTTCAATGTGATAAACAATCGTGCTTTAGCATACAGGTTTTGGATAAAGCCGAATTAGCCGCCGCAATTGGAATACCCACAGCTATTGCCCTTCTGAGGGCTCGAATTGAAGAGCATCTCGAATAAAGCGCAAAAAGCAGTTCGTAGCAACGTTCAGGAGCTAGATAGTTTTTTCTGGCTCCTGAAACTGTATTACATAGTCTGCAAATTGTTCGAAACCATGTCCATGATCCGCAATGATGACGATTCGCTCTTTCATCTCCTGTGCAACCACCACCTTCAAAAAGGATATCGAAGCATTATCTAAATTGTTGCAAGGCTCATCCAAAATGATAATAGAATAACTGCTCAAAAAGGCCCTACAGAGTAATAGAGAAGCCAGTTCTCCGCCAGACAAATTGTGTCCCCTAGCTCCAATGATGGGATTTGCTTCAAATAATTTATCGAGGCTAAAACCCTTCAAAAGATAGATGAGTTTTTCAGAGTCAATATCTACAAGACCATAGTAAAGAGCCTTCCTGAAAGTTCCCCCCATTATCAAATGTCTTTGCGGCATAGTTGCGCAGGGTAGCTGGATTAAAGTCGAACCATCGAAAATAACAGTAGACTCATTAACACAAAGTCTGCCAGCAACTGGCGACAATAATCCATTCAATACTTCCAGAAATGAAGATTTACCACATGCATTAGGGCCGCTTACTAAAACCAGACAAGGTGCCTGTATCGTGCAATCCGGAATTGTTATCCTCTCATTAGTTTCGTTCGACGAAAACGAGAGTCTGATTCCTTTCCAACTAATTCGATCAGCATGATCGAAGCATATCAAATTAGGTTTTTCAGCTTCCAAAAGACGACGTAATTCCAAGACACGGTGCAACGATCTAAACGACGGCTGAAGCTGAGCCCAACAATTCAGAACAAGAGGAAAAGGAGAATAGCATAGAAGTACAAGTTGATAACTCTGCACCGCAATCCCGACCGTCAGCCCGCGCTTTAACACAAGGAAAATAAGCAGCAGGACTGAAAGCAAGCCAGTAATGATGTTGCCAGCGTCAACTATTTCAGTTGCCAATCTCGCAAAGACACTCTCCTCAACTCGAGAGTTCCTGCAGGCTTTAAGCATCTTTTTATAGCGAAGTAATTCCAAGTTAATTGAACGAGAAATACGAATGTAAAGTCGACAATTTATTAGTTGGGCTAAATAAGCAGAACCCCTCGCCTGGGCCTCCAATGCCTTTTCGCTCTTAGTCGATAGCTTACTAAGAGCGAACGGATATAGAAGCGAAATAAACAATGCCGAAACACAAACAGGAATCAAAAGCAACAAAGAGATATTAGATAGCGCCACAAACGATACCAAACCCGTCACTAGGCACGGAAGAAACGCAGTTGTAAATATTCCAATCATCGGCTGTAGGTTCCCAGCCTCTTCAATGCGCGATAACAGGTAGTCACTGTCTTTTGCTAAAACCAAGGGCCGCTCTAAAGCATGGCGAGCAAGCAATCTATAGAAGCAGTTAGCACCATCGGAAGCCAATTGCTCCGCATATTTTGATCTGAACAGGTTTGTCACCAGCTCAACTGAGAGCAATACTAGCAGGCCTAACCCAATGTATAAAACGTTACGATAATTAGAGCGAAGCAGGCCATAGTCTATTATCAACGATTCAGCTTTAACAACAGACAGCTCCACCAGGGCAGATAAAATGCAGAGCGCCATCAACTTGATTACTGTCGTCTTATTTTGAATAAAATGCTCTGGCATATGTCCATCCCCTCAACTAATAATTATAGCTAGAAAGATGACATTTTTATTCTATAGCCTCAGGCAGCACACTTTGCTGACGCCAAATCTTGTCATTTCAAACATGCACCTTAGCGCTTAAGACTCGTGGTCTGCCAGTCAGCTATGATGCGGGCCCATTTCCTGTGCAAGTCGCGTTCGCGGTCGATGAACATGATGGCAAACGCGACAAACAGCAGCAAGCTCGCCACGACGATGGCGTGCAGGCCCATGCGCTCAATGCACCAATTGCCCAGTACGGCGCCAAACACAAAGGTAAAGATCACGCCAAAGTACAGCAGGCCGTTTTCCAAAAAGCCGCGCCTATGGGTGATGATGTAGTCGTCCACGTTTTGCAAGGCATTACGGAGGTTGCCGATACACATCGTCGTGGCAATGCCGTGACCGTGGATCTTGCGGAAGCTCTCAACCTGCATACCGCAGGCAAACGACGTGAGACAGTTGGCGAGCAGGCTGTAACCGCCACCGGGGATAAAGCTCACGCCCAGCAAGATAACGGCTTCAAAAAACACCGTCACCTGACGCCAGTGAATCACACTGCCAAACCGCTCGTGCACCAGGTCGGCAAGCATAATGCCCACGGCAAACGACACCACGGGAAAGAAGTAGCGTCCCGCCAGCGCCCAGTTGCCCTCCGAGATGCTCACGCCCACCAGCAAGATGTTGCCCGTCTGCGCGTTTGCGAAAACATGGTCGCGCCCAATGTACGAATACACATCCATAAAGCCACCGGCGAGCGCCAAGATGATGCCCAGCTCAATAGACTCCGATATCTGTTTGGCACGCTGCATCGTCGTGCATCCTCCTTGTTGACGACTCTCTCGTGCGTTGGCGGAGACATAGCCGCCGTTCATACTGTAACCCATTGACAACATGGCGTGCGCGCGAGATGGCCCCTTCGACACGGGGATACACAGTCTGGAAACAAACGGCGGGCGCGGCGCCGACACCCGACGCCTCGTGTACTCCACCATTCTTTTTAGCGCCGTCCCAAAAAGACTGGTTACAATTACGTGCAGCATACTAACAACGGGAGGAATCGTGGCAAAAAAGCCCCAGGACGCTCAGCACAACCAGCACGGCAAGCATGCCCAGCGCGGCCAGCAGCAAAAGCGCGGTGGCAAGGCCCAGGGCGGCCACGCCACTCATACCCCGGCTGCGCCCGTCCGCCCCTGGCGTCCGAGCCGCGATAAGTTCCTCCCTGTCAGCCGCGCCGACATGGATGCGCGCGGCTGGGACCAGTGCGACTTTGTCTACATCTGCGGCGACGCCTACGTGGACCACCCCAGCTTTGGCATGGCCATCGTCAGCCGCGTACTCGACGCGCACGGCTACAAGGTGGGCATCATCTGCCAGCCCGACTGGACCGACCCCGCCAGCATCGCGGTGCTCGGCGAGCCGCGCCTGGGCTTTTTGGTCAGCGCCGGCAACATGGACTCCATGGTCAACCACTATTCGGTGACCAAGCACCGCCGCCACACCGACGCCTATACCCCCGGTGGCGAGGAGGGGCGCCGTCCCAACCGTGCCGTCACGGTCTACGGCAACCTCATCCGCCAGACGTTCAAGGACGCCCCCATCATTATCGGTGGCATCGAGGCGAGCCTGCGTCGCCTGGCCCACTACGACTACTGGCAGGACAAACTCAAGCGCTCGGTGCTGCTCGACTCGGGCGCCGACATCCTCATCTACGGCATGGGCGAGCACGCGATTGTCGAGATCGCCGACGCGCTCGACGCGGGACTGCCCGTCGATCAGATTACCTATATCAACGGCACCGTCTACCGCACCAGCTCACTCGACGAGGTCTACGACTACGACCTGCTGCCCAGCTGGGACGACCTTGCCGCCGACAAGCTCAACTACGCGCGCAGTTTTAACGTGCAGCAGCAAAACATGGACCCCATCACCGGACACCGCCTGGTGGAGCCCTATCCCAACAGCGTCTATGTGGTACAGAACCCGCCGTCGGCGACGCTCACCACCGACGAGATGGACGAGGTGGCCGAGCTCCCCTACGCACGCGATTGGCATCCCGATTACGATGCGGCGGGCGGCGTGCCGGCCTTTGCCGAGATCAAGTTTTCGATCAGCTCCAACCGCGGGTGCTTTGGCGAGTGCTCGTTTTGCGCGCTGACCTTCCACCAGGGTCGCGTGCTGCAGATGCGCAGCCACGACTCGATCATGCGCGAGGCCGAGCTGCTCACGCGCGATCCCGAGTTTAAGGGCTACATCAACGACGTGGGCGGACCGACGGCAAACTTTAGCCGCCCGGCCTGCGACAAGCAGCTCAAACACGGCGTGTGCAAGAACAAGCGCTGTCTGTGGCCGAGCGTGTGCAAGAACATGGTGGTCGACGAGAGCGGCTACACGCAGCTGCTGCGCGACCTGCGCCAGCTGCCGGGCGTCAAGAAGGTCTTTGTCCGCAGCGGCATCCGTTTTGACTACACCATGGCCGATGCCTCGGACGAGTTTTTGCGCGAGCTGCTGGAGCACCATGTCTCGGGCCAGCTACGTGTGGCACCCGAGCACGTGAGCGACGCGGTGCTCTCCGTAATGGGCAAGCCGAGCCGCGCCGTCTACGATGCGTTCTGTCGCAAATTTGAGCGCTTGAACCGTGAATACGGACTTAAACAGTACGTAGTGCCGTATCTGATCTCGAGCCATCCCGGCTCGACGATGAAGGAAGCCGTGGACCTTGCCGAGGCCGTGCGAGACATGGGCTACATGCCCGAGCAGGTGCAGGACTTCTACCCCACACCGTCCACCATGTCGACGTGCATGTACTACACCGGCGTGGACCCGCGCACCATGGAGCCGATCTATGTGGCGCGCGACCCGCACGAGAAGGCCATGCAGCGCGCGCTCATCCAGTATCGCAAGCCCGAGAACTACAAGCTCGTGCGTGAGGCACTGGAAAAGGCCGGCCGCCGCGATCTGATCGGCTACACCAAGCATTGCCTGATCCGCCCCGTGCCGCCGCGCCCGGGCGAGACGTCTGCCGGCGGTGGGCATGGCACCGGCAAGAAGGGCGGCAAGGCCCACGGCAGCGCTGGTGGTGCCGGCAAGGGGCCTAAGGGCAACAAGGGATACGGCGGCATGTCCCGCGCGCAGAACACCGCCGGGCGCAACCGCGCGGCCCAGGGACGACAGGGCGCCAACGGAGGCGGCAGGCGCAACTAGGGCAGCGGTGCGCTCGCTGCGTCCATCCCGCACGCGTGGCGCAGCGAGTGCATTGCCTCAATGAGAATGACGCCAGCGATAGCAACCGTGACCACCACGTCGAACGGCGTGTTCACAAACCATAGCAGGCCCATGAGATACGAGCCGGCATTAAAGGCAAAGTGCAGCAGGATCGTGTAGCAGAGCTTTCCGGTCGTCACGAGCACCCAGCCAAAGATGAGGCCGGCGGCACCCGCGTAGCAGCCCTGCACCCAGTTCATGTGCATAAAGCCGAAGACCGCCGCCTGCAGCACAATCGCCGCGGCGATACCCCACGTGCTTGGGGCCGCCCAGGGCACCATGGCACCGTCCTGCGCGCTCGCACGACGCCGGCGCTTCCAAAGTGGGCGGCACTGCGGATTAAACGCTCGGAGCGAAAACTCAAAAATAATGCCGCGCACCAGCAGCTCTTCACAAAATGGGGCACCGAGCACCGTAGTCAGGACGTCGAGATAGCTGGTGTCGCCCATGCCTGTTTCCTCGACAAGCTTGCTGTAGTCAGCCGCCGCCTCGGGCAACAGCGACAGCACGGCGTCGGTCACGTAGCCAACGACCACCTGCAGGGCCAGGCCAATCACGATAACGCAGGCGATGCGTTTCCACGCCCCACGCGCTCCCCCGCCGAGCGGACGCTCGCTTTGCCGGCGTGCCATAAACGAACGCGGCCACAGATAACGCCACCACAGCAGCGCCATCAAAAACGATGCCGCCTGCGCGACAGCCTGAAGCAATTGGATATCGAGGTCGTCGATTGAAAAACCCATGAACACCGATGCGACGCCAAGGGCGGAGAGCAAAACGACGCTCAGGACAATATCGGCAGCGACGACGCCAAAACAGGCAAGCGTCCAAATCATCGCATTGAGCATGCCAACCTCCTCCCAACGACTAGTCATTGGGGACGTTCTTCAACGACTAGCTGTTGGGGACAGTCTTTGCCAAAGGCCCCGCTGGGCGAAATGTCGAACGGAAAGGTGCCGCAGCGATTGAAGGCGGCGATGAACATGCGGATGGCGTTGGACGGCGTGGTGCCTACGAGTTGGGTTGCAGCCGCGAAGGCCGCCTTTTCCTCGGGCAAGACCTTCGCGACAACCGGGGTCATGTGTTCTGCCATGGCGCTTCCTTTTTGAAACGACGGTGGTGCGGATAGATGCGGGCCACGCGGCTGGGCGACGGGCTGTGAAGGCAACCCGATTGGCCCGCATCTGGAGTTTGTTTCTACTGCGTTGGTATTACTTGGTAATCCTAAGTATTACCCCGCAGATAGAATACCATACCCAACCCTATGGGGACGGAGAAAAAACGGATCATTTTGTTGCTGAGTAAGTATTTAGAGCGTGATGATGTCCGAGATATTGAGGGCCTGAGCGTCGACGGCATCGTGTGTAGCAAGCAACAGCATGCGGCCGTCGAGCAAGTCGAGCACGACCTCGGTGCATGCGTCGCGCGCAGCGATGTCTAGACCGGTAAAGGGCTCGTCCAGAATCACTGCGCCGCCCGGACACAGCAGGGCTCGGGCAATCTCGACGCGACGGCGCTGCCCGCCCGAGAGCTCGGCCACGCGGGCATGCACATCGATCCCCGGTACCAGCAGGCGCAACAAGGCAGCGGCACTCGAGGCATTCACGCGTGCATCGGCGCACACCAGCACGTTATCCAAAGCAGAGGCGTCCTCAACCAGGCGCGTATCCTGAAACACCATCGAGCACGGCGCGCACTCCCCCGCTGTCAACGAAAGCAGCGTCGACTTGCCCACGCCTGAAGCGCCCATCACGCAGATACGCCCGCCCGCGGGCACGTTGAGCACCAGACCATCCAGCGCCGGAGCCCAGGGTGCCCGGTCGCCCACGGCGAGCGCAAGCTCCGCCGCAGCCCCGCCACCAGCAGAGCCGCCCGCACGCCCGCGCAGTCCATGCCCATGTGCCCGCACGGCCGCACGCCACGCCACGGGTCCCGAAACCCGCAGCAGCCACACCAGCACGCGCTCACACGCCCACGAGGCGGCAACGACCAGCACGGTCCACGCCAGCAGATCGGCCGTCTCGATGAGCAGCTTCGCCTGATAGATGCGTTCGCCCACGGTGCCCGTCGCCATGCCGATGAGCTCCGCCGCCACGCCGGCCTTCCAGCTCATGCCGATCACAGCGCGGGCGCACGAAAGCACAAACGGCAGGACCTCGCGCCAGGTGTGGGCGCAAAACAGACGCCAACCCCGCACGCCATGCAGACGAAACATCTGCTCCAGCGGCTTATCCACTTGCGCCAAGCCCTCGACCAGCGAAAAATACACGCCCGGCAGTGCCATCAAAAAGACCGCCGCGACGCTCACACGCGCCGACCCCAACCAAATGAGCAGCAGGACCACCACGCAGGCAACCGGTGTCGCCTTAACAAACGAAAGCGCAGGCGCCACCAAGCGGGCAAACGTCAGCGACCGCACCGAAACTCCCGCCATCACGCCGCCGCACACCGCGGCAAGCGCCAGCCCACCCAAGATTCGCGCGCCTGAGCCCACCAGAATCGCCCATGTGCCGGCATCGCATACTAGCCGCAGCAACGCCACCGCAACAGTGCCTGGCCCCGGCAAAATCAACGGCTGCGCTACCAACGCCGCCACCAGCATCCAC
>CATZMG010000046.1 GCA_958421655.1 uncultured Collinsella sp.
CGCTTTACGGTTTGCTTTTTGTGCCGTGCGGGCGGCAAAGAAGCCTACGAGGTACATGAAAATGAATGGGACGAGCGGATAGTAATCACCGGAGACAAAGTCTGGACCTGGGAACCCCAGCCAAGCTAGATAGGGGATAGGGTAGACTGCTTTAGGAATGCTCCAGGTACAGGCAAAGAGTATGAGGCAAATCGTTATACCCCATGCTGCCGGCACCCTATCGAGAACCGTGCGTGTGAGTGCAACAATGGCGGTGCACGCCGCCATGCAGAAAATGATGCCGAAGTTCACCGAGTCATCGACTGAGACGAGCGTCGTTGCGACCCATACAACTAAAGCGGCAACGGCATATTTGACGGCTCGCTTTATGTTGTTGCGCGAGAGGGTGCACATCCAGCCGGCAATAAACAAAAATACCCAACTGATGCTGGCACGCCAGATGTCCTGGAAGATGGTCTGGGTAAACCAAGGCATATTCCAGCCATATAGGTAAGCAAGGTCGTAGCAGGCATGAAATCCCGCCATCGACAGCATGGTAAACCCGCGAATGGTATCAAAGACGGTGATACGTTTTTGCATTACGAAAACCGGCGCATCAAACCGACGACCTTGCCCAGAATCGTGGGATTTGTCGCGTAGATGGGCTCCATGGTGTCGTTTTCAGGCTGCAGGCGAACGCGCCCCTGCTCCTTGTAGAACGTTTTGACTGTTGCGGAGCCATCGATCATGGCCACGACAATCTCGCCATTCATGGCGCTCTTCTGCTCGCGAACGATGATGTAGTCGCCGTTATAGATGCCGACGTTAACCATCGAATTGCCGTGGACCTCGAGGATAAAGGACCCCTGGTCCGTTGCGATCTCGGTTGGGATGGTGAAGGTGTCCTCGATATTCTGCTCGGCAAGGATGGGAATCCCTGCGGCGACGCGGCCTACGAGAGGCAGCGATACGGTGCCGCGGGGCGCCGTGGGCTCATCGGACTTTGCGATGGAGACGGAAGATCCGTCCTCGTCAAAGAGCTCGAGAGCGCGAGGCTTGGTGGCGTCACGCTTGAGCAAGCCGCGTGCTTCGAGTGCGGAGAGATGCGCATGGACGGTGCTAGGGGAGGAAAGGCCCACAGCTGAAGCCATCTCGCGCACACTGGGCGGATAGCCCTTCTCCTGCTGATATTCCTTGATGAAGTCGTAAATTTGCTGCTGACGCTTGGTAATTTTGCGAGCCATCAGGGATTCCTCTCTACCCATACCAAACAAATGTTCTATTTTTGCTTGACAGGAACAACTGTTCGAAGATAATAATAACCGAACACTCGTTCCCGCGCTAGACTTTTTTGTCCCCGCGGCTTGATAAAACAGTTCTCGTCAAAACAAACGAGAGGAGAACAGAATGAACGCAGCGGATATGGTCCAGGGAAACCTCGCTCTTAAGCTTGAGGCGCCCGCCTCGCCTGCCTTCACGGTCGTGAAGGGCGGACGTTCTCATTTTCAGGCCGTGGCCACAAAACCCGTTCGCACCCAGCGTGCGCCCGTTGCTTTGGCTCCTGTTGCCCTGAAGGCCTCGACGATTGTTGCTGTTGCCGTAGCGTTCACCCTGTTCTTCGTGCTCGCCACGTCAGTTTTTTCTGCTCGTCACGCAGCATATGCCGATTCCGTAGCCAACGTTACCTATGAGACGGTTCGCGTGCAGTCCGGCGATTCCCTGTGGTCGCTTGCTCAGGAGCATCCCATCGATGGTCTTTCCACGCAGGAGACTTCCGACATGATCCGTAGCGTCAATCACCTCGATCGCGGCTCTCTTGATGCTGGTGCAGTTCTGAAAGTTCCGGCTCGTTCGTAAGATTTCGGCTCGGTCGCATGGTACCCTTGTTATCGTTTAAGAGGAGGTACCATGCGCTGTCCCAAATGCGGCAAGGCACATACCCGCGTTGTCGATTCCCGTATGCAGGAGTCGAACAACACTATCAAGCGTCGCCGCGAGTGTTGTTCTTGCAATTATCGTTTTACGACGTTCGAGCGCTGCGAAGATCCCATCGAGGTCATCAAATCCGACGGGTCAAAGCAGCGGTTCGATCGCAACAAGCTGCTGGTCGGCCTGATGCGCGCCACGATTAAGCGCGATATCGATACGAAAAAGCTCAACGAGATCATCGATGATATCGAGGTGGAGCTGCGTTCCCGTACGCTGACGGCTGTAACGTCCCACGAACTGGGCGATATGGTGCTCAAGCGCTTGGCCAAGATCGACAAGGTGGCTTACATTCGCTTTGCCTCGGTCTATCGCGATTTCAAAGACGTCGACGAGTTTTTGCAAGAGCTCGACAAGCTAAGGTGATTTCATGTCCAACATTACCGTTAACATTAAGCGTCTCGATCCCACGGTCGAGCTTCCCAAATACGCTCATCCCACAGATGCCGGTCTTGACCTCCGCGCCAACGAAGACTGCACCCTCAAGCCCTTTGAGCGTCGCTTGGTATCTACTGGCCTGGCCATTGCGTTGCCCGATGGCTACGCCGGCTTTGTCCAGCCCCGCAGCGGCCTAGCCATTAAGCAGGGCCTGTCTATAGTCAACACGCCCGGTCTCATCGACGCCCACTATCGAGGAGAACTTAAGATCATCCTCATCAACCTGGATCCCACCAACAATATCCAGATCAACAAAGGCGACCGCATCGCGCAACTCGTCATCCAGGAAGTCCCTACAGTTAAACTCGTAGAAGTAGACGAACTAGACAAAACCGACCGAGGCAACGGAGGCTTCGGCTCCAGCGGCGTATCCTAGTCGTTTACGTACTGTCCGCTGACCGGCCCGACCCGCCTATATATCATCCCATGCTCAAACATTCTCGCTTCGCTGCGAAACTGCGCGTGGGACGATATATAGGCGGGTCGGGCCGGTCAGCTGCGTTTACGCACTACAAGCTGCGCCGGATCCTCATATTAGAAGCTGCAAAGGTGAACCAAATTAATTAATTGCAGTTAGCAGATGCGGCAAGGGGATTGATCCTTTGTCGCATCTGCATATCAGAAAGATTGATTATTGTTTTCAAGCGAGTAGACGCCCGCCCACCTCTCACACATATCGTTCCACGCGCAGTTTCGCAGCGAGCGAAGCGTAGCGAGAATGTTTGAGCATGGAATGATATGTGTGAGAGGTGGGCGGGAGGGATGCGAGCGCCCCGCGAGAATGTTTGAGCATGGAATGATATATGGGCGGCTCCCGCCGAGCAGCGGACATTAAGACGCTAGCGGATATGCGCTGGTTTTTCGCCCCAGTAGAAGCGGCAGAAGGCTCGTTTGCGCTTTTGGGGCTTGCCTGTAAGCTCCATGGTTGCGATGGCGATGTCCTCGGCTGCGTGTGGACGGCGCAGGACTTCGCCATTGATGAGCAGTGCCTTGAGTGACTCGGGATGATCGTGGAGATGGCGCAGCGTCACGATGAGCTCGCGTGCGGTGGTGACGTGCATGCTGGCGCCCATGCCGGTGAGCATGGTGGTGTTGGCCTTTTCCTGGCCATATGACTTGCCCAGCAGAATCATCGGCAGGTGTGCGCACAGGCATTCGGTAACAGTGAGTCCACCCGATTTGAGAATTGCCAGGTCGCAGCCGTGCATGAGCGCTGCCATGTCATCGACATAGTCAAGAACCGTGACATTCTCGAGTTTCATGGCATCGAAGAGCGTTTTGAGGCGGGTGGCATATTCGGCATCCTTGCCCGGCAAAAAGACAAAGTGCATGTCCTCGAAGCTGCGCAGGAAGGGGAGGGTGTGGTCCATCTCCGCGCGAAAGCGAACGTACGGTTGAGGTAAACTGGCGCCGGCCATCACCAGCACAACGAGCTTGTCGGTGGGGAGATTGAACTTCTCGAGTTCTTCCTCGCGATTGTAATTCGTATCAAACCCGGCGCGAATGGGGATTCCCGTAATGCGGATTTTGGCTTCGGGAACCTTACGGGGCCGGAGTGTTTCGGCCATAAACTCGTTTGCCACACAGAATAGGTCGGTGTCCTTATGGGGCCACCATCCTTCGACCTCGTAATCGGTCGGTACGCAAATGACGGGATAGTCGATGCCCGTAATGACGCGCGCGCCGACGGCAACGTTGGCTGCCGTGATATGCGTGGCGACCACGGCAATGGGCCTACGAGTCCGAACGTATTCGTTAAATGCGGGGAACATGATGCGCGACCATGCCGTGCCACCGCCCCAAAGCAGGTGTCCGGTAAGGGTATAACGCCAGGTCAAGTCATAAATTGGGCGCGTGGCGCCGGTAAACGAGGCGGCCGTTTTGTTGCCGTCGAATTTTATACGTCCAAAATCAAGGATATCGAGCACTTCAATCTCTACATCCTTGGGGATGCCATTGGTGCCGCGGATGAGGTCGAATGCCTGCGCAATCGCATTTGCGGCGGCCTTGTGGCCCGATCCGACCGAGGCATGCACGATGGTCACGAGAGGTTTTTGCTGAGCCAAGAGCGTGGTTTGTTCCGATTGGGGAGTGCTTTGCGTGGGCAGGGGAGCGTCATTGCCCATCTGCGTTTGATCCATCGATAACTCCCCTTCATCATTGTTTCGCAATGAATCATTGTAGTGCATGAATGACACGTTCGCCTAAATTTGGGTATGAGCGCAAGGAACGCCAATCTTTCGACAGGAGGTCTCTTCATGATTACCCATCAGCCGATCGATGTTGCGATTATCGGTGGCGGCCCTGCGGGCTATGCTGCAGCCATTTATGCGGCGCGCTCCAACCTAACGACGGCCGTGATTGAACAGGGCATGTCGGGAGGACAGATCGCCACAACCAATGAGGTCGAGAACTATCCGGGTATTCCGCTCTTGAGCGGTGCCGAGCTTGGCGAGCGTTTTCAGCAACATGCAGAGGGCCTGGGAGCGCAGGTTACATGGAGCATGGTGACGGGCATCGAGTACGATGCTGATACAGCGCTGTTTACGGTGCATCACGATACGGGCGATACACTGGCCTCGAGCGTTATCGCTTGCATGGGTGCCACGCCGCGATCTGCTGGTTTTGTTGGCGAGGATACGTATCGCGGTCGTGGCGTTTCGTATTGCGCGACGTGCGATGGCATGTTCTTTCGCGGTAAACAGGTCTTTGTCATCGGCGGCGGTAATGCTGCCTGTGAGGAAGCCCTGTTCTTGTCAGAAATCGCCAGCAGCGTGACCATCGTCTTGCGCCGCGATCAGTTCCGGGCTCCCGATGGCGTGGTTCAAAAGGTGCTCGCAAAAGATAATATTTCAGTTAGGTACCAAACTAGTATCGTGGAACTATCGGGCGAGGCTATGCCCACGACTATCACATTTAAGGACAACGCCACCGGTGAAACCTATTCCGAGTCCTTCGATCCTGGCTCGTTTGGTATCTTTGTCTTTGCTGGCACGCAGCCCCATACCGAGCTTGTAGAGCATCTGGTAGATCTGGCGCCCGACGGCGGTATTGTGACCGACGAATCGATGGCCACTCGCACGCCTGGCTTATTTGCTGCCGGCGATATCCGTTCCAAGCGTTTACGTCAAGTTGTGACCGCTGTTTCGGACGGAGCCATAGCGGCTACCAGCGCATACGCTTTCCTACGCGGATAAGTACGATAATATATCTTATGTAAGGTTGTTATTTTACTTAAATGTCCCGCGGCAACGCTGCCTCAAGCTCGTTGCCGCGGGACATTACATTGCAAAGTCTGAGCCAGTTATCCTGCGACCGGACCCGAGCTAAAGCCGCGCTCATACCGTTCATTGTGGTATGCAAAACTAGATAACCTAGAATACAATATGGAAAACGAACGGAGGCACCATATGAATCACGTTAAACATGTCATTCCCATGTCCGATACGTCGGTTAGCATTAGCCCAGAGGATATTCAGCCCACGGTGCTACCTGATGCATTTATCCAGTCTGATATAGTCCGCAAGCTCAATACGCTCAGCTTGCCGCGCTATAACCAGTTGCCGAATGTAACGCTCTACCGTGACCAGGTCATTGAGTATATCGAACTGTGGATGGAGCCGCTTTCGATTTGTGTGGAGCAGCCCGTCATTACGCCTTCCATGATCAACAACTACGTAAAGGTCGGTCTGGTGCCGGCTCCGGTAAAAAAGCAATATGGTCGCGAGCAGATCGCTCGCCTTATTGCTATCTGTATTTTTAAGCAGGTGCTGCCCATCGCTGCTGTTCAGGCGCTCTTTAACATTCAACGCCTGAGCTACGATGCACCGACCGCCTTTGATTATGTGATTGATCAGCTCGAGGCGTCGATTCGCGCAGCTTTTTCAATTGAGCAGGTTCCTGTACCCGATACGGCTCATCAGGTCACACGCGAGTCACTGCTCGTTCGCAGCGCGGTATCGTCTTTTGTATCGAAGGCGTATCTAATGAGCTACCTAAAGTTCAATGGGTTTAATAGCTAACCGAGGTACAAGACGGGCGGGACAAAGAGCCATCAGACACTTTGTCCCGCCCGTGTTTTTGTTTAGTTGGACGTTATCGGCCCGAAGCCACGCCCATGCCGTAGCCGATAATGAGTCCGTGCATCTCGGCATAGTATGAATCCAGTCCGTTGCAGGGCATGATGATGGTCTTGGAGCCGGGCCAATGCTCCACAATGCGGCTGGCAAGTTCCTGGGCGCCCGCCTCATTCTCGACATGGTCGATAACGACCTCGCCGCCGGTAAAGCCCTCGGCCTCCATGGTGAAGACAATCTTGCCAAGCATCTTCTTTTCGCCACGGGTGTGACCAACGAGCTTAATCTCCCCCGCCTCGCTTGCTGTGCCTAAGACTCGAATGTTGAGTTTATTGGCGATGACCCCGGCTGCCTTGGGAATACGCCCGGCCTTGGCGAGATTTTCGTAATTGCACAGGCTAAAGAGGATCTTGCTGTTCTGTTCCAGCTCGTCGAAATAGCTGCAGGCTTCCTCAAATGAAACGTCTGGATTGCTTGCGAGATAGCGGTCGAACAGCAGGAAAATCAGGTCCATTTTGCCGCCGGCTCCGCGTGAATTGACCAGATGAATCTGTCGGTCAGGATCCTCGGCAAGAACCAAATCGCGTGCCGTGGCGGCGGCGTTATAGCTGCCCGATACGCCCTCCGAGATGGGCATGCAAATTGTCTTGTCGGCAAGTCTAAAGAGTTCGGCCCACTCGCCGACGCTCGGACAGGCGCTCGAAGAAGCGCTCGACTCCGATTGCACGGCGCAATTGAGTTCGTGAACGTCGAGCGTGAGGTCATCGACGAACTCGCGCTCCCCCACTCGAATTTTGAGGGGTGCAAATGCAAAGGTGGTATGGGGCGCGGTCGGTTGCCAATCGCGGAGGTTGCAGCTCGAATCGGAGATAAGTGCCCAGCTCATAGAGGGTCCTTTCTAAATGTTTCTCATTTATTATAGCCATCTTGCCTATCTATGAAACGTGCATCTAGTATTGAAAACTAGCACATTGGGATCATGTATGGAGCACGGTCATAAATAAATGAACCTCGCAGCCCAAAGGTCACGAGGTTCACATTCGTTTGCTATACAGAGTGACTTAGTAGCGCACGAAAATGTAGTTGTTGTTCATGCCGGCTGCGACAGAGCTGATGATAACGCCCGTGTTGTAGTCGGAAGCATGGATCATCTGGCCGCCGCCAATATAGATGCCGGTGTGGTAAGAGTTGACCACAACGTCACCCGGCTGAGGATCGGAAACGCGTGTCCAACCCATAAACGTGCCGGTGGTGCCCAGGCGGCAGTAGCGACCGGTGAGGCAGTAGCTAACGAATCCCGAGCAGTCAAAGCTGTTCGGGCCAATACCGCCCCAGGAATAAGCGCAGCCAAGCTTGCTGTAGGCGCGCGAAACAACGGAACCGCCGTCAACTGACTGGCTCGGCGCAGAAGGGGCCGGAGTCGGAGCCGGAGCCGGAGCGGGCTGCGGCGTAGGGGCAGGAGCGGGCGTGGGAGTGGGGGCGGGCGTGTTGCCGCCGTCATTGGTCGTACCGCCACCTTTGTTAGTGTTCTCAGTCGTGCCGGCGGTCTCGGTGTTCACCGTGGCCTTCTCGGCAGTACTGGCGTTAATGCCGGCCTGCAGTGCGGCATTGGCCTCGGCTTCGGCGGCAAGTTCGGCCTTCAGCTGGGAGTCCAGAGAGTTCACAACGTTTTGAGCCTCGGCCTGCTGAGCGTTGAGCTCGTCGACCTTCTTTTGCGTGGCGGCGACGTTCTTCTCCTGCTCGGCCTGCTTGTTGGTAAGTTCCTGCTTGAGCTCTTTGACCTCTTGGATGGTCTGGGCCTGCTTGTCGGAAACCTTGCCGTAGTAGAACAGACGGTTGAGCATATCGCCCAGGTCATCGACGCCCGTCAGTACTTGGAGCAGGCTCAGGCCGCCGGTCTTGTACTCACCTGCAACGTAGTTGGAAAGCTTGGTCTGGCCATCGGCGATCTCCTGCTGCTTTTGCGTGATCTCGCCAGCGGTCTGGTCGAGCGCCTGCGTCTGAGTGGCGAGCTCGTCGTAGATCTGCTGGGTTTGCGTGCCGATCTGCTCGAGTTTGGTACGAGCAGCGGCAAGATCGGATGCGGTATCGGCATAGGCAGGAGCCGCGAGGCCCAGGCCCAAAACACAAGCGAGGGTTGCCGTAGCAGCGCAGCGTGCCATGTTTTTATGCGTGTTTGCTGTGCGCATGGAGCTTCCTTTCCGGTATCTAAGGGTAGCGGCTAGTTCACCGTTACCAGGCTAAAGAGCTCGACGTCCTCGTTGGAGGGCGTGAGCTTCTCGCGCGGGTTGAGAAACGCAAGCTCGAGGATACAACCGTAGCCCACAAGCTTTGCGCCCATATCGCGCACCAGTTTACCTGTTGCCTCGACGGTTCCGCCCGTCGCGACCAAGTCATCCAGAATCAACACGGTATCTTTAGAGGTAATGGCATCGGCGTGGATCTCGATAGAGTCGGTGCCATATTCGAGCTCGTAGCTCTCGCTCACCGTCTTGCGAGGCAGCTTGCCCGGCTTGCGTGCGGGCACAAAGCCAGCGCCCAGGGCGACGGCCACGGGCACGCCGACCATAAAGCCGCGAGCCTCGGGACCCACGACCTTGGTGATGCCCATGCCGGCAAAATGCTCGGCCAGGGCATCTACCATGGCCTTTAGCGCTTCGGGATTACCGAAGAGCGGCGTGATGTCCTTAAAGACGACTCCGGGCTCGGGATAGTCGGGGATGTCGACGATATGAGATTCGAAGTCGTACATGGCATGACCTTTCAGGGGAGGCTGGTTTGTAGCAGCGTCTATTTGGCCGCGCTGGCGGTGCCGGCGCGTGAGGGGGCGACAACCTTGAGCGGCTGCACGAGGGATTCCTCACGCACGGGGACCGCGGAGGTAGACGTCTCTTCGCTTTTGGCCTTGGTTGACTCGGAGCGTGCGATCTCCTCATCGAGAGCATCGATGTCAGCGTCCTCGACTACGGCGTTGAGTGACTCAAATACGCGGTTTTTGAGCAGTGCGGTATGCACGCCCTCGGTGAGGTCATGCAGCTTCTTAAAGGCACGCTCGAGCTTAGCATCGCGCTCGTCGTCGGAAGTATCCATACCGAGCATGCTTACGAGCACCTGCTCAAACATCGAGGACTCGCGGTTTGCGGACGATACGTACTGGCGCAGGTTGCGCGGCTCGATATGGAAGCGCGAAAGCTCGGAGCAATAGCGGATGATCGGGAAATCGCGGCCATCGACAAGCTCGCGATTCTGCGGGCTCTTGATGATGCGAATGAGGTCGTTTTCGGCCAGGGAGCGGATAAACGAGATCTCGACGCCGAGCATATCGGGGATGGTCTCGATGGGATGCAGTTTTTGCTTAGTCTCCTTGGGTTCCGTCTTGAGCGGAACATCGGACAACAGGCCCACCTCGTAGGCGAGCGTAGACAGGTCCGTGGCGTTTTCCAGGCGCTGCTTGATCACGTTGAGCGGCATGTAGCGAGTCTTCTGGAGGTGCAGAATGACCTCCAGGCGGTCAACGTCCTCCTTGGAGTACTGACGATAGCCCTTAGGCGTGCGATGAGGGGTGATGAGCCCCTCATCTTCGAGAAATCTAATTTTTGAGTTCGAAAGATCGGGGTATGCGCCTCGAAGTAGATTGACGACCTGGCCGATACTCAGATAATTGCGTTCGGCCATGCCCTACTCACCGGTTTCGATGCGCTCCGGCGTGCTCTCGTGGTAGATGAGCGTAAACGTACCGATCTGGACGGAAGAGCCATCGTGCAGCGGTGCGCCGTTGACGATAGCGCCGTCAACCCACGTACCGTTGAGTGAGCCCAGGTCCTCGATGCGGGCACCCAGACCCTCTCGAATAATGCGCGCGTGGCTACGCGACACGGTCATATCGTTGAGGAAGATGCCGTTGGCGGGATCGCGGCCGATGGTGGTCACGTTGTCCTCGAGCTCAAAGGCGGCGCCGGTCTGCGGGCCCTTGACGATAGACAACACGGGCGCGGTTATGTGCACGTTGGCCATGAGGTCGGGAACGGTGACATCGCTCGAAGGAACGCGGAAAACGCAGGTGGCGTCTGAGGCCTTATCGTTCTGAGACATATTGTTAACCATGTTGTCCATGACAACCCCTAACTTAACGCGGACATGCCGCAAAAAATGTACTGTACGTAATCATACCCCAATGGCTTAGTCTTCGATTTCGGGGTTAAGAAAGTCGATGTCTTCGTCCTCTGGATGCGCCACGGCTTGTTTAATGGCTGCTCCACCCTTAATGGAATAGATGACGGCGGTGAGCATGGAGAAGATGACGCCGCCGTACACAAAGAAGATGCCAAGCGGTACCGGGCTGCCGTTGAGGCCCGGGAAGGCCGTGAACGTAGCGGGCAGCAGGTGCCAGCCATCCACAGTGGGAAAGCCAAGCAGCATGAGCGAGAAACCGGTCATGAGCAGCGCCGTGGCAATCTTGCCGGGAAAGACGACGTCAATGGGGCGGCGGTGATAGTGGCGCACGATGAGTGTGCCGATTCCCAGGTAGATATCGCGCCCGATGATGAGCACGCAGACCCAGATGGGAAGTTCGCCGCGGACTACCAGACCCAGCACACCGGTAAACAGCAACGCACGGTCACAGATGGGATCCATAACCTTGCCGAGCCACGAAACCGTTTTGGTCATACGGGCGATCTGACCGTCCATCCAGTCAGTGGAGGCCGCGATGGCATAGATAATGATCGCGACGACGCGGTTGTTGTCCGTCACAAACAGGTACAGAAAGACCAGCGTGAGAATCAGGCGCGTGAAGGTAATGAAATTGGAGATCGTAAAGATCTTATTCGACGGGTAATCGGAGGTGCCGATAAGCTCCTTTTTGATCTTCTTTTTGATGCCCACAGGACTCCCCCGCTGGTAAACGACAAAACTTTCGATAATATACCCGTTCTGGCGATGTCTATCCAGCGTAAGCATAGAGAGTCCAGACATATATAAGACCCCAACGGCCGTTACGGCTTCGTTAGAAACGCGTCCCACCATGGATGGTGAACCCGAAAGGTAAGGCGCGCGGGCACGGTGGCTCGGCCCGCGCGCCCGGAAGAGAAAGGATAAACCCATGGGTTACATGCTCGAGACGCGTGGGCTCACCAAGCGCTTCGGCCGCGGCGACCAGGCGCAGGACGCCGTGGCCGACGTGAGCCTTCATATCCGCGAGGGCGAGGTATACGGGCTGCTCGGTCCCAACGGAGCCGGCAAGTCGACAACGCTCAAGATGATCTGCGGGATGCTGCGGCCGACGGCCGGGGAGATCCTCTTTGCCGGGCACGCCTGGCGCCGCGAGGACCTCTACGCAATCGGCAGCCTCATCGAGGAGGCGCCGCTCTACCCCAACCTCACCGCGCGCGAGAACCTGCGCGTGCGCACCACGCTGCTGGGCCTTCCCGAGAGCCGCATAGATGAGGTACTCGCCGCCGTGGACCTCGCGGACACCGGGAAGAAGCGCGCCGGGCGCTTCTCGATGGGCATGCGGCAGCGCCTGGGGCTCGCGCTGGCGCTGATCGCCCGGCCACGCCTGCTCGTGCTCGACGAGCCCACCAACGGCCTCGACCCCATCGGCATCGAGGAGCTGCGCGACCAGATCCGCGGCTTCGCGGCGGCGGGCACGACGGTGATCGTCTCGAGCCACATCCTCTCCGAGGTGCAGCAGATGGCGGACACCATCGGCATCATCTGCGGGGGGCGCCTCGCCTACGAGGATGCGCTTCGGCCCGGGCAGGACCTCGAGGAACTCTTCATGAGCTTCTGCCGGGAAGGGCGACGAGCACGCGGGGAGGTGGCGGCATGACGGGCGAGAAAGGCGGCCTGCTCGCGGGCCTGCGCGCCGAGGCCCTGAAGTCGCGCCACGCGGCACCGGTTCGCCTGGCCGTGCTCATGGCGCTGCCGATGCCGCTGCTCGGCGCGATGCCCTACCGGGGCGTGCAGATCTTTAGCGCGTGGAACTACTGGTACGCGCTCTTCCTGCCCGTGTCTCTCTCGCTCGTGGTGGCGTGCGTCGCGCGGGCGGACGCTCGCGCGCGGATGCGAGGGCTTCTGGGCCTGGGCTTCCCGCTCGGGCGCGCCTGGTGGGCCAAGGCGCTCTGGTGCCTCGCGCTCTGCACACTCTCGAACCTCGTGGTCTTCGGCATCTACCTCGCGGGCTCGGCGTTCTCGTCGCAGGGCCTCACGGCCGCGGGCACGCTCACGATGCTCCTCTGCGCGCTCGCCAACACGGTGACCGCGGCGTGGATGATCCCCGCAGGGCTCTTCCTCACGGCGCGGCTCGGCATGCTCGCGGGCATCTTCTGCCCGCTCGCCGTGCAGCTCGTGGGTGGGTTCGCCTGGTCGTTGGTGCCGCTGCCGCAGCTCTTTCCGCCGTCCGCGAGCATGGTCATCCCCACGAGCTTCATCCCCGTGCTGCCGAGCGGCGAGCCACTCGCGGCGGACATGGCGCTCGGCGGGGCGCTCACGGCGGACGCCATGCTCACGCTGGCGGGTCTTGCGGTCTGCGCGCTCGCGTTCGCCGCGCTCACGGCGGCGGGCGCGGCCTGGTTCGCGCGCTCCGAAGAGAGGTGATGGCCGTGACACGACTCTCCGACCCGACGCCGCGCATGACTCTCCCGCGGGCCCTGCTCTCCGAGGCCCTGCGCCTGGCGCGCTCCCCGCTCACGGCGGTGCACCTCGTCTGCGGCCTGGCAGCCGGTCTTGCCTGCGGCGAGTACTTCTCCGTAACCCGTTGGGACCCGGCGCTGGGCGCGGACGCCTACGCCCAGTTCCTCGGCGCCCTCATGCCGCTCATGTCCGCCATCGTCTGCGGGCTCGCCGTGGACGAGGAGCGCGCTGCCGGGCGCCTCGCCAACCTCACGGCGGTCCCCTCGCGCGGGCGCGCCGTCGCGGCGAAGCTGCTCGCCCTTGCGGCGCTCGGCGCGGGCGCGCTGGCCGTGGCGCTCGGCGTGTTCGGGGCCGTGCTCGCCGTCGCCGGGCGCCTGCCGCTCGGGCCCGCTCCGCTTGCGGCCGCCTGGGCAGGCATCGTGTTGGGCAGCCTGCCCCTCTACGCGCTGGGGCTCGGCTTGGCCCTGCGCCTCGGCCGCAACGCCGCCATCGGCGCCGGCGCGGCGGGAATGCTCCTCGCGTTCTTCTCAGTGGGCGGACTTGCGCACGGCCTCATGACCGGCGAGCTCACCGGTGCCCTGGCGACGCCCCTGAGCTGGGTGCCGCTCGCCTGGCCCGCGCGCCTGGGGTCGCTCGGGGTGGAGGCCTTCATCGACGCCGCACGCGCGGCGGGCCCTCTCCTCACGACTGCGCTCGCCAGCCTCGTGCTCACCCTGGCAGCCGCCGCCGTCCTTCTCGCCTGGTTCTGCCGCTTCGAGGACGGGAGGGTAGATGCGTAGGAGGCCGCTCGCCGCCATGCTCGTCCTCCTCTCCGCAGCGCTCGTCCTGGGCGGGAATGCCCTGCTCGACGCCGGCTGGGGTCGGCGCTGCGCTCGATCGCCGACCGCGTGCTGCCCAACCCTGAGATCGCCATGTGGGCGCCCGCGCCCGAGCCCGGCAGCCACGCGAGCTCCGACGCCGACGCCACTGGGGCGGGGGCAAACTACGTCTACCTGGTGGACGCGGCGGACGACAGAGGCAATGTCCGAGAGCTCCAGCTCATCTTCTTCGGGCGGGAGTCGGACGGCGAGGGCTGGCTCGAGATCGAGGCGCGCGGCGGCTCGGGCGTGCGCTACCGCGCGTGCGACGCGGCCGAGGCGCCCGCGGCTGCGCGCAGGGCTCTGGACCGCTGAGTGCGCCGCTAGTACAATTCCGACGAGAGTTTCAGGAGGTCGAACATGGCGAGGATACTGGCAGTGGATGATGAACGGGCGATCCTCGACGCGCTTGCGCGCGTCCTCGGCCGCGACGGCTATGAGGTCGTCAAGGCATCGGACCCGACGGCGGTCCTGGGGATGGACCTCTCGCGCTTCGACCTCGTGCTCTGCGACGTCATGATGCCGGGGCTCGACGGCTTCGAGCTCGTGCGGCAGATCCGCCCGGACTTCGACGGGCCCATCGTCTTCCTGACCGCGCGCGTGGCCGAGGAGGACGCCGTGGCCGCCTACGGCCTGGGCGCCGACGACTACGTCCGCAAGCCCTTCGGGGCCGCGGAACTGCGCGCCAAGGTCGCGGCCCATCTACGCCGAGAGCGCCGGCCGCGCTCGCACGCCCTCTCCTTCGGGGAGGTGCGGATCGACCTCGGGGCGCGCGACCTCGCCGTGGGCGGCGAGACCGTGCCGCTCACGCCCACCGAGTACGCCATCTGCGAGCACCTCGCGCGCCACCCCGGGCAGGTCATGAGCCGCGCGCAGATACGCGAGGCGGTGCTCGGCTGGGAGAGCGACGCCGACGACGCGGCCATATCCATGCAGGTCAGCCGCGCCCGGAGGAAACTCTCCGAGGCCGGCGCCGATCCGATCGCGACCGTCTGGGGGATGGGGTACAAGTGGCAGCTCTGAGGACCGGGGCGCGAGGTCGCCGAGGCATGCCGCTCTCCTTCGTTATCGCGCGCTACTTCGCCTACGCGTTCGCGGCGGTCGCCACGGCGTGGCTCGCCTCGTTCATGGCGCTCTCCGCGGCGATCAACGCGGGCTTCGTCTACGAGGCAAGCTGGGGGCCGGCCAATGCGCGCGAGGTCGCGGAGGGCCTGGCACGCGACGGCGTCTGCGGGCAGCAGGACGTGCCGACGGCGTACCGCTACCTCATCCTGAACAAGGACGGATACGTGCTGATGACAGACCTCGAGGACACGCGGCTCGAGGACGCGACGGAAATGGCCCGTGCGACACTCGCCGCGGATCCGGGCACAGTGGAGATCGAGGGCGGGGGCTCGGGCCTCACCTACGCCGCGTTCCCGCTCAAGGGCGGCGGGGCCTGCGCACTCGTCAGCGAGTACCTGCCGCAGTGGGTCTCGCGCGACCTTGCCGGCCTGCTTCCCAACCCGCAGAACCTCATGCTCGTCGGCGCCGCGGCGGGAAGCGCGCTCGCGCTCGCGCTCGTGGCGCGCCGTGCGAGCCGCGTGATCTCGCGCAAGATGGCGCCGCTCGCGGAGGCAGCGGGGCGCGTCGGCGCGGGGGAGCTCGACTTTGCGGTCGGCAGCACCAACGTGCGCGAGGTGAACGACGTCCTCGCCGCGATGGACGCCATGCGGACCTCCCTCGCCGAGTCGCTCGAGGCCCGCTGGGCCGCGGAGCGGGGGCAGCGCGAGCAGGTGGCGTCGCTCGCCCACGACCTCAAGACGCCGCTCACCGTGCTGCGCGCCAACGCCGACTTCGTGGCGGAGGAGCTGGAAGACGAGAAAGACGCCGACCTCGCGGCCGCCGCGCGCGACATAGCCGGCAGCGTCGAAAGGCTCGACGGCTACGTACGCCTGCTCATCGAGGCCTCGCGCGGGTCCGGCGGGGCGGAGAGGGCCCCCATGCGGCCGGCCGAGCTCTGCGAGCAGGTCCTCGCCGAAGCCGCCCAGATCACCCGGGCGCGAGGCGTGACGCTCGACGCGGCCACGGGCCCCGCTGTCGCGGGCGCGCCCGAGGCCCCGCTCGACCGAACCGCCCTGGCGCGAGCCGCCGCGAACCTCGTGGCCAACGCCGCCGAGCACGCGCGCTCGCGCGTGGCGGTCTCCTGCGACGTCGAGGGTGGACACCTCGTCATCGAGGTGGCCGACGACGGACCGGGCTTCTCTCCCGCCGCCCTCGAACGCGGCTGCGAGCGCCTCTTCACAGACGACTCCTCCCGCTCCTCGCGCGACGGAGGGCGCCACTACGGGCTCGGCCTCCACGCCGCCTCCGAGGCCGCGAGCGCCCACGGGGGCGACGTCTCGCTCGCCAACAGCCCCTCGGGCGGCGCGGTGGCCACCATCGCGGTCCCCCTGTGCGGGGCCTGACGAATCAGGCCCTCACACTGGCATGCCTCGCAACCAAACGCTTCCCGGATAATTCATGAGGCCGTACTCGTATTCGAGCCTGTCTATCTCGGCGGCGAGGGCCTCCGTCATGTAGAAGGTTTTCGTGCGGCCCGTCGACTTCGCCAAGCGGTCGTACCTGTCCGCGAGGTCCTCGGGGATTCTCAGGGCTGCGGTGGCGGTTGCCATTATGCACCTCCCGGTTAGATGTAATACGTGTATCACATCCTATCGCATCACCCGAACCCCGCACCGGCGTACGGCCGCATCTGCCTTTTTACCTTGCATTATGCCAACCGGCCCATGCTCGGCTTATTCAGCCGGATTGAATCAACCGTTAACTTTATCCAGGCCTGTAAGGGGCGGTGGAAATCCTTCGAGGACTGGGGCGCCGTCCCTAGGTCGGCTCCTCGATGGCCGAGGCTGAATTCCCCTGCCATCGGCTGCGTGGGTTTCGGCACGGGGTTCTGGCACAGCTCGAGCGGGGCGCAAGGCTCGGCTGTCGGTCGTGCCGGACGGCATACGTTTTGAGACCGGCAAGCTGTTGCCGGCTCGAGGACAGCGGCCCGGTGCACCGGGCCGATCGATAGAGGACTCAGGTTCACAGCGCAGTTTCTTGGGGCTCGCATATATAGGAAGACTTGATCGGCAATCGATTTTAATGAAGTCGACAGCGCATGTCAGAGCTTTCAACAAATTTAACATGCCACCCTTTATATCCGCACGCGCGTAATTCAACTCATAAGGACCGGCTATCCCTTACCAGTGACACAATCTCAAACGCACAGAACAGAATCATCAGTCCAATCATCGCATAAGAGGCAGCCGAACCTTCAAGCACTATTCCACAAAGAACAATCTCCGCGCCGCCAATAAGAACTGTTATCAGGCGCTCTGCCTTTTTGCTCTCGCCGCTCGCATAAAAAGGCGGCAAAGCGCACAAGATCACATATAGCCCGGGAAGGGAATGCAGGATCGATAGTCCAAGCCCCCCATCAACCGCAGTGTTTTGCGTAAGAATCAACTGAACCCAAACGGCAATTATCACTGAGCAGGTTGTCGATAAAAGAAGACTAGAAATATAGCACGCAACAAAGTCCCGTCGCATTCGAACAGAGAAATCCGCGAACTCTCTTCGCCGCGTGGAAACAATAAGGTACACAGAAATTGCAATAGAACCAATCAGAGAAAACAGCGGAACAACCAGCAATTCAAGCTTATTACCCCATCGATCAACCACACCCCCACTCCAATGAGCGGGAATTGTATCAGGGAGGACTGACCAAGCCGCCCATAGAATCAGAAATGGAAGAATAGAGAGGATGAAAGATGATAACACTGCAGTAATTTTTTTTGAGGCTCTCATCGATTCCGCATCTCCTTGCGCGCCCACATTCCACTCCGCCTTAAATCAAGTATAAATAGATGGCGCTCGGTATTATTGGCGCAATCGCGATAGCGATTACCGCCGTTGTTTCTTTAAAAATGGTAGGAATACATGTCTCCAAGAATTGATATATCGATTGACGAGCTGCCCGAAGCGTCGAGCCTTCTTGATGGACATGACTATTCGTCACAAATCATTCAGCGTATCGCCGGGGTTCCAGTAATACTCGATGCATCGGGATGCCTTCATTCCCCTTTTTTCGAAGTTGAATATGATGACAGGACGACTAGGTTTACAAGTCAAGCAAGTTAATAATCTATGTAGTCAATATAATACCGTTGAACCCGCATATCGATACCGCTCAGCCATTCGCCTCGC